>NZ_JAIMAV010000041.1 GCF_023511815.1 Alicyclobacillus sp.
ATGGATCCCTGTCTGATCCTGACCAACCATCTGGCGACCGAATTCGGCCAGCCGTACCGCGGGGAGGTGGTGGTGTTCCGGTTTCCGGACGATCCGTCGACCATCTTCGTCAAGCGGATCATCGGCATGCCGGGGGACACCATCAGCATCCACGACGGCCAGGTGTATGTGAACGGAAACCCGTTGAAGGAACCGTATTTGGATCAACCGACGACGGGCAACTGGGGGCCGTATCACGTGCCGGCGGGGGAATACTTCATGCTGGGCGACAACCGGTCCATCTCGGAGGACAGCCGGTATTGGAAACACACGTACGTTCCCCGGTCGTACCTCATCGGCAAGGCCGAATTTGTGATCTGGCCGCTCCAGGTGGCCCATCGGATTCAATGACCCAGGTGGAGGGATGGGTGTGACCGCGGGGATCTCTCTCAAAGAGAAGCGGCACATGAAGATCAAGGAGATCGTCAGCCAGAACGAGATCGAAACCCAGGAAGAGCTGGTGCAGGCGCTGGAGGAGGCGGGGTTCACCGTCACCCAGGCGACCATCTCGCGAGACATCAAGGAGCTGCAGCTGATCAAGGTGGTGGGGTCCAACGGCCGGTACAAGTACGCCATCCCCATCACGGCCAGCGTCGCCTCGCTGGACACGCTGCGCCGCCGGTTGACCGAGGTGTTCGTGTCGCTGGCGCGCGCGGGCAACCTGTTGGTGCTCAAGGTGCTGCCCGGCAACGCGCATTCCATCGCCAGCGTGATCGACAGCCTGGAGGTGGAGGGCCTGCTCGGCACCATCGCGGGCGATGACACGCTTCTGCTCATCGCCCAGGATGAGCCGGCGGCCCAGGAGATTGAGCGGCTGTTGGCGGGGGGCTGACGCACCGCGGACCGGTTTCGGTCGTTCAACACAGGGGCCGCCGCGCCGCGCGTTTACCCCACTTGGGCACAACGCCCTCCCGCTGCTCTGCGACGGCTCGTCCCCATACCAACGGCAACTCATGAAGGCGGTGTCCGCTGGGCACCGCCTCTTTCACACTCCGCAGGCCCCGACATCCCCGGCGTACCCCTGAGCCACGCGCACGTGTTTACCCTGTGCTCGGCCCCAAATCCACCTTCCCCGATTGCGTCCGGACGTGCGGGATTTTTCGCACGTTTCTATTGTGCATACAAGAATATTGTATTACAATACGACAAGAAACACGTCATATTGCATGCGTGGGTCGATGGAGCACACCCACACTGAGGGAATGCCTAAAGGAGAGGACCAGAGTGACGGAACAGCGACGCGCATTTCCGCAGGGCATTCACGGGTTTCCCGTGGCGCCGTTCGATGCCGAGGGCCGGTTGGACCTGGAGGCCCTGGCCGCCAACGTGGCGTTTCTCGTGGAGAATCGGTTGAAGTCCATCTTCGTGGCGTGCGGGTCAGGCGAATTCCACGCGCTGAGCCGGGAGGAGTACCGCGCCATGTTGGAGACGGCGGTATCGGTGGCATCCGGCCGGGTGCCCGTCTACGCCGGCGTCGGCGGGAATCTGTCAAACGCCCTGGAGTTGGCGGCCATCGCGCAACAGGCGGGCGTCGACGGCTGTCTCATCCTTCCGCCGTATCTCGTGCAGGCGGAGCAGCCAGGATTGGTCCGTTACTTTCGGACCATCGCCGAGAGCACCGAGCTGAGCGCCATCATCTATCAACGCGACAACGCCATCTTCACCCTCGAGACCGTCCGCACCCTGGCGGAGGTTCCTCAGATCATCGGGTTCAAAGACGGATATGGCAACATGGAGCTCAATATCGAATTCACGCAGGAACTGGGCGGCCGGTTCGAGTGGTTCAACGGCATGCCCTTCGCCGAGGTGACGATGCCGCTGTATTACGCCATCGGCTACCGTTCCTATTCCTCCGCCCTGTCCAACTATTTACCGCATATATCCAGGCTTTTCTATCACGCGCTCACGACAGGGAACCAAGAATTGTTGAATGAACTGTATCGGGAGGTGATCCTGCCCATCCACCGGATCCGCAGGCAGCGCAAGGGATACGCGGTCGCGCTCATCAAAGCGGGCATGGAGATTGTCGGGTTGCCCGTCAACCGGAGCGTCCGGGCCCCGTTGACGCCGGTCGAGGAGGAGCATCACCGCGCTCTGGCCCGCATCATCGAACACGCCATGACCCAATATCCGCCGGATGGAATCCGGGTGTGAGGGGGTGGCTCGGCTGAAGATCTCCATCACGTCATACCGGACCGATCTTTCGGACAAGGACCTGCGCCAACTCTCGCAACTGGGGGTTGACTGCATCGACTTTGGCGACGGCTCGGCGTTCCCCGGTGTCCAGGAAGAGGGGTACCCCGACCTGGATGCCCTGCTCCGTCTGAAGCGCCGCATCCGCTCGTACGGCATGGACATCAACCGGGTGACGTTGCCGGATCTGTCGGCGGCGTACATGCGAAACGAGCCGGACGCCGAGCGGGAGTTGGAGAATGCCGTCATGGCGCTGAAGGTGTTCGGCGAGGCGGGCATCCCGATTGCCCGGCAGCGTTTTGCGGCGGACACCCATCCGGAGCTGCTCGTCCAGTACCGGGCCGTGCACCGCGGCGGCATGGTGGCCAGAGGTGAGATGGTCGCCGGAGCCGCGGACGCACAGGCCTTGCTGGAGGCGTACTGGCGTCACTGGGAACGTTTTTGTGAAGCGTACCGCCGGCTGGTGCCGGCCGCGGAGGACGCCGGGGTGCGGTTGGGGATCCATCCGTCGGATGTGCCGCTTCCGGGCACGTTGTTCGGCGGATTGGGGTATCGCCGCGTCATCGACGCATTCCCCAGCCCGTCCGTCGGGTACGTGTACTGCGTGGGAACGCGGGCCGAGGAAGGGGGCAGCGCCCTGGTCCTCGATGAGATTCGCCAACTCGGGCGCAGGGGGCGGATCTTCCTGGTGCACTTCCGGAATGTCCGCGGCAGTCTGCCCACCGCGAAAGCGTTTGAGGAAGCCCTGCTGGACGATGGCGATCTCAACATGTTCAAGGTCCTGCTCGAACTGCGCCGCGTCGGGTTTGACGGGTGCCTCAATCCGGATCACGTCCCCATCCTGGAGGGCGTGGACTTTCCCACCCGGCCGGGGTGGCCGAACACCTGCATTCACTGGACGTATGGAAACATCGGTTACGCGTACTCCATCGGCTACATCAAAGCGCTGTTGTTCGCAATGACCGAATACGGGGTGTAGGCGCGCAATTGAAATCCTTCCACAGGGGGGCTGACCATGGGCGCCGCGGTGCGCGAGATTCAGAAACGGACCAACGTCCGCTACCTCATCCTGACGATTCTGTTCATTGTAACCGCTGTCAACTACATCGACCGTTCCATCATCAGTCTGGCCGTGCCGACCTTGAAAAGGGAACTGGTCATCGACTCGGTGATGATGGGCGTCATTCTCTCCGCGTTCAGCTGGGCGTATGTCGTCATGCAGATCCCGGGCGGGTGGCTCCTGGATCGGTTCGGGACGCGGAAGGTGTACGGGGTGGGCCTTCTGGTGTGGTCGCTCAGCACCTTCCTCCAGGGATTCGCAACCAGCTTCCTCGTACTCCTCATCCTCCGGATTTTGCTGGGTCTCGCGGAGGCGCCGTCCTTCCCCGGCAACAGCCGTCTGACCACCATGTGGTTTCCGCAGCAGGAGCGCGGCCGCGCCGTCATGATCTACAACTCGGCGCAGTACTTTGGTCTGGCGCTGTTCACGCCCGTGATGGCTTGGATCCTGACAAAATTCGGTTGGCACGCGATGTTCAACGTCGCCGGGATTGCCGGCGTCATCCTGGCCATCCTGTGGTTCATCTTCGTGCGGGACCCGAAGGATCATCCGCGCGTGAACCAGGCCGAGATTGATCACATCGTCGAGGGCGGCGGCCTGGCCAATGTCCGCGGGCAGGAGAAGGTCACCTGGCGGCAGGTGCGGTTCCTGTTGACCAACCGGCAGATGGTCGGCATTTACATCGCCCAGTTCGCCCTCAACACCATCGTCTACTTCTTCCTGACGTGGTTTCCCACGTATCTGGTGCAGACGCGCCACATGTCCATTCTCAAGGCCGGCTTCATGACCTCCATCACCTACATCGCGGCGTTTGTGGGCGGCATCGTCGGCGGCTACATCTCCGACCTGTTGCTCAAAAGCGGCAAATCGCTCGGGGTGGCGAGAAAAACCCCCATCATCATCGGATTTCTGCTCGCCAGCGTCATCGTCCTCGCGAACTTTGTGAACTCCACCACGGCCGTCGTCATCATCATGGCTTTCTCGGTGTTCGCCAAAGGCCTGGCGGGGCTCACCTGGAGCCTGGTCGGGGACATGGCGCCGAAAAAGCTGATCGGCTTCTGCGGTGGCCTGTTCAACACCGCCGGCAACCTGGCGGGGATTGTGATTCCCATTCTGGTCGGCTACCTTCTCAATGTCACCCATTCGTTCAACGGCGTGTTCATTTTCATCGGCGCCGTCGTGATCATCGCCGCCCTGTGCTACCTGTTCGTCGTGCGCCCGGTGGAGCGGTTGGAGGTGCCGGGAGAGCCGGCGGCGGACACCCACCCGGTGCATGTGGGAGGTTGAGTCGCCCGACCTGTGAATGCGCGCCCTGCACACCGCATGACCCAACATGAAGGAGAAGGTGACCATCGCAATGGCGGTATGGACAGACGTTTTCAACGGTGCAACCGATGGGCAATCCGGGCTTCGCGTGGGGAGAACTCCGGTCGTCGAGCGTATGGACGTGATCCCGGTGGCGGGTTGCGACAGCATGCTGCTGAATCTCAGCGGCGCCCACGGACCGTTTTTCACCCGCAACCTCGTCCTGCTCAAGGACAGCGCGGGGCACACCGGCGTCGGCGAGGTGCCCGGCGGGGAACACATCCGACGCACGTTGGAGGACGCCAAACCGCTGGTGGTCGGCCGACCCGTCGGCGGGTATCTCGATGTGATCCGGGACATTCAGCGCCAGTTCGGCCATCGGGACGCCGGGGGCCGGGGCCAGCAGACCTTCGATCAACGCGCCACCATCCACGCCATGACAGCCGTCGAGGCCGCGATGCTTGACCTGTTGGGCAAGCATCTCGAGGTGCCGGTGGCGTCTCTGTTGGGGGAGGGGCGGCAGCGGGATCGGGTGGAGGTCCTGGGGTATCTGTTTTACGTCGGTGACCGCACCAGGACGGACCTGCCCTATCTGGACGAGCGAGACGCCCGCGACGAATGGTTCCGGATCCGGCGCGAACCGGCGTTGACCCCCGAGGCGGTGGTGCAGTTGGCCGAGGCGGCGGCCGCGCGGTACGGGTTTCGCCACTTCAAGCTGAAGGGCGGGGTATTCGAGGGCCATCGCGAGATGGAGGCCATCGAGCAACTGGCCAGGCGATTTCCCGACGCACGCATTACGCTCGATCCGAACGGTGCCTGGTCGCTCGAGGAGGCGGTTGCGCTGTGTAAGAACCGCCACGACGTCCTGGCCTACGTGGAGGACCCGTGCGGGGCGGAGGACGGGTATTCCGCACGTGAGGTCATGGCGGAGTTCAAACGCGTCACGGGGATGCCGACGGCGACCAACATGGTGGCGACGGATTGGCGCCAGCTCAGCCACGCGGTGCAGCTGAACGCCATCGACATCCCGCTGGCGGACCCGCATTTCTGGACGATGCAGGGTTCCGTGCGCGTGGCGCAACTGTGCCGGGCGTGGCGGTTGACGTGGGGATCGCACTCGAACAACCACTTCGACGTCTCGCTGGCGATGTTCACCCACGTGGCGGCGGCCGCCCCCGGGGACGTCACCGCCATCGACACGCATTGGATCTGGCAGGACGGGCAGCGTCTGACCCGGGAACCGCTTCGCATCGTCGACGGGTTTATCCAGGTGCCCGACCTGCCGGGGCTCGGCGTCGAGCTGGACATGGAGCAGGTCGAGGCCGCGCACCGGCTGTACCAACGCATGGGGCTCGGGGCCCGCGACGACGCGGCCGCGATGCAGTATCTGATCCCCAACTGGCGATTCGATCCGAAGCGGCCCGCGATGGTTCGTTGACCTTGTCACCGGTCGGGAATTGTCTTACATTAATACCGAATATCTCGATCGGAATGAGGGATCTCCTTGGGGGACGCTGCGAACCTTATCGTCAAGTCGGTCAACCGCCGCACACTGTCGAGACAAGTGGTGGATCGCATCATTCAATTGTTGAGCAGCGGCCAGCTGAAGCCGGGCGACCGGTTGCCGACCGAGATGGAGCTGATGGAAAAGCTGGAGGTCAGCCGGCCGGTGTTGCGGGAGGCGCTCAGCGCCCTCGAGACGCTCGGCATCATCACCCGCCGGCCGCGCGGGGGCACGTATTTCAACGACCAGATCGGCAGTCAGCCGTTCTCCGTCATGCTGGCCCTGTCGGTCGACAACCTCCCGGCGTTGGTGGAGGCGCGCATGGCGCTGGAGCTCGGGCTCATCACCATCGCCGCGGAGAAGATCACCGACGAAGAGTTGGCCCGTCTGAAGGAGACCATTCGCAACATCGCGGAGAGCCCCGACAACAACTACGGGGAGCACGACCGGGAGTTTCACCGCATCATCGCGCAGAGCGCGCGCAACCCGGTCGTGCAGGGCATGATTGACTCGCTCCTGGTGGCGCACGCCAAGACGGACAGCCTGATCCGCATTCGCGAGCGGGAGCGCACGGTGCGGCATCACGAGGCGATTTACGAGGCGCTCTGCAAACACGACCCGTACGAGTCGTTCCAACAGATGTACCGCCACCTGAACTTCGTCCGGCAGAAGCTGCTCCGGTCACAGGATGCGCCACCGCCCACCGAATCCGAATGAAGGAAGTGTCGCCGTGTGACCCCATCCGTCTCTTCAATGGTTGAAGGCCCGCGTTATATCCGTGTCCACCCCGGTGACAACGTGGCGATTGTCGTCAATGCGGGCGGTTTGCCGGAGGGGACGGTGTTTCCCTCCGGTTTGCGCCTGCATCAGCGCGTGCCTCAGGGCCACAAGGTGGCGTTGACCGACATCTCCGAAGGGGAGCCCGTCATCCGCTATGGGCAGATCATCGGCTATGCGACACGCCCGCTTGCGGCCGGCAGTTGGGTGGATGTCACCGCCGTGAGGATGCCGGAGCCGCCGGCCCTCGACGATCTGCCGCTGGCCACCGCCGTCCCGGAACCCCCGCCCCCGTTGGAGGGGTACACGTTTGAGGGATATCGCGGTTCCGACGGGCGGGTCGGGACACGCAACCTGCTCGGCATTGTCACCAGCGTGCAGTGCGTCACGGGGGTCTTGGAGCACGCCGTGCAACGGATTCGGCAAGAGCTGTTGCCGAAGTATCCGAACGTGGACGACGTGGTGGCCCTCACGCATGCGTACGGATGCGGCGTGGCCATCGATGCCCCGGACGCCGCCATCCCCATTCGAACGATTGCCAATCTCGCGTCGCACCCGAATTTTGGAGGAGAGATCCTCGGCGTTGGATTGGGATGCGAAAAGCTGTTGCCCGACCGAGTGACGCCGGATGCCGGGCGGAACGTGACCTCGCTGCAGGATCACCGGGGGTTCTCGGCGATGATCGACGAGATTCTCCGGATGGCGGAGGAGCGCCTTGCGCGCCTCGACCAGCGGCGGCGGGTCACCTGTCCGGCCTCCGGATTGGTGGTCGGGTTGCAGTGCGGCGGCAGCGACGCGTTCTCGGGCGTCACGGCCAATCCGGCCGTGGGGTACGCGGCGGACCTGTTGGTACGCGCCGGGGCGACCGTGCTGTTCTCCGAAGTGACCGAGGTCCGGGACGCGGTGCACCTTTTGACCCCTCGGGCCGCGAATGAGGAAGTCGGAAGAAAGTTGATTGCCGAGATGAAGTGGTATGACGCGTATCTGCGGCGGGGGGGTGCGGATCGCAGCGCCAACCCGTCTCCTGGTAACAAGCGCGGGGGATTGGTGAACGTCGTGGAGAAGTCCCTCGGCTCCGTCGCGAAGTCGGGCACCACCGCCATCGTGGATGTGCTGGGGCCCGGGGAGCGGGCGACGAAACATGGGCTCATCTTCGCCGCCACGCCAGCCAGCGACTTTGTCTGCGGCACGTTGCAACTGGCGGCCGGTATGAATGTGCACGTGTTCACGACGGGCCGTGGCACGCCCTACGGACTGGCGATGGCGCCCGTGGTCAAGGTGTCGACGCGGACCGCCCTGGCCGAGCAGTGGCCGGATCTGATTGACGTCGACGCGGGCACCATCGCCACCGGTGAGCGAACCATCGAGGAGGTCGGGTGGGAGATCTTCCGGTTCATCCTCGACGTGGCGAGTGGAAAGAAACGGACGTGGGCGGAGCGGTGGGGGATTCAGAACGACCTGTGCCTGTTCAATCCCGCCCCGTTGACCTGACGGCGTTTTGTTCCGGTCGCTGTTTCGGGAGCCATTCACTTCCGTGTCCCGTCCTTCGATCCCGATATCAACAAAGAGGCCAGCCCGCCTCGGAAGGCTGTGGCTGGCCGTTTCACATCCATTTTCACGTCTCGCTCGGGGTGCGTCCGCCGCAAGGCCCCGGGGCGGGCCGGGGCGGACGGGCGTCACCAGGTTCGAATGTCTCCGTCGTCCAAACATCCGGGCCGGATGAGGCCCTTCAAAAAGTTGGCGCTGACGGGCAGAGAGATCATGTGCGCCAACCAGTGGGCGCGCTCCGCCTCGGGGATCCGATGCACCAGCGATTCGACCGGAATGTGCAGAATCGAGTCTCCTTCACCGCTGATGCCGAAATCCAGATTCCATCCTCCCGGCTTGCTGATGCGGCCGGAGGTGTTCGTGCGGATGATGCGGTATCCGCCTGACTCCCGGTACCTGTTGAGCACCGCGGCGTCGAAGAAGACCTGGGCCTTGTCCGGTTTTTCACCGGATGCCACCTGGCCGTACAGCTGCAGGGCGATGGGCAGGTCGGACACTCGGATGGGCTCGGCCATGACGCTCACTTCTCAATCGGCGTGCCGACCATGCTGCCCCACTCGGTCCACGACCCGTCGTAGTTGCGCACCTTCGGATAGCCGAGCAGCTCGCGCAACACGAACCAGGTGTGCGCGGAACGCTCGCCGATGCGGCAGTAGGTGATGACGTCCTTGTCGGGCGTGACCCCCTTGCCCTCATACAGCGCCCGCAGCTCCTCCGGCGACTTGAAGGTGCCGTCCTCGTTGACGGCCTGCCCCCAGGGGATGTTGACGGCACCCGGGATGTGTCCGCCGCGCTGCGCGGTCTCGGTCATGCCCGGCGGCGCAATCACTTCCCCGGTGTACTCCGCGGGGCTGCGCACGTCGACGAGGGCGACCCCGCTCTGCCCGATGGTGGCGGCCACGTCCGGCTGCTTGGCGCGGATGCCGAAGTTCGGCTCCTTGGCGTGGTAGGTCACGGGCTCGACCTGCGGCACCTCTTTGACAAACGGACGCCCCTCCAGCTCCCACTTCTTGCGGCCGCCGTTCATCAGCTTGACGTTCTCATGGCCGAAAATTTTCAGCTGCCAGTAGGCGTAGGCGGCGAACCAGTTGTTGTTGTCCCCGTACAGCACAATGAGGGTGTCGCGGGTGATGCCGGACTTGCCGAGCAGGTCCTCGAGCTGTTCGCGGCTCAAAATGTCGCGGCGGACCTGGTCGTTCAGCTGCGTGGTCCAGTTCCACGCGATGGCCCCCTCGATATGGCCGGAATCATACGCGCTGGTGTCCACGTCGACTTCCACCAGGCGAACGTTCGGATCGTCCTTGTGTGCGGCCACCCATTCGGTGGAGACGAGCGCATCGGCGAATGCGTTGGACAAAGGGAGTCCCTCCTTGTGATTCGGCTTGCATTGAAACCGTTTCATTCCCGGATAAAAAACTCTGTTTTCCGGGTGAACTTACAGGTATAATCTACAATGAATCCGGACGGTTGGCAAGGGGAAAAGTTCGGAATCCTCATCGGTCCGGTGGCAGATTCGCGCCATCCGTGATCCCGGCTTTGCCGAGTGGTATGATACCTGCGTCACGGTACATGAATAGGAGCGTGTTGGTATGGATCACAAGCTGTATGACTCCGTTCTCGATCTCGTCGGCCACACACCCATCGTCCGGCTCAACCGAATTCCGGACCCGAAGGGCGCTCGGGTGTATGCGAAGCTCGAGTCCTTCAACCCGGGCGGCAGTGTGAAGGACCGCGCGGCGCTCAACATGATTCTGGTCGCCGAACGGCAGGGCAAGATCACCCCGGGCAAGACCACCATCGTCGAGCCCACCTCGGGGAACACGGGCATTGGCCTGGCCATGGTCTGCGCCGCGAAAGGGTATCCGTGCATCATCACGATGCCCGACAACGCGACGGAGGAGCGCGTCAAACTGCTCAAAGCCTACGGGGCCAAGGTGGTGCTCACGCCCGCCTCGAAGCGGATGACGGGGGCGATTGAGGAGGCCAATCGCCTGGCCGCGGAGATCCCGGACAGCTTTATTCCGATGCAGTTTGAGAACCCCGCGAATCCGGATGCGCACCGGGACACCACGGCGGTGGAGATTCTGGAGGCCTTCGAGGGGCAACTCGACGTGTTCGTCCTGACGGCAGGCACCGGTGGAACGGTCACGGGGACGGGCGAGGTGCTCAAGGAGAAGATCCCCGGGTTGAAGATTTACGTGGTGGAGCCGGCGGGATCGCCCGTGCTGTCCGGAGGGCAGCCGGGGCCGCATAAGATTCCCGGAACGGGCCCGGGATTCATCCCGAAGATCCTCAACCAGAAGATCTACGACGAGGTCCTGCTCATCGAGGACGAGGACGCGCAGATGATGGCGCGCCGCCTCGCGGCGGAGGAAGGCATTCTGGTCGGGGCTTCGGCGGCGGCGGCGTGTTTCCACGCGGTGCGCATCGCGGCCGAACTGACGCCGGACAAGCGGGTCCTGTGGCTCGCGCCGGACACGGGGGAGCGCTACCTGTCCTCCGACCTGTTCCCGATTGGGTGATTCGCCCGGTGCAACGGTTAGGTTCGAGGGTATGGGGATATGTGGAATTAATGATTGCAGACTTGAAAAGATGAACTTAAATAAAGATAGGCCTCTGGTCCCATGTCAACGACCGTTCCGCCCGCTATACTGGGTTTCGTAGCACTGTACCTAACCCCTGTAATTGCGTGTCTTTCGCACACCTACCGGTCGGTAGGTGATTTTTTTTTTGCGATCGCCCCCTGCGGCGCATCCGCAGGCGCCCGCTGAGGTCCATTGCAACGGGGCGCCCGGTGCGGTACATTTCGAATCGAAGTGGAAAGAACAAGATCGCGGGTGGAAGCGGGCGTCCGCGAGGCGACAGCGGGAGGGGCGGACATGCGGATCGACAACACGGGACATGTGGTGCGGGCGTTGACGATTGCCGGGTCGGACAGCGGCGGGGGCGCGGGCATTCAGGCGGACCTCAAGACGTTCGCGGCCTACGAGGTGTACGGGGCATCGGTGCTGGCGGGCCTGACGGCCCAGAACACGCTGGGGGTCCAGGCCGTCCAGTATGTCGATCCGAACTTCGTCCGGCAGCAGATGGACAGCGTGCTCGGCGACATCGGGGCGGACGCCATCAAGACCGGCATGCTCGGCAGTGCGGAGATCATCGGGGTGGTGGCCGGGCGGCTGGAGGAGGAAATGACCGCCCTGGGCGCCGCGCCGCGAACGGGCACCGGGGCCGGCCGGGACTCGGCCTCCGGCGCGGGCGCCGCCTCCCGCACGGGGACCGGCACCGCCGCCAGCGCGCCCGGCGGCCCATCCGCACCCGCGAGGGCGGAGGGACTCGCCCTGGTGGTGGACCCCGTGATGATTGCCAAGGGCGGCGAGGCGCTCATCGACGCGGATGCCGTCGCAACGCTGAGGCAGCGCCTGCTGCCGCTGGCGCGGGTGGTGACGCCGAACATTCCCGAGGCCGAGGCGCTGGCCGGGTTCCCGGTGGACTCGTGGGCGGCCTGCCATCAAGCCGCCGAGGTGTTGCATCGGATGGGGCCGCGGGTGGTCGTCATCAAGGGCGGCCACAGCCAGGAGCGGTGGCTCCGGGACGCGCCGTGGGACGCGCTGGAGACCGAGGGACACGCGGTGGACATCGTGTTTGACGGCGCGCGGTTCACCTATCTCGCCACACCGCGGGTGCACAGCCGCAAGACGCACGGCACCGGATGCACGTTCAGCTCCGCCATCGCGGCGGGGCTCGCCATCGGATGGACGGAGACGGAGGCCATCGCGACGGCGAAAGCGTTCATTTATCAGGCCATCGCCTCGGCCACCGGCTGGGATGTGGGGGCCGGGCACGGGCCGACGGATCACTCCGTTCGCCCGCAGCGGGCCGAGGGTGTGACCGCGGGCGGCGCGTACCGCCTGGCGGATGGGCGCTGGAAGCGCCTGGAGGGAGGAAGATAGATGTCGACGAGTGTGGATGTGGCCGCATGGCTGAACCGGGTGCGCGAGGCACGGCCCCTGGTGCACAACATCACCAACCTGGTCGTGACCAACGTGGCCGCCAACGGGCTGCTCGCCATCGGGGCCTCACCCGTCATGGCGCATGCGAAGCAGGAGGTCGCGGACATGGCCCGCATCGCCGGAGCCGTCGCTCTGAACATGGGCACGCTCGACGAGGACATCGTGGAGGCCATGGAGTTGGCCGGGCGAGCGGCGAACGGAGCGGGCGTGCCGGTGGTGTTCGATCCCGTCGGTGTCGGCGCCACTCCATACCGCGATGAGGCGGCCCGGCGTCTGACCGAGCGGGTGAAGCTCGCCATGCTGCGCGGCAACGCGGGCGAAATTGGCGTGCTCATCGGCGCGGGCGGCCAGGTCAAAGGGGTGGACAGCGAGGGCGCCGCGTCGGATCTCCCGCAGGCGATGCGGCGTTACGCCGAGGCGCGGGGGTGCGCCGTGATCGCCACCGGACCGACCGATTACGTGACGGACGGGCGGCGCGTGTGGGCGCTGTCCAACGGCCATCCGCTGATGGCGGCCATCACGGGATCGGGGTGCATCGCGACGGCCATCCTGGGTGCGTTCGCGGCGGTGGCGGATCGGGACCAGGGACCGAGGGCGTACGCGGAGGCCGCGGTGGCGGCGCTGACCTGTTACAATGTCGCGGGCCAGCTGGCCGCCGACAAGGCGCAGGGACCGGGCACCTTCCAGGCCGCGTTGTTCGACGCCCTGTACCATCTGGACGGCGCGTATGTGAAGGAGGTCGCCAAAGTGGAGGTGCTGGCCGAGTGAGCGGGACCGGTTGGCGGGATCCGGCGCGGCTTCGGGAAGCGCTTCGCGTGTACGTGGTGACGGATGAACGCCCGGACGGCGCGGCGCTTGTGCCGATTGTCGAGCGAGCCATCGCCGGCGGCGCCACCGCCGTGCAACTGCGGCGCAAGCAGGAGCTCGGGCGCCGATTCGTCGAGCTCGGCCGGGCGCTACGGGATCTGACGCGCCGGGCGGGGGTGCTGTTTTTCATCAACGATCGCGTCGACGTCGCCGCCATCGTCGACGCGGACGGTGTGCACGTGGGCCAGGACGACATCTCCTGCCGGGACGCGCGGCGGATCCTGGGGGAGGACCGGGTCATCGGGGTGTCGGCCGAGACGGTGGAGGAGGCCGTGGCGGCCGAGCGCGATGGGGCCGATTACATCGGGGTCGGGGCGGTGTATCCCACCCGCTCCAAACCGGACGCCGGCTTCACGGGCCTCGACGGACTTTCCACCATCGTGTCGCGGGTGCGCATTCCGGTGGTGGCCATCGGCGGCATTGACCTCGAGAACGCCGCCGAACCCATGCGGGCCGGCGCCAGCGGCATCGCGGTGGTGTCCGCGGTGATGAGCGCAACCGATCCGGAGGCGGCCACAAGAGCCCTGGCCGCGCGGGTGCGGGCCGCCCGCCCGGAATAAACGAACGGGTTCCGCCCAAAGCGTCCGGCGGGGCATGGGAGTGCCTGCACCCGGCGCCTGCGCGGAACCCGTTTTGCGCCATTTGAAACTGAAATCAGCTCCCCGACGAGGCCGGCGGGGCGGCGGTGATGGTGACGTTGCCGCCGGAGGTCGACTGGCCGGACGCCTGAATCTGCTTTGTCAGCGCGGTCAACTGCTCCGCGGCGGTGAGCATCGCCTGCGTCTTCGCCTGCATCCGCTGGTTCACCGCGGTGATGGCCGCGATGGCCTGTTCGAGATCGCCGCGCGCCTGCGCCTGATTTGAAGTCTTCGCCTCCGCGTCGCCCGAGGCCTGCGCGCCAAGCGCCTGGCGCAGGGTCTGCAGAATGCTCGTCAACCGCTGGGTCGCGGTGTCCACCGCCTGGGTGTCGCCGCTCTTGGCCGCTTCCCGCAGGGCCTGCAGGAACTGCCGCGCCGCGGCGATCAGCTTTTGGTGGGCCGCTCTCTCCGCCTGCTGGCTCTGGTGCAGGGCGGCGATGGCCTGCTTGAGCGACTGCACAGCCGCCTGATGGTCCGACTGGATGGCGCCCTTCGCCGCCTTTTGCAGGGACCCGGCGGCGCTCTGGGCGGTCTCGAGATCCTCACCGCCGCCCTTTGCTCCCAGCTCCACCTTCACCGATCCGCGCGCGGACGCTTCGTCCTGGCCGTCCTCGTCCGGCTGGCCGACCTGGATGGCGCCTGTGACCTGCGCGTGCCCGCTGGCCAGATTGTACAGATTCGCGCGCCCGTCGATGTCCAGGTAGTGGCCGGCCCGATCGTCCGCCCACGCCGCGCCCGGGCTCCACAGCGCGGTGGTGCCGGCGAGGGCGATCCACGCCGCGACGGCCGGCTTCCAACGAATCGACATCACGAACCCCTCCTCAATCGTGAAGTTGGTTGATGGCGTTGATCAACTGATTCACGGAATCTTGCGCCTTCTTCTGCTGCGCCTCGGGGATGCGGGCGGAACCGTCCGTCCCCAGGTCTCCCTCCGATGGCGGGATGGCGGCCGATCCCGTCGCCCCGCCGCCTCCGTTTCCGCCGCCCGTCGCATCGGCGCCGGTTTGGTTCGCCGCGCCGCCGCTCCCCTCACCGGTCGCGCCCGTGCCCGCGCCGTCCGCCGCGGCGGACGCGGTGGTGTTGGCCGAGCCGGTCCCCGTGCCGGAGGGGGTGCCGGCGTGCGGCGCGCCGCAGCCCGCGAGCAACAGGATGGCGCCCGCGGCGGCGATGCCAAGGATCCTGTCCTTTGCCAGGGACGCTCGTCTGGTCATGGCCACGTCCTCCGTTTCTGCCGTCTCGCGCGAGACACTCATAGGTTCGCACAGGGCCTGGGCGGTGTGAGGGTGGTGTGGTTTCAAACATGGGGGGTGAACAATGGATGGAACGAGAAACAGGGGCCGATGGGATCGGCCCCTTGGGGGAGGCGGGGGAATGCCCCCGGGCGTCCGGCGTATCCGGACAACGGATGATCCCGGTCAGGATGTCATCCGCCGATGGCGGCGCGCCAACAGGCGCAGTGTCTCGAGGCCGTACACCAAAAGGGCGGCGCCGACAAACACCAATACGTGCCAGGCTGAGTGGATGAGCTCATAGTCGGGCAGGGTGTCCGGCAACCCCGGGAAGAACCCGGCCAACAGCAGCACGATGCCGATGTAGGCGCACAGGGTCGCCTGTCCCACGGTGCGCTTCACGAGCTGACCCCCCTCTCCTCCGCCTGCGCGACGGTGTCCCCGGCGTGCACCCACCAGGCCGTCTGTAAACCGAGCAACAACCCCGCGATGCCGTAGAGCGCGTGGGACAGGTAGTGTTGGATGATGCCCAGTTCCGCCCACGCCTGCACCGCCGGCCACGACGCGAGGATAATGAGGAGCGCGCACGCCACCAGGGTCGATGGGATGTGTCTCATCACGAGACCCTCCTTCCAAGGCCTTCAACCATCTGGTTGGTCTTTACAGTCTCGTTATAGACAAAAATGAGAGGCGCTAAACCTCGCGGCGGGCGCGGTGGCCAGGGGGGAGGTCGCCGCTCGGTTCAGTCGGGCAGGCGGCGGAAGTGGCCGACAATCTCCGTCGTCTCCAGGACGGAGACGAAGACGTTCGGATCGATCTCGGTGCAGATGGCGCGCAGCTCCGACAGCTCGAAGTGCGTCAGCGCGCACATCAAAACCCCCGTGGCGGCGTTGGTGTAGGTGCCGGATGCCTGCAGGAGGGTGCTGCCGCGGCCGAGCCGCTCCCCGATGGCGCGGGCGATCTCGGGCGCGCGCGGGCTGACGATGAGCGCGGTCTTGCGGTTCTGGAAGTTCATCAGCGTGTTGATGACGCGCGAGGTGGCGAACATCGACACCAGGGAGTACAGGCCGGCCTGCACGCCGAAGACGGTCATGGACAACAGTACAATCAGCATGTTGATCCCGAAGGACACGCCGCCGACGCTGCGTCCGGTGACCCGGTTGATGGCGAGGCTCAGGATGTCGGTGCCGCCCGCGGATCCGCCGACGCGGATGATGAGCCCGGAGCTGATGCCGAGCAAAACGCCGCCGTACAGGCTGATGAGCAGCGGATCGCTCGTGGGGAGATTGAACCCGAGGCGGACCAGGTCGGTGAACACCGAGAAGGCGACCACGGCGATCCCGGTGAGCAGAACGAACCGCTTCCCGAGATACCGGTATCCGAGCACGAACAGCGGGATGTTGAGGATGAAGTACATCGTGCCGATGGGCACGTGCAGGAAGTAGTGCAGAAGCTGCGAGACGCCGGTGACGCCGCCCGGCAGGATGCGCGCGGGCGCGAGAAAGCTGTTGACGCCGATGGCGCCGATGAGGCACGCGACGAGGATCACGAGGATGCGGACCGAGTAGGTGAACAGCCAGTGCCCTTTCGGGCGGAACACGTCGTTGACGTCGATGTGCGGCAGGCGATGCGGCTGCACGCCGTTTCCCTCCTTCAATCACGGCGGGGATTCCCACCTAGTGTATCAGGAATGGGGCGGCGGATGCAGGCGGGCCCCGTGGCGGACGGTGTATAATGGGAATGGACTTGTGCGGGACGGAGGACGGCATGGGCACCAAACACGAGCAGATATTGTCCTACATCGAATCCCTGCCCGTCGGGGCGCGCATCAGCGTGCGCGGCATCGCGCGCACACTGCAGGTGAGCGAGGGCACCGCGTACCGGGCCATCAAGGAGGCGGAGCTGCAGGGGCTCGTCAGCGCGATCGACCGCATTGGGACGGTTCGCATCGAGAGGCCGCAGAAGAAGCACATCGAGCGGCTGACCTTCGCGGAGGTCGTCGGCATCGTCGACGGCACGGTGCTCGGCGGCCGCGACGGCCTGCACAAGACGCTGCACAAGTTCGTGATCGGCGCCATGCAGCTGGAGGCCGCGGTGCGGTACATCGAGCCGGGAAGCCTGATGATTGTCGGCAACCGCGAACAGGTGCAGCGGATGTCGCTCGAGCACGGGGCGGCGGTGCTGATCACGGGCGGTTTCACGGCGTCGGAAGAGGTGCAGCGCCTCGCCAACGAACGCCAGCTCCCCATCATCTCCTGCACGTACGACACCTTCACGACGGCCACCCTCATCAACCGGGCCATCTACGACCGGCTGATCAAAAAGGACATCGTGTTCGTCGAGGACGTCCTCGGCCATCAACCGTTGGCGGTGTTGCCGAAAAAGGCCACCGTGCGCGATTATCTCGATGCCGCCGAGCGAAGCGGGCACAGCCGATTCCCGGTGGTGGACGATCAGGGGCGTGTCGTCGGGATGGTCACGGCGCGCGACGTGGCGGAGGTTGCGCCGGACACCCCGGTGGAGCAGGTGATGTCGCGCAACCCGCACACCGTCTCGCTGAAGACGCCCATCGCGTCGGCGGCCCACCAGATGGTGTGGGAGGACATCGAGCTGTTGCCGGTGGTGCAGAACCGGCGACTCGTCGGGGTGCTCAGCCGCCAGGACGTCATCCGCGCGCTGCAGTTGACGAGCCGGCAGCCGCAGATGAGCGAGACGGTGGAGGGCATCGTCCTGCGCGGATTCGAGGAGGTGCATCACGACGAGCGCACGCTGTCCCTGGTCGGCGACGTCACGGCGCAGATGACCGGCGCCACCGGGACGCTCGCGACCGGGCCATTGATGGTGCTGATTGAGAACTGCGCGCTCGCCTGCCTGCAGCGCAACCGCAAGGTCGACATGGTGGTGGAAAACGTCACGCTGTACTTCATGAAGCCCGTGCCGGTGGACGCGCGGCTGGAGGTGCGCGCCCGCATCCTCGATTTCGGGCGGCGCTTTGCGAAGGTCGACGTCGAGGTGTACACCGGGCAGGAGTTCAGCGCCAAGGCGATGCTGACCACGCAGGTGCTGGAGCGGTGAATGGGCGCCGCGCCGGGCCGGCCGGGGGCCGGGGCGAGGTAGACCGCGGCGGAGAAAGGGGGAGGGCGTCGTGAGCGGGTCCGGATTCGTCCACCTGCACGTGCACAGCGAGTACTCGCTGCGCGAGGGGGCGCTGCGCCTGGAGGATTTGGTCCGCATGGCGGCGGAGATGGAGATGCCGGCGGTGGCCCTGACGGACACCAACGCCCTGTACGGGGCCGTGAAATTCCACCAATTGGCGCGCCGGGCCGGAGTCAAACCCATCGTCGGCGCGCAGCTCGCCGTCGGCGCGGATGAGCACGCCGAGGCCTTGGCGGAGGGCCGGCCGAGCGGGCCGCCGGTGGACGCGGTGGTCCTCCTCGCCGACTCCTACGAAGGCTATCAGAATCTCGTGCGGTTGGTGACGAGGGCGCACCGGCGGGATCGACGGCCGTTCGTCACCTTCACTGAGCTGGCTCATCACCAATCCGGCCTCATCGCCCTGGTGGGCGGGGGGGAGTCGCTGCCGCTGCGATGGTTCTCCGCCGGGCGGGAGGCGGAGGCCGAGGCCTGGCTGCGGCGTTTTGCGCAGGTGTGGCCCAGGGATCGATTGTACATCGACGTGCAGGATCACCAGCTGCCCGAGGAGCGGCGGGGCCTGCCCGGATTGGTCCGGGCGGCGCGGGGGCTGCGGCTGCCCCTGGTGGCGACCAACGACGTGCACTACGCACGGCGGGAGGACGCCGCCGTGCAGCGGGTGCTGGCGCAGATTGAGGCGGGCCCCGGGGCGCAGACGCTCGCGGGGGATCTGTATCACTTCGCGAGCCCGGAGGAGATGAACCGGCGGTTCGCCAAGCTGCCGGAGGCTGTCGAGAACACCCTCGAGATTGCCGAGCGGTGCCAACTGGAGCTGCCCATCGGGCGGACGCTGTTGCCCCGCTATCCGACGTCGGGCGAGCCGGCGGCCCGGGTGCTGCGGCGGGCCGCCGAGGCGGGGGCGTGGCAACGGTACGGGGAGCTGCGGGAGGACGTGCGGGATCGGCTGGAGTATGAACTGGGCGTCATCGAGCGGATGGGATTCTCGGATTACTTTCTGGTGGTCGCCGACTTCATCCGGTTCGCGCATAAGCACGGCATCTCGACGGGGCCCGGGCGCGGTTCGGCGGCGGGCAGCCTGGTGGCGTACGCCCTTCGCATCACGGATGTCGATCCGCTGCGGCACAAACTCCTCTTCGAACGCTTTCTCAACCCGGAGCGCGTCTCGTGGCCGGACATCGACACGGACTTCGAGTACGAGCGGCGCGGCGAGGTTATCCGGTATGTGGTGGAGCGCTACGGGAAGGAGCGCGTCGCGCAAATTGGCACCTTCGGCACGCTGGCGGCGCGCGCGGCGGTGCGGGACGCCGGGCGGGCGCTGCAGGCGGACGCGGGGGTGGTGGACCGCCTCGCGCGCCTCATCCCTTCTCATCCGGGGATGACCCTCGCCCGCGCGCTGGAGGAGGCCCCGGCCATCGGCCGGATGGTGGCCGAGCAGCCGGAGGCCAGGCGCGTTTGGGAGACGGCGCGGGCCATCGAGGGGTTTCCGCGGCACACCTCCATCCACGCGGCGGGCGTGGTGATTGCGCCGATGCCCCTTGACGACCTGGTGCCGGTGCAGCCCGGCGCGGACGGCGTGCCGGTGACGCAGTACGCGATGGAGGACATCGAGGCGCTCGGCCTCATCAAGATGGACTTCCTTGGCCTCAGGACCCTGACGTTGATTGACCGGTGCGCGGAGAGTGTCCAAGCGCGCACCGGCCGGGCGATCGACTGGCGGCGCATTCCGGAGGACGACCCGGAGACCTACGCGATGCTCTCCCGGGGCGAGACGAACGGGTGTTTTCAGCTCGAGTCGGCGGGGGTGCGCCGGGTGCTGCGGGATCTGCGGCCGACCGGCTTGGAAGACCTCATCGCCGTCATCTCGCTGTACCGCCCCGGGCCGATGGAGAACATCCCGGCGTACATCGACGGCAAGCACGGCCGCGCGCCGGTGGTCTACCCGCATCCGGACCTGGAGCCGATTCTCCGCGACACGTACGGCGTCATCGTGTATCAGGAGCAGATCATGCAGATCGCCTCGCGGATGGCGGGCTTTTCGCTCGGCCAGGCGGATCTGTTGCGCCGCGCGGTGGGGAAGAAAAAGCGCGAGGTGCTGGATCAGGAGCGGTCCCGCTTCGTCGAGGGGTGCGTCCGGTCGGGCTACGGCGAGGACGTGGCGAACCACGTGTACGACCTCATCGTCCGCTTCGCGGATTACGGTTTCAACCGCAGCCACGCGGCGGCCTACGCGGTCCTGGCCTTTCGCACCGCGTATCTGCGGGCGCATCACACGGCTGACTTTTTGGCCGCGCTGTTGACGATGGCGATGGGGGACGACGCGAAGACAAGGGAGTACGTGCGCGATGCGCGCCAGCACGGAATTCAGGTGCTGCCGCCGAGCATCCTGGACAGCGGTCCCGGGTACACGGTGGAGGCGGACGACCGCATTCGCACGGGCCTGCTCGCCATCCGCAACGTCGGCCGCGGCGCGGTCGAGGCGATTGTGGAGGCGCGCTCGGCCGGCCCGTTCCGCTCCCTGGCGGATTTCCTGCAGCGGGTGAATCCGCGCGCCTGCAACCGCAAGGCGGTGGAGAGCCTGCTTCAGGCCGGAGCGCTGGCGCCGTTTTTGCCGGAGGGGGTCAGCCGCCAGGCGGCGATGCACCTGCTGGAGGAGGCGTACGCCGCGGCGGACGAGGGGCGCCAGTCGCAGGGGCTCGGGTTGGACCTGGACGGCCTGGGGAGGGCTGGGTTCGGCCGGCCGGTGATGGAAGCGCGGGCATCGGCGGTGTCGCCGCCGGACGGGGGCGGGACGGAAGGGCAAACGACCCGGGAGCGGGTGCTTTATATTCGATACAATCCGCAGGCCGGCCCCGAGGACGTGCTGGATCGGGTGAAGGCGTTGCTCGGACGCCAGCCGGGCGATGTCCGGGTTGCCCTGCACGACCAGGCGCGCCGCCGGACGCGGCTGCTTCAACCCAGGTGGTCGGTGGCGTTGACGCCGGAGCTCATCGGGGCGCTGGAGGAGATCGTCGGCATCGGTAACGCCAAGGTGGGCTGGATGCCGAGGCGGTAGGCGGTTCCGCGGGCGAGGTTGGGAATCGCGCCCGGAGGACAGCACGGTGGTTCGCGTAGGCCGCGAAGCCGGGTTTGGGCCGGGTGCCGAATCGCGCCGAGAGGACAGGGGACACTATCCAAGCGGATCGAACAAACCATGGAGGTGGACTCTGTGGACGCGAGACGGGCACAGGAGATTGCGGCATCTCCGGTGATGGCGAACGTCACCTACAACGGCACCCGGGTGTACATTCAGAGCGTGGACGCGGCGCGTGACACGGCGAGAATTTTTCCATTGGATCAGCCGGAACGGGAACAGGACGTACCGGTGCACATGCTCGAGGAGCACTGAGGGCAGGAGGGATCTGCAGGGGGGATTCGATACGAATCACCCGACGTGTGCAAAGCCCCGCGGGGCATCGATTCCCCCACCCCCGCGGGGGGCCTTCGCCAACGCCTCTTGAACCCATCGACGACAAGGGTGGCCCCGCGGGGTCATCGGCACGCCCGCGCGGCCACCCGGTACACCGTGCCAACGGCCGGGATGGCACCGATTCCGTCCTCTTCACGCACCTCCCGTACATAACCTTCAAAACGTGCTATAATGTCAGACAACAGGGGACCGGTGCGGGCCGCCCTTCTGGCCGGCGAGACCTGTCACCCTCCGGGATGCGCCATCCGGGGTCATCTGAGCCCATTCATACGCATCGGGGCCCATCAAAAGAAACGGGAAGAAGGGATGTTTTATGGCGTTGCGGGAGGACGCGCTGGAACTGCACCGGCTGAACCGCGGCAAGCTGGCGGTGCAGCCGAAGGTGCAGGTCGAAAACGCCCGGGATCTGAGCTTGGCCTATTCGCCGGGCGTGGCCGAACCGTGCAAAGAGATCCACCTGGACAAATCGAAGGTCTACGAGTACACGGCGAAAGGCAACACGGTGGCCATCGTGACCAACGGGACGGCGGTGTTGGGGCTCGGGAACATCGGCGCGGCGGCGGCCCTGCCGGTGATGGAGGGCAAGGCGG
>NZ_JAIMAV010000042.1 GCF_023511815.1 Alicyclobacillus sp.
GCGGGTGTGCTCAGTCGGATGACCCGCTTGTCCAGGTCAAACGTGGTGTCACCGAGATGAATCTCATACGACTCGCCGGCCGCGGTGGTGATGATGAGCTCGCCCCACTGGCGAAGCTGTTCCTGCACCGCCTCCATTTTCATGTGCTTCACCTCCCGGCTGATTTTGCCCTTATCCCAACTTCCCCTATTCCATGCCACGCCCTCCATCCTCCTCCCCCATGCCCGTCCCCGGCGTGGCCGCGTGCCGGAACTGCGGCCACAGGCTCATGGGCCGATAGGGCAGATACGGCGGCAGCACGGGGTCGACCATCGACGGCACCTCGAGCACCGTGCCGACATCCGCGCGGTACGGCGGCATCAAGCGGTTGGCGAGCGCCAACTGCTCCAAGGTCAGCCGGTGGCGCCGGGCGACGTCCGCCAGCGTTTCGCCCGGTGCGAGCGTGTGGGTCCTGCGGATTTTCTCAATCCGACACGCGCTCTGTTTGAAGGTCGGCTGATTCGAAATCGGATCGACAAAGTCGGCCGTCAGGTCGTTGGCCGCCTCATTTCGCTCCCAACTGCCGAAATGAAACGGCACGAAGACGACCCCCTCGCGAACCACATCCCCCACCCGCGCCGGCACCTCAATCCGCCCGCGGGGCGAGACCACCCGCACCAACTCGCCGGGCAGAATGCCCAGGCGCTTTGCGTCGCGAATGTGAATCTCGACGTATGCCTGCGGGGCCGCCGCGTGCAAGTGGGGCGATCTCGCCGTCTTCGTCCGCGTGTGCCAGTGCCAAACCAGCCGGCCGGTGGTCAGCCACAGCGGGTACGACGCATTCGGGCGCTCCGCCGGCGGGAAGTACTCGAGCCCGTACAGGATGGCGCGCCCACTCGCGCCAAGCGCCTCGAACTCCTTGCGCGTGCGCGCGCGGCCGGTCGTCAGGTGATGCCCGTAGGATTGCGCGTCATCCGGATCGGTGTGAAACGTCCAATCCGTGTATAGGCGCGGCGTCCCG
The DNA here is from genome assembly GCF_023511815.1 of Alicyclobacillus sp. Taxonomy (GTDB): domain Bacteria; phylum Bacillota; class Bacilli; order Alicyclobacillales; family Alicyclobacillaceae; genus Alicyclobacillus_H. Next base: position 1,001 of record NZ_JAIMAV010000042.1, read on the forward strand.
TTCGGGCGCCGCTCGTCGGCCGGCCATTGGATGCCGTTTTGCGCCTTGATTCGCTCGTACGTCATCGCCGACATGTCACACGGCCGTCCGCGGGACACCCGCTTCCATTCTTCAAAGCAGGCCCGCGGCGTATCGTACTGAATCAGCGGGTGGCCGTCCTTGTCCCGGAAGTCCATCCGCCTGGCGTAGTCAACCAGGATGTCAAAGTCGGCACGGACGCCCGGGGGTGGATCGACCGCCTTTTCACACAATTGAATCCGTCGATCCGCATTCTCCATCAACCCTTCCTTCTCTCCCCACATGGCGGTGGGGAGAATCAGGTCGGCCACCTCCGCCGTCTCCGTCAAGAAACAGTCCTGCACCACGACGAACGTCTTTTCGAACGCCCGCCGCGCCCGCATGCGGTTGGGTAGCGAGACCATCGGGTTGGTGTGGATGTTCCAAAACAACCCCAACGCCCCGCGTTCCATCTGGTCAATCATGTACTCGATGTCCTTCTCCGGTCCAATCTCCAGATCCTCGGGGCGAACGTTCCACAGCCGGGCCATCTCCTGGATGTGCTTCGGATTGGATGGATTGCGATGAGCCGGATACGTCCCGACGCCGCCGACGGTGCGGTTGGTCGACGAGCTCGGCTGTCCCGCCATGTGAAGCGGCCCACACCCCGGCTTTCCGATGAGACCGCGGATCAGATGGAGATTGTTGATGGCGACGCAGGTCGCCGTCGCGTCCGCGCTCTGATAGGCGCCCTGCAGGGTCGTCGAGACCAAAGTCGGCGTGGTGCCGAGGCGACGGGCGGCTTCGCAATGGTGTAGTAGTCCTCCAGGAAGCCCTGCCCCGTCGAGTAGATGGCGATGCCATTCGGGCCCAGACGCCGCAGCACCTCGCGGCTCCTGGCGACCAGCGTGTCCATGGCCTGGTCCCAGCTCACCGGGACCAGCCGGCCGGTCGCGTCCCGGAGAAGCGGCTGGAGCAGCCGGTCCGGGCTGCGGTTGGCGAGCCACTGATTCTCCCCCTTCGGCCCGAGACGTCCGCGATTGACCGGATGCGCCCCGTTCCCTTTGATCCTGACAATCTCTCCGTCCTTGACCGCGATGTAACACCCGCACCCGATGGAACAGATGTTGCAGGTGCTGTACACCCATCGGTCCACCTCACCCTGGCTGTACACGTTTTGATCGATCCGCTCGCGCTCCCACCCCATGCTCATGCCCCCCGCTGTGGTCTGTACTCAAACGGCACCATGTACCGGCTCTCCATCTCGCCGTACAGCCGCCGCACGATGGGTGCCATGTGGCGGTATTCCCGAAACACCTGCTGAAACACCCGCTCCAAGGCCCCGATCTGCTCCGGAGGCATACTTTGCATCCACCGCATCGCGCGCGCCAGGGAATGCGCGTATCGCTGCGCCACCTCGTCGCCTCGATACAGCACAGACAGCGCCTCGTGCACTGCCTCCCGCAGTCCGTCCTCCGCCCCCCCATGGGCCCGATTCCCCGGTTTTCAGCATCCGTAGGGTGTGGCGGATCACCGATATCTCCTCCGCCACGACCAGACGCAGGCGGCGCTCGATGGGATGCCCCTGATCCGGCGTGGCCTGGTAGCGCCGCAACAACGCCAGGATCCGCTCAAGCGATTCCCGCAGACGGCCGAGTTCCTCCTCCATTGGACCATCCGCCTTTCTCCAGGGTTTTCGGTAGATGGTATTCGAGCTCCATCGCGGTGATGATGATGGACGCTTTATGTGTGTTATCATTTATCCCAATCCATCCTGTTTTTCGGCGGGAGGCTCCATAGATGATTCGGACGCTCCTCATCGTTCTCGGTGTGGGACTCGGCACGTACCTGATCCGGGCGGTGTCCCTCTCCCTCGGCAGCCGTGTCCGCTGGCCGGACTGGATCCGCGCGTGGCTTGGCTACGTCACGCCCGCGGTCCTCGGCGCGATGCTCGGGCCGATGCTCCTCCTGCCGGACGGCGCAATGCTCTCTCCTTGGCGGAATCCGGCCCTGTTGGCCAGCGTGCCGACCGGGCTCGTCGCCTGGCGCACGAAGAATCTCCTGTGGACCGTCGCGTGTGGAGTGGTGTGCTACGCGGTGATTGCGAGGTGAAATGGATGGATCGGGTCGCCATCCGGCAAGGCCTCCAGGACGCCGCCCCGATTGTGATGGCGTACGTGCCCATCGCGATGACCTTCGGTGTGATTGCCATACAGTGTCGTCTGCCGTTTTGGATGGCGATCCTCATCTCCGTCGCCGTGTACGCGGGCGGAGCGCAGTTCATGTTGGTGAGCCTGCTCGCGTCGGGGACCCCGTCGGCGGCCGTCGTGGGAACGGTGCTGCTCGTCAATTTGCGGCATGCCCTGTACGGGACGGCGCTGGGGCCCGTCTTCTCCACGTGGTCGGAGACCAAGCGGTGGATCGCGGCGTTTGGGCTGACGGACGAGGTGTTCGCGGTGACCAGCGGCCGATGGAGTGACACCCCGCCGACCCCCGCCAGACAGTGGACGCTCTCCTTCACCTGTTACGCCAGCTGGGTGATCGGCACCGTGGCGGGGGCAGCCATCGGCCGGGCGGCGCCCGGATGGCTCGCGCACGACCTGTCGTTTGCACTGCCCGCCCTGTTTCTGGCGTTGCTCGTCCTCAGCGTCGCCCGTCGGGCGCACCTGGTGGCATCCCTGGTTGGCGCCGGAATTGCCCTGATGTGCACCTGGTTTCACGCGGGCGGCATGGGGATTGCACTGGGAGGGCTCATCGGTGCGACCGCCGGGATGGTGGTGGGACATTCGTGGCAACGGCAGGCCGGTCGCCGCACCGTCGACGAGGCCGGGTGATTGCACGGTCCCTGGAAACCGGGGCTCCGTCACCCATGCACCCAGCGGGGCCAGTCGAGAGGACAGCCGACAGAACGAAGGACCAGTCGCTCGACTGGTCCTTCGCCGTTCAGTACACCGGCACGGTCCGGCACGTCGTCACCGAGTACGGAACCAAAAGGATGAACAGGACATAGATGATGAGGAACACGACCGCCCAGCGGGTGAATCCTCCGAACACGCCGTCCATCGACATCCCCTCCTCTCGCCTGTCTCAGGATATGCCCCGAGCACCGGCCGGGAGCGGGTCGATGTCCATAAAATCGCACGTCCAAAGGCCACGCAAAGCCAAAGACCGTCTAAATCCGAAAGACCATCAGCAGCACCGCGGCCAACAGCGCACAGACGGCGCTCACCCCGAACGTGGCCAACGGCCCGAACGCCTGCCACAGCGCCCCCGCCACGACGCTCGCCGGGAGCGCGGCCAGCCCGATGATGGCATTGAAGGTCCCCATCGCCATCCCCCGCTGCCCGGACGGGACCAGGTCCGCGACGTACGCCTTCTGAATCCCCTCCGTCGCAGCGTAGTACAACCCGTAGACCGCGAACAACGCCCACACGCCGGCCGGGCTTGTCACCACCCCAAAGCCGAGGTAGATGGCGGCGAAGATGAGATACCCGAGCACCAGCACGCCTCGCCGCCCGATCCGGTCCGACAGGACCCCGGCGGGCATCGCGAACACGGCGTAGGTCGCGTTGAAGGTGAAATACGCCAGCGGGATGAGTTCCGCCCGCATGCCCACGTCCTGGGCGCGGAGGATGAGGAACGCGTCCGAGGAATTGCCGAGCGCAAACAAAGCCGCGATGAGGGAGAACCCCATGAACCGGCCACCCAGCGCCCGGAAGCCGAATCGGGGAAGCCCCCGTCTTCGGTGTGCCGGCGCCGGCGTTCGCGGTTCCCGCAGGAACACCAGCAGCAGAAGGACCGCGATGACCCCTGGGACGGCGGACACCCAGAACACCATCCGGTAATGGCCCGGGAGCGCCGCCAATACCGCAAAGGCGGTCAGCGGACCGAGGGCGGCCCCGAGGGTGTCCATGGCCCGGTGAAAGCCAAAGGCACGCCCTCGATCCGCCTCAGTGGCGGCGTCCGCAATCAGGGCGTCTCGCGGGGCTCCGCGCACCCCTTTCCCAAATCGATCCGCAAACCGAATGAACAGCACCTGCCCCCACGAGGTGCACACCGCGAACAGAGGCTTGATGAGATTCGAAAACCCGTATCCGGCGAGCATCAGCGGCTTTCGCCGTCCCATTTGGTCCGACAGCCAGCCGGAGAACAGTTTGAGGACGCTCGCGGTGCTCTCCGCGATGCCCTCGATGACCCCGATTTCCCCGGCCTGAACGTGCAAGACCGCGGTCAGAAACAACGGCAAAACCGGCACAATCATCTCACTCGACAGGTCGGTGAACAGGCTCACCAGCCCTGTCACAAACACCACCGGATGCAGTCCGCGCATGACTCAGAAGGCGCGCAGGTACTGTTTCGGAACCTCCGGTTTCACGCCGAGCGCCTGCGCGGCGTGGATGGCCCAGTACGGATCGCGCAGCATGCCGCGGGCGATGGCCACCAGGTCGGCGTCTCCATTCCCGATCACGGACTCCGCCAACTGGTAGTCCTCCAACATCCCGACGGCAATCACGGGCACGTCCAGCGCCTCCTTGATGGCCCGCGCGAACGGCACCTGATACCCCGGATAGTTGCCGGGTTTCCTCGTCCCCGGTTTGCCCTCTCCGCCGGAGCTGACATGGAACATATCGACCCCCGCGTCCCGGTACCGGTGGCAGATCTCGATGATGTGCTCCAGATCATAGCCTCCGTCCACGTATTCGACGGCGGACACCCGCATCAGCAGCGGCATGTCGCTCGGCATCTCGCGCTTGACCGCCTCGATGACCTCGACCCCAAATCGGGCGAGATCGCGCCCGTATTCGTCCGACCGCTTGTTGGTGTACGGGGAGTGGAATTGATGAATCAGGTACCCGTGCGCGCCGTGCAGCTCAATCGTGTCCACACCGGCCTGGACCGCACGCCTGGCACCATCGGCGAACTTCCGCACCAGCTGCTTCACCTCATCGGTGGTCAGCTCGCGCGGCACCTTGTACGGAGGGCCACCGAACGGAATTGGCGAGGGAGCGACCGGCTGCGGCGCGTCCTCCGCCTTGCGCCCCGCGTGGGCAATTTGGATGCCCACCTTGGCGCCGTACTGGTGGCACGCGTCGATGATCCGCGCGAACGCGGGAATGTGTTCATCCGACCAGATCCCGAGGTCATAATCGGTGATCCGCCCGTCCGGCTCCACGTCCGTCATCTCAATCAGAATCAGGCCCGTCCCGCCGATGGCTCGGCTGGTCAGGTGCGTGTAATGCCAGTCATTCGGCTTCCCATCCTTCGCCGTGACCGAGTATTGACACATGGGTGCCATCACAATGCGGTTTTTCAGTTGCAATCCCTTCAAGGTGTAGGGCGTGAACAGGTGGCTCATGCGCGGAATCCCTCCTCGTGTGGTCGCATCCATCGCGGCGGAACCCCTCGGTTCCGGACGAACGGTGACCAAGTCACTCGATGATCGTAAGTCGGCGAAATGGCCCTGTCAAACCGCCTCGTGGCACGGGTCCACCAGGGCGGCGCGGGATGGCCACCGGACCGTGAACAAAGACGTGGACGTGACGAGGCGCACGTGAATCCGGTGCGCGGACATGCTAGAGTGTTGCTGGGACATGGAGGGGCTTTGCACGACAAGGAGGGCATCGCCTTGAAATTCATTGACAACGGCGGCGGGTTCGATCCGACCATCAACCTCGCCATCGAGGAATACGCGCTCACCCATCTGGACATCGACGAGACCTATCTGCTGTTTTATATCAACGAGCCGTCCATCATCATCGGAAAGAATCAGAACACCTTCGAGGAGATCAATCTGAAATACGTGCATGACCACCATATCCACGTCGTCCGGCGCCTGTCCGGAGGCGGCGCCGTCTACCACGACAAGGGCAACCTCAGCTTCAGCTTTATCACCAAGAACGACGGCGACAGCTTCCGCAATTTCCGCCGGTTCACGGAACCCGTCATCCAAGCCCTCCGCGCCCTGGGGGTGCCTGCCGAACTGACGGGGCGCAACGACATCCAGGTCGGCGACAAGAAGATCTCCGGCAATGCCCAGTTCACCACGCGCGGTCGCATGTTCAGCCACGGGACGCTGATGTTCGACGTCAATCTCGACGAGGTGGCCAGGGCACTGACCGTCAAAGCCGACAAGATTGAGTCGAAGGGCATCAAATCCGTCCGCAGCCGGGTGGCCAACATTCGCGATTACCTCGACCGCGACATGACGATCGACGAGTTTCGCACCACGTTGCTGCACCACATCTTCGGGGGCGACCAGGTCCCCGAATACCGGTTGACCCCGGACGACTGGACGCGTATCCGTGAAATTTCCGAGGCCCGCTACCGCAATTGGGACTGGAACTTTGGGCGTTCCCCAGAATTCAACGTCCAACGGTCGAAACGGTTTCCCATCGGGTCCATCGACATCCGCCTGAACGTCAAAAACGGGATCATCGAGGGCTGCAAAATCTACGGGGATTTCTTCGGCATGGGCGAGATTGAGGACGTTGAACGCCGGTTCGTCGGCCGGCGATACACCGTCGACGAGATGGGCGAGGCCATTCGCGGGGTGGACCTGAAGTACTACTTCGGGGACATCACACCGGAGGAGTTTCTCGATCTCGTCATCTGAACGCCACCCCAGACGGCCCGTCCGAACCGATAGGCAGGCGGGGCCAGGCGGCAATCGCCGGCCCCGCTCCATCACGGGCCAATCCTTGGCTCGATCCCGGTCCAGCGCGGGGCATCCCAATACCCAGACGGGGTTCCTCCCCGAGACGTGGCCCGCGCTTCACTCCTTGACCGCGAGAAACACCCCCACCAGCACCAACGCCGCACCGAGCCAGAACGTGAGGGTCACCCGCTCCCCGAGAAGGATCCAACCGAGGATGGTCCCGACCAGCGGTTGAAAGAAAAAGTAGAGGCCGCCACTGGCCGCGTCCACCATCTGCAATCCCTTGTTCCACAGGAAGAACGCGCCAGCCGTCGAAACGATCCCGAGGTACAGAATCCCTCCCCACAGCACAGGACGATTGAACAGCTCCCCGAATCCATGCAATTCCGCCACGCCGACCGGCGTGATCGCCACCGTGGCGGATAAAATGGCATACGTCGTCACGACGAGCTGTGAGTACTCGACGGGCACCCGTTTGACCAGTACGGACATCAGAGCCCACGTCAGGGCCGCAACGACCAGAATGGCACCGCCGGCCACATACTGTTGGCGGCCGATGCTGCCCATCCCGCCGATCCCGACGATCAATAACACCCCAATCGTCGCCAACCCAACGGACCACGCCTTGCGCAGTGTGATGCGCTCTCCGAGCAGGATTCGGCCGAACACCACCATGAAGGCCGGTGTGGCCGACGTGATCATGGCGCCCATCTGCGCCGTTGACAGTTTGGTGCCGAGGAACTGCGTCCAAATCGAGATGGCGTACCCCACGATGCCGATGCAAACCACCAACGGCACGTCCCTCCACCGGACGCGCCAAGATTGCCTGGTCACCCACGCGGCCAGCACCAGAGCGACGAGCGCAATCACGTAACGCAACCACACCAACGCGATGGGGGAAACGACGTCCAGCACGACCTTGCTGACCACATACATACCGCCCCAAATGCTGGCGGCGAGTGCAAGCAGCACCGCACCCAGATGTTTCTCGCTCACTTTTTCCCCCCCGTTTGTGGACCAGCGCCACTTCCCGGATCGGCCACACGACGGTCCGACGTTGCGTTCCGCGCGCTGACCCTAGTGGCGGAGCGGCGCCACTTCTCAGACCGCCCGCCCGACGGTCCGACTCGCCCGGCACTGGATACCCGTCGTCAATGGCAACGCGCCACTTCTCAGACCGCCCGCCCGACGGTCCGACGCTGCGCTGGAATGCGCCCGGCGCGATCTTCTCGCGGCGCCACTTCTCAGACCGCCCGCCCGACGGTCCGACGTGGACAAGGAGTCACCGTTTGACGGGCCTGAGATGCGCCACTTCTCAGACCGCCCGCCCGACGGTCCGACTTGTCCAACTTCAAGGAGAACGTGTTAAGACATATGCGCCACTTCTCAGACCGCCCGCCCGACGGTCCGACAGTGCCCCGACCGCGGCATCCTCATCGCTCGTATCGCGCCACTTCTCAGACCGCCCGCCCGACGGTCCGACCATGCCCACCACGTGACGCTGGTTCCCGAAGCAAGAGCGCCACTTCTCAGACCGCCCGCCCGACGGTCCGACTACGGGGTGCAGCGCGCTTACGTTCGCCGTGAGTGGCGCCACTTCTCAGACCGCCCGCCCGACGGTCCGACGTACTCGATCTGCACCTGCTTGCTGGAGTTGAAGGTGCGCCACTTCTCAGACCGCCCGCCCGACGGTCCGACTCAGCCCGATAACACAGTGCGCTATGTGCGGATCGCGCGCCACTTCTCAGACCGCCCGCCCGACGGTCCGACCCCCGAAAGCGCCGAGCAGCCCGCCGATGACGCCGCGCGCCACTTCTCAGACCGCCCGCCCGACGGTCCGACTGATTTCCATACACCGAAACTCTCATACTCCAAGAAGCGCCACTTCTCAGACCGCCCGCCCGACGGTCCGACTCAGACAGGAACGTGAACTTTTCCGTGCTGGACCTGCGCCACTTCTCAGACCGCCCGCCCGACGGTCCGACGTGCAGGCCTACGCGATCGACAACACCACGTATCTGCGCCACTTCTCAGACCGCCCGCCCGACGGTCCGACTGCAGGTGCTCGCGGTCCTTGAAACGCACGGATCTCAGGCATGCGTTTCGAGCAGGTCCTGAACAAGGTGAGGTTTTGAACCAAAATCTGCTGTCGATTCACGCCGCATGCACCTGCAATTCCAGCCCCATCAATGGTTTCGAGCGCCGCCCAGGAATTTTGTCCTGAACCGGCGCTCGAAGTCGGACCGTTGGGCGGGCGGTCATTTTGAAGCCAACGGGGTATTCACTCTTGGAAAGAGTGCATTGGCACATCCCGTTGTAACTGCCGTCCTATAGATCGGCAAATTCAGTATATGATATGTGCCGGGACCAGTCAATACCCTATCGTCACAATTCTTCCATCGTCTTTACTCTGCAAGATGTCAAAAGACCAACCCCTTGAGATCCAACGGCACAAAGTCCCGACCGATACAACTGATCGTCTTCTCCAATCTCTTGGAGTCCACGGGGCCCAATCGTGCGAACAGAACCTGGTCGGTTGTCGGATGGATTACCTCCGCCAGGTTGTAGCGAAGTGTGATCTCGTCCTGGTCCGTCAGCTGACACAGGAACACGGAGTATTGGACATGAACCCCGTGTCCGCGCATGATCTTGTACACCCGTCTCCACCGTTTCGCGTCACTGATGTCGTAGCTGACCAAGACGTACCGGCGCATGGGATCACCTCGTCACCAGGGGGCGGTAATCCGGCAGCTCTCCCATCAGGTATCTGGAGAGCAACCGAACCTCCAGCTCCAGAGTCCGGCGATAACTCATTCGGTAGCCAAAGACCGGATGGGTGACCATCTCATGCATCCGGCGTTCAAACGCTGTGAAGAACGCCTTTCGCCCGGGATCCTTGAGGGCGCAGGACTCAGGTCCGATATAAAAGTCTTTCCAGCCGATCTCGCCCGTGTTCAACACCCTCAGCACCACCGAATCCGCAATCAACGGCCGGAACGGTTCCATCAGGTCCAACACCAGAGCCGGTCTGCCGGGTTCGATCCGGTGATAAAAGCCGAGCAGCGGATCCAGCCCGACCGCTGCAACTGCAGCATAAACTTCTCGCGCCAAAAGCGAGTAGGACAGGGACAGCAGCGCGTTGACCGGGTCTTTCGGGGGTCTTCGGTTGCGTCCGTTCATCACGGTCTCACCGTCGGGGGCCCCCTGTACTTTGATCATCCCAGGGAAGCATCCGAGATAAACCTTCGCCGCCCACCCTTCCAGCCCCAGTAACGCGCCGGGATCTTCCTCACGACCGGCCCTGTCGGCAGCACGCTTCAAGTCTGTCAATATTCGCTTGTCGATCCCGCTGGCGTTCCGCCGCAACAGGGTCCTCTGATTGAGAATCTTTGCCCGAACGATGTTGCGCGCGAGATGCAAGCGGATATCGTCCAAATCGAACTGTTTGAATTGCGCTTGTCGGACAAGGATGTTCTTGGTATTCACAGGATGCGCCATTCCCAGCAGCCGGCCGGCGGCCGTCAGGTAACTGACGAAGATTCCCCGTTCCAAGCACTCGTGGACCAATTGTGTTGACATCTGCACGTTTCCAAAGAGCGAGATGTGGCGCACGTCTTTCATCGGCAGTGTGGTTCGCGCTCCATCGGCCTGCGAGATGACCAATTCCAACCCCGACTTCCCAACCTTGCTCCCGTGCCCCGAGACATAAACGGTCGCCAGATCATCCCGTCGGGGAACGATGTCCCGCACCCTTTGCGCCTCGGGATGCTCTTCTCCCAAGAAGCCGAGAAGGTGCAGGGTTTCATCCGGCAGGCAGATTGCGTTGAGCGAGCAGCGAAAACACTTGTTGGATTGTTTCAGCGGCAGAGGCATCGGCTCGTTTTCCAGCTCATGGGCTCGTTGAATCACCGACTTGGTCAATTCGATGAGCGACTCGGTGAACGCCACGCGAACCGTCTTACGATTGCCCCGATAAAAGATTCTACCGGATATGGATGGGAATCCATTTGAGCGAAGCAACAGGCCCTGTGCACACAGTTGGATCTGATCGTTCGGCCAGGCTCCCCCGTCCAACACCCAATCCCCCACTCGAAACGTCTCATTCTCTCGGGGTGCACTGGCATGTTTGGATTCGATGGGTTCCCAGGTTCCATCGTCCCTCCGTCGAACGGCATCCAATTTTCCGACAATCCCCAGCTCCCCATCACCGAGATACAGACTTTGGGGGGCCTCCTCCCAAGCGTCCGGCCCTATGTCGGAAGGGCGTTGCCGCTGTTCGGCCCGCCTGTGTTGAAACGCTCCCTCCACCGTGTCGACCGACTCCTCGAACAATCCCTGCACGTGCATGAGATGATAGAGTCGCTCGCAGTAGGCCAGTTCATTGAGCATGCGGATCGGCACAGCACCCAATAGAATCACCCCTCGCCTCCGATGGTCATTCGTTCATAGTTTCGGACAGGCGAGGGGCCTCTTATACTCAATCTCTTGCGAATCTACCACTCATCTGGACGGGCACAGGGTGTAGTGTTCACGAAGCTGTTTGTCAACGCGCGCCTTGACGGCCCCCCAGAACGCTTTCTGTTCAGTCCATCGGCCGCCGTTGACACAACCCGACGGGTCGCGGAAGAGGACCATGGAACGCTGCTGTGCATCGTCGGCCTCCGCCAGAAACTCCAATTCGTCTTCCGACAACTCCTCTTGTTCCGCCTTTCTCCCGAGGCCTTTCACCTTGCGCTTGCCCTCCATCGCATGGAACGCCTTTCCGTCGCCGGAAACAAAGATCTGGTTCTTGTAGTTCTTCTCCATCCGCTTGTTGGTCAGCCGTGGCACGAGGATCACCTCGTTGTCGGTCTGCTGCACGTCTCCGCGGAGGCGAATATCACTGAGATCGAAGTTTTCCCAGAGCCGTTTCTGCAGGTTGTGCGCGGCGTTCAAGTCGGCGTGAACCACCCGGATTCCAGCATCTGCACCGTGACCGAGCGGGGAAACGAAAAACTCTCCGTCCCCCGTCGGAATCAATTGGCCGGGGCGAAGTTGCTCCAAGTCCAGCTTTTCCCGCTCCAGGTAGCGACTCAACCAAACGGGAACTCCTTCTCCCGCCTCGGGAACCCGACGGCAACGGACACCCGGTGTACCGGTGCGCGCATCGAATCGAGACGAGAAGGCGGCGGGAATGGTCCCCACCAACACGTCGTGGACCTGAGCCTGGTTGATCAGTTCGGCCAGGACCCCTCGGTGGCTCCACACGCGAAGCTGGCGGTTTTCGCTGGGAGGCCGGTCTTCATGGAAGCGATACGCGCTGAGCTCCTCGAGAAGGATGAGTTGGCAGGGAGGATACTTCGCCTCCCACCTTCCCGGTCCGCGCCCGTCGGCCACGTGGACGTACCCCAACGCTTCCATCAGGATGCGATCCGCCAGTTTCTTCAAACGATCCTGCTTGGCGTTGTCCAGATGTTCGCGAAGGCTGACCGCAAAACGAGAATCGCGCTGGGCTCGAACCACCTGGCCCGCCTCCACAGAGAACGAGCTCCAGCTGCGCAGGAAGCGGTACTGCCGTTCCAGATACTCGAGTTGTGCGATGGATTGCCCACCGGGAACGTCAATGGCCCTTCCTTTCACCTTCACCTTGTCACCGCTGCGAACCGCCCTCCGCCAATCGCGAACATCTTTTGCAAGTGCCCGCCACAACGGTCTGACGGAAGCTTGGACCATGGTCGTCCATGCGTCTCCGGTCAGCGTTGACTTCCGCTCCAACATCGCGATCGTCTCCCTGACCCGGTCCAGAAACTCCGCGGGCACTCTCGCGTCGACTCGCTCCAAATGCGTGGAAAGTCGGTCCCAGTTTCGCTTGCGCGCATGTTCATCTGGCACACCGAGCCGGACCATCGCGCGCAACAGGGACAGCTGGGCGCGCAGACGATTGAGCGACTCCATCCTCGCCTCGCGGATTTGACGAACCCGCTTGGTCTCCGTCTCCCCCGGTAGCCGAATCAGATGTGAACGTTCATGCACCGCAACCAGGTCCGTCGAACCGTGGACCGGAAAGTAAAAGGGCGATCTCCCGTCTTCCGCTGGTGGAAGTTCATCTCTACGCGCCAAGCGGAAGACCGAAATGGACGCCGCGGTTCGAAGACCGAGGTCGACGCTCATCACACGCAGACCGTTTTGAAGCCCTTCGGATCCCGGCGTGCCGTCATCCGGATGGGATTCGAGATACTCGGCCAGTCTGTCATATCTAACGGTGACACGCATCGTTCGTTCCGAAATCCGGAACAATGAGTCATACGCCGGGCGCCGTTCACCCCTGGCCTCCGACTGGCTGGACACGCGCAGGCTGAGATTGAGAAACACGTCCCCCGCCCGTTCCGCCACCGTCCTCAATCCCGGTGTTAGCATCGCCTCGAAACCCCTCTGGTTTCGCCCGATCCGCTGGAGCCTGGCGCGGTGGTACTGTATCTTGGCACCGCCAAACTCGGCGCAGAAAGGGCCCGGGGCGGCGGGGTCGTCGAGGCTGATCTCCTCACTGGAACCGGCCTCAACAGACCGCAATCTGTTAAATTGGCGTGAGGGAGCCAACGGGACCCGAACATTCTCGACTTCTGTAGGTACACCCTGCTGCATAACTACCATACGTTCAAATTCGACAGCGTGCTGCCCGAGACCAAAGTGATCGAACACGACCTTATATTCGAATATGTTGGTTCCATTGGGTTTATCAAAGCGGGTCCACACCGGATTTGTGAAAGGGTTCGGTTTCGTGAACGTCGCGAAAGGCTTGGCTTTGGAAATTTTGCGTTCGAGCACGTTGCGCGTGGCCCATCGTTCTAGAAAGCTTGGATCCTCCCTCCACAATGGCCGATACTGCGGTTCCGCCAATTTGCAGAATAGATCGTACGACCCGAATTTGCGTGGGTCCTTTGCCTGCTTTCTCTTGATGACCGCAATGAACGCTTCGATGGGTTCAGAATCTGATACATTCATCCATTCCGCAATGATGTCCTTCCCGCCTCTCAGTGCCCGGTTCCGGACTCGATGCGCATCAGCGGACTCTACGGAAAAGCCCTGTGACGACTCCATCATATCGGCCTCCAGCCGTTTCACGAGCGCGACCAGGTGTTCTTGACGGTCGAAATGCTCACTCTGGAGCCGATCCCGTTGATACACCAGCTTTGCATATTCCTCGCCGACACGCCGATTCCAAGACTCCCACGACATGAGCCGTTCAAGTGCCTGTTGGAACATATCCCGGTCCCAGGCACGCACTCCCTGTCCCTTACGGAGCTCTTTCCACTTTATGCGCTCGTATGTCTCTGTAAAAACATCAAATAATGGACGCAATCCATATTCATTCAACAACAAGATGACCTCTTCATCGGTCGCCCCGCGAGAATTCCGATCTGCCAAGGGACTTAAGAAGTTGCGCGCCAACATTTGGGCTGATCCAGTTTTCCCAACGGCCTGCGGAATGAGTAACTCATACAACCGCCGCGCAACAGAGAGCAGTTCCTCGTTTGTCCCCGGATCGCCGGCATGCCCGTTTTTGCGCTGACGCTCCCGCAGACGCCGGAGCAACTCTTCCTGACATTGCTCCGCCGTCATGTAGAGTTCCTGTCTTCCATCCGCCCCGCGTTTGTAAAGATTCCCTTGGCGCAACAGCGCCAGCCACTCTGTGTAATACCGAACGCCGGCATTGATGGCCTCGTGCAGATGCCACATGCCCTCGCGGATCTCCGGGAGATTCCCGACCATCAACTTGACCTTCACGGACTTGACCGCCAAAGACCCTCACCCCGTATCCCACCAGATCTACCATGTACAATTCTTCATAAATCGCCTAAACCCTACCGGTGCTGAATGGATCACAAACAAAAAGCCACCCGAAATGGGTGGCTGTCACAAGAACGTATCGTTTCACGCCCATCTTCATCGGACCGGCCGCTTCAGCCAGCCAGGCCTCCAAGTTCACACGGGTGCCCGGCGGGCCGCTACTGAACCCATCCCTTCGCTTTCCGGAACCGCCATCCGCGCCACGCCCACATCGTCACGGCACCCACCCCCACCCACCAGGCGATGGTGAGAAGGATTGGGCCGACCATCGGGATGTTCCCGAACGCCATCAAAAAGGTGGCACCGAGCAGGGTCCTCAACCAGAGCGGGCGCTCAGGTGCGCCAAACACCGTCATCCGGCCAATCCAGGCGGAGACCCCGCCGAGGCCCACCACCCCGATGCCCGCGTAGACGCACAGAAGAATGGCGGTGATAGGCAGACCCACCACCGTGATGGCGGCAACCGTGCCGAGCGCTCCGAACACCACGGAGACGAGGAGGCCCATCAGGCCCGTGCGGCGCACCGACTGCGACACGAAAGACACCGGCCGGTCGAGGTAAGAGCGGAGCAGGACCGACACCAGGACCGGCAGCGCCACCAAAGCGGCGGAGAGGGCGAGTCGCAACGACCAGACGGCGACGACGAGGGCCGACCCAATGGCAAGACTGTTCAAAAACGGCTGTCGAAAGCTGAGCGTGAACACCGCGTTCGCGTGTGCTCCGGGGTCCTCCGTGAGGTGGCCGCCGAGATCGATCACGACCCCGGCCCGAGCCGTTCCCGTCAGGTGAATGTCCCCGCCCACCACCACCAGGTTGTCGTACACCACCCCGGAGACGGTGGCGTCGTTGCCAATCACGAGGACATCCTCCGCCACCTCGCCCTGTGGAATCGTCACCATCTGGCGGCTCAACACGTCTTTTCCACTCGCCGCGAACACCGGTGCCGGCCCCGTGATGAGAAGGGAGAACACGACCGCCATCACCAGGGACCATGCCGCTTGCCACCGGGTCTGCCGCCTGAACCGCTTGCGCATCATCGGACACCCACTTTGTCAGAGTTCAAGGATGCGTGGAGAGGCGGGGATCCCAAGCCTGTTTCATCAGCCAACGCATTAAGGCCAGAGACAGCGAGGTGATGAGGATCCCCAGAAGTACCGTCATCAAGATCCCCCAGCCCTGTCCCCACCACATGCGAAGAAGCGTCATGTGCAACCCGCCGGCAAGCCGTGCGAGAACCTTCCCCACCGCCCACAGCACCGAAAGAGCCGCCGTGAAGACACCCCCGAGGGCCGCCAACATCATGACCACGGCGCTCCCGATGGTGAGCCAGGCCAGGCGCATCCCCTGCCTGGGCGAGCCCAGCGCCCGGATACGCTCCATCACCCGCAACTCCAGATCGGGCGGTGCCATGATGGACGAAAACGCCTCGTTTGTCCACGCCGACACCGACGCCAGTTCCGCCAGGCGTTGCCCGCATCGCTCGCATCCTTTCAGGTGCCGCTCGACGGCCGTCCGCTCTTCCTCCGACAACGCCCCGTCCAGATAGGCCGACAGTTCCGCCTCCGGGTGTTCCATCCCGGTCACCCCCTCTCCTCGTGGGAAGACAAGAGCCTGCGCAGCTGCAGGCGTGCGTGGTGCAGGCGGGATCGAACCGTGCCAATGGGGATGCCGAGAATGTCGGCCATCTCTTGGTAATCAAACCCCTGAATCTCCCGCAGGGCAATCACGGTTCGATGCTCCGGGCTGAGTTTCGCCAGGGCATCCGCCAGGTCTATCCGCAGTTCGGCCTTCATCGCCGGCATCGCCCGATGATCCGTCTGCACGGCGGCGTCCGAGTCTTCCAGGCGTACATTCGGTCTCCTCCGCCGGATCCAGTCGAGTGCCAGCCGGGTGGTGATGGTGGTGATCCAGGCGGAAAACGCCCGCTCATCCTTCAATCCAGGCAGAGTGAGATACGCCTTCACAAAGGCCTCCTGAACCACGTCCTCCGCCTCCCCGCGATCCCGCACAATGGCGTAGGCGGTTCGAAAGAGATGGTCCTTGTACGACTCGACCAGGCGAGCAAACGCTTCCGGATCTCCAAAGCGAGCGGCCCGGATCCACGCTCGCTGCTCATCGTTCAAGCCGCATCCCCCCGAGATCCACCCCACCTGCGGGGCGGGGTGACACCCGCCCGAAGATGCCTTGCGCTTTGCACCATCCATTCGAACAGACGTCATCCGCCGTGGTTTGGTTCAGCAGGCGGCCAAATCCCCGGTGCTCCGCCGCTGTCCCTGCGCATGGAAGATGGGCGATGGTTCGATCCGCCCTCCCCGTCCCATCACCTCACGCCCCCTGTCGCGCCAAGGACAACAGCACCGTGACTGCCGCCACACAGGCCGTGACGAGAAACGCCCCGTGAAAGGCGTGCACCATCGCCGGTGCGGGGGCGGACTTCTCGTCCACCACCCCCTGCAGATCCAGGAACAGTTGATAGCAGAGGCCCCCCAGCGTCACCCCAAGGCCCATGCCGAGCGTCCTGGCCATGTTCAGGATCCCGCCGGCGACGCCGAGCCGATCCGACGGAACGCTGCCCATCACGCTGCTGTTGTTGGGTGGGGTGAACACCCCAATCCCCAGACCGACTAAAAACAGCCCGATGACCAACAGGAGCCGATACAGATCCGCACCCAATCCTGACAGACACAGGCTTCCCGCGCACGCCGCCATCATTCCCAACACCGTGGGCATACGGGTCCCGTAGCGGTCCGCCAACGCTCCGGAAACAGGCGTGAACAGGGTCATCCCAATCGGCACGATGGTCAAATACAGGCCTGAACGAAGACTGTCCATGTGCATGACGTTGTCGAGATAAAACGGAATGAGCAGCAGCACCGCATACATCACGGTGAACGACAGAACCCCCGTCAGGCTGCCCAAGGTGAAGGTCCGCTTGCGAAACAGGCGCAAATCCACAATTGGAAATGGGATTTTACGCTCCACCAGGAGGAACCCCGTCCCCGCCAGGGCCAGCACGGCGTAGCTGGCCACCACCGCGGGCGACGTCCAGCCTTCTTTCAATCCCATGTTCAATACGTAAATCAGCGCCACGAGGGCGGGAACCAACAACGCGGCGCCGGCAAAATCAAACCGCTCTCGTTTGGCGGGCTTCGCATCTTGTGGCAGAAGCAATACGCCCAACAGCGTGCCCGCCAGGCCGACCGGAAGGTTCACGAAAAAAATCCACCGCCAGTTGAGAAATGAAAGCAATGCCCCGCCGATGGCGGGCCCAAGGCTCAGGCCGACGCCCTGGGCACTGGCCTGAAAGCCGATGGCTCGTCCCCGCTGGTCCGGCGGAGTCGCGGCGGTGATGATGGCGACACTGTTCGCCTGCAGCATCGCGGCGCCCACCGCCTGCACCACCCTGGCGATGAGCAGGAACCAAAGCGTGAAGGCCACGCCGCACAGAAGCGATCCGATGATGAACACCGTGAACCCGAGTGCGTACATCCAGCGCCGACCCATCATGTCGGCCAGTCGAGCGAAGGGGACCACGAGCCCAGCCAAGGTGAGCAGGTACGCCAGACTGACCCATTCCACCACGTGCATTCGTACACCGAAGTGCTGTTTGAGCGCCGGCAGGGCGATGTTGATGATGCTGGCGTCCAGCGCCGCCATGAAGGCTCCAATGCACACGGTCCCGACCACGAACCAGTGGTACCCCGGACGATGGCGGACGGCACGAAGCGGCAACATCTCCAATCCATGATGCCCCGATCCGCTGGAAGGCACGATATCCCCCTCCCCGGGTTTGATAGGAAAATCATACCCAACGGCAGAGAGGGGAATCAAACCAAGACCGGCCGCTGACCGGAGACGGGCCGAGCGGCTGCCCGGACAGGACAACACCGGGCTTCACGTCAGCCCATTCGTCTTGCCAGAACCACGTAGTGATATGGATTCAAGTCCCAACACTCGGTGTGAAACCCGGCCTCCTCCATGCGCTTTGACAGTTCGGTCATCTCGATCCGCTCGTGCTCCGGCGGCCCCATCTCCATGGGTTTCTTGTCCCATTCAATCACCATCAGCTTTCCGTCCGGCCCGAGCAACCGGCGAAACTCGGCAAGGGTTCGCGGCAGATCGTCCACCTCATGCAATACAAACGCACAAAGGATCCGGTCCACGCTGGCATCCTGAAGCGGGATCCGGTCAGCCAGAGCCTGAATGGGTTCAATATTCTCGACCCCAGCCTCGTCGGCACGCCGCTTCAACACGTCGAGCATCTCCTCGGAAACGTCCACAGCATACACACGCCGAGCCATTCGAGCCATAGGAAGGCTGAAATAGCCCGGGCCGCACCCGATGTCCGCGACCGAATGCTCAGGTCCAAGCTCCAAATGTTGAAGCACTGTGTCCGGAGGTAACAGTTTCTTTCGGTCATCGTCGAGCAACCGATTCATGTGGCTCGGGTGAAACCGGTGTCCCAAGTGGACCACCCACCTTTCTCACACATCTTACCTTGATGATATGTACCAGATTGGACAGTTGACCTTGCAGCCCAACCCCGTTTGCCTGGATTCGCCACGCCAAGCCGTGACAGGCGGCCCGCTCACCGGGCCGCCTCGTCCACCGCCTCTTTCAACGTCGCCTCCACCCGCCGGGCCGTGTCCATAAGGCCCTCATCTCCAATGACGCCCATGAGCGCTGTCGGCTTCGGAAGGCCGATGACCGTCTTTCCCTCGTGCTCGTACACCACCAGCTTGCACGGAAGGAAATACCCCACCATCGGGTTCTGGGTGAGGACCTGTTTGGCTTCCTGCGGATTGCACACCTCCAGCACCCGGTACGGCTTGTCGAAGTCCACACCCTTCTCCTTCAGCTTCGACGGGATGTCCATCTGCCACAGAACGCCGAACTTGCGATCCTTCAAGGCCGCCTCGAGCGCCTCCACCGCCTCGTCCAGGCCCTTTTCCGTGGTGGCACTGTAGTGAAACGCCTGATCCACCGTCATGCCCCTCCTTCAAATTCGGATTTACAGCACGTCCGCCAGCTGGCTCATCAGCGTGCCTTTCGGCATGTAGCCCACCAGCTGCTTGACCGGCCGGCCGCCCCGGAACAGGATCATCGTCGCAAAGTTCTGATCCGTTACCTGTACCGTGGCCATCCTTTCATCCTCCCTCATCGGCTTTTCATCAAAAGCTCAATCGCTTCCCGAATCACCTTGTCGGCACTCCCGCCGCCGGCGACCTCCTCCCGGATGCACTGCTCCATGTTCTCCCCAACGACGTACATGATCACCCGGTCCACCGCCGCCCGAATCGCCGACAACTGCGTCACGACCTCTTTGCACGACTTGCCCTGCTCCATCATCTGCAGCACGCCCCGCACCTGGCCTTCAATCCGGCGCAGTCGGTGCTTCATCCGATCGGTGTACTCCATCGAGATTCTCCCCCTGTCTGTCCGTATTATACCCCCCTCCGTACAATCCGAGCCAGCCGTCGGCCATCCCCCCTTCACCGGCCACGGTGGGCATTCCACGCTGCGATCCCGCCGGAGAGGTTCCTCACATCCGAAAACCCGTGTTTCGCCAACAACCGAGCCGCCTGGGCGCTGCGCATCCCGGAGTGGCACATCACGACCACCGGCTTGTCCCGGTCGAGTTCACCCAGCCGGTTCCTCAACTGCCCCAGCGGGATGTTGCGAAACCCGTCGATGTGCCCCTGGCGAAACTCCCCCGGCTCCCGGACATCCACGTACTGCACACCCACCTTTTTGTCACGGAGCATCTCCCGCAACTCATCCGCCCGGATGGACTCCACGCCCTTGGCGGGCAACATCCGGTACACGAAATACGCCGCAACGACCAGGACCAAAATCAGCCATACCCAATTCATCCTTGTCACCTCCCTACAAAACGTGCAGTGCTGTGAGATTCACGTACAGCATGTAACACGCCACCACCACCAACACACCGGCAAACAGTTGCTGCAACCGGCGCACATTGCGTCCAAGTCTCGTGCAGGCGTACACCCCGATCACGCCACCGACAAGCCCACCCCCGATGTACAGAGCGACGATGAGCCAATCCACCATCCCCGAGATGGCATACGACACAGCGGTCGTCAGCCCGAACGTCCCCACCGAGAACAGGGAGGTCCCGATGGCCTCCGCCATCGGCAACCCTGCTGAAAACATGAGGCCAGGCACAATCAGAAATCCGCCACCAATGCCAAAAAAACCGGATACGCCTCCTGTGACAAGTCCTGCCGGAATGACCCTTCCCATGCGGATGGGGAGGTTTTTGGCCAAAGCCTCCCTGCTTCGCTTTGGCCGCACCATCAGGACAGCGATGACCAGCATGAGGATAGCGAAGAGAAACAGGAGCACCTTGCCGTTGACCATTTTGCCGAGAACTGAACCAGCATACGCCCCCACCGCTCCCGGGATCGCAAACGCCACGGCGACTTTCCACCGTACGTGGCCCTGCCGCCCATGCGGAAGCAGGTTCAGGTAGGCGTTGACCGCCACTGCCAGCGCCGTGCTCCCGATGACGATGTGCGGGTCATGCACACCGACCCCATACAAAAGGAGGGGAACAGCGAGGATGGATCCACCCCCGCCGATGAGTCCAAGCGTAAACCCCACCACACCCCCCGACAACACCGCCAGGAC
>NZ_JAIMAV010000043.1 GCF_023511815.1 Alicyclobacillus sp.
GCCTGCGTGGAGCACAACATCGAATGGGTTTACCCGACAGGCGGATATGGCATTGCGTACAAATTCGGCTGATGGAGGAGATTCCCATGCTGACCCGCCGCATTCCATCCACCGCATCGAAACAGGTTCGGCTCCCGTCGCGCATCGAGTTCTCCAGCATCGACCATTTCATCGATGATGTGCGCAGGGAAGGCATCCGCAGAGTGCATCTGGATATTTTTGAGGAGCCGCGGCAGAGCGAGCTGTCCTTCGTGTACTACGTCGGCTTGGACTGCGTGGTCACCGCGCGAGACGCGACCGGAGAGACGACCTACGAATACATTCACCGCGTCTCCGTGGTGACCGAGACGGAACCGCATTGCACGGACCCGAACGCCTGGGCGCTCGCGCGAAAGCGATTGGAGGAATTGGAGGACCGGCTCCGCGCGGCCGGATTCGATGTCCGCCACGGGCGGGTGGCGGAACCACGCTCGACCACCCATTGATGGTCTATGGAGATCATCGGTGAACCATGTATCCCAATTGGAGGTGATGAAGGGTGCGTGACCAACGGCATTCGGATCCTGGGGATGAGGTGAAGGCCGTGCGGCACCAGGTCCGCCGCGGCCGGGTGATGTGCCCGAGGCGCGGGCTGATTGACGTCGACGTCTGCTTTTACTGCTCCTATTTACACCAGGTCGATTTGGATCATAAACCAGGGCCCTACATCAGTTGCACCTCGCCGCCCCCTGCCACGGAGGCTGAGCGAGTAGCCTATGAACGTCTGGGGATCCTCGAACTCGCCGAGGCCCTCGGAAATGTCAGCGAGGCGTGTCGTGAACGCGGCATCTCACGCAAGTGGTTTTACCAGCTGAAGCATCGTTTCGAACAGGAAGGACTCCAAGGGCTGGCGGGCCGCAGCCGAGGCCGGAAGAAGCTGAACGGGTGATTTTCCTCCATTCATTCGCTCCGATGATGACCGCGCCCCCTTTTCAACCTGCACCGGCGGCCCCGGAATCAGGCCGCCGGTGACGGGGAACGGAGGACATCCACGCGATATACGTAACCCCCGCAGCCACACTGGTCGACGAAACGAATCTGGACGGCATCTCCAAAGCGTTCCAACAAAGCGGGCACCAGGTACGCGTCCGGATTGCCGTGATCGGGGGCGACCGCCAAATTCACGTAACCGCCCACCGCGGTTTCCCGGATCGCACCGATGGCGTCCTGAATGATCAGGTTTTTGTCGGCCACGTATTCTTCGGTTTCCAGATTGATGGACCACCGCTTCATCAATGGGATCGACCCCTTCCTGTCCACCGGCCACGGTCCACCGTGAACCGTTCGACGATAGCATACGCCCGCGGCGTGAAGGATGGGGTGACCGTGCGCACACAGACCGCTCTTTTTTGGGTGCGTTTTCCTTCCCACGAGTGTTCGGATTTCAAGACGCGGACCGTTCGGAAAGGTCCGGCAGATGCGGTTGGTCTTTCAGCGACCAGCCGGTCTTCAACCCGACGATGAACCAGCCGAGCACCAGGGCACCCACGGCAAAAATGGTATCCCCAACGATCCGCAACCACACAAACCAATGAATGACGGGGCGCTGCATGAATTCGGCGGACCGGGCGTACCAGGTTCCGTGCGTGACGCTCGCCCAAGTCTGGAGGATGCCCACCGGCAACAGACTCAACAGGATCATCAGGGCCAATCCGACATTCATCGCCCAGAACGAGAAGCTGAGCGTTCCGGTCTTCCAGGCCTTTTGCGCGGTCAGTCCGCGCAGGCAGAAAAGCATCAGACCGATGCCGAGCATACCATACACCCCGAACAGTGCCGCGTGTCCGTGAACGGGGGTGGTGTTCAGACCCTGCATGTAGTACAGGGCCACGGGCGGATTGATGAAGAAGCCGAACAACCCCGCACCCACCAGGTTCCAGAACGCGACAGCGATGAAGTAATAGATCGGCCACCGGTACGCGGACACCCACGGGCGCGCATGGGACAAGGTCAGATTTTCATAGGCCTCGAATCCGACCAAGACCAGTGGCACAACTTCCAACGCGCTGAATGTGGCACCGAACGCCAGAACCCCGATAGGGGTCCCACTGAAATAGAGGTGGTGAAAGGTCCCGATGATGCCGCCGAACAGGAACACGATGGTGGAAAACAGAATGGACGAGGTGGCGGTCGAGACACGCAACAGACCCATGCGCGTGAACAGGAACGCGATCACGGTGGTGGCGAATACCTCGAAAAACCCCTCCACCCACAGATGCACCACCCACCATCGCCAGTATTCCGCCATCGCCAGGTGGGCGTGCTGTCCCCACATCAGACCGGGTACATAGAACACCGGAATGGCGAGGGACGCCAACAGAAACAGGCCCAAAAGATGCCGGTTTTCACGGGCTTCGCGGAAAGCGGGCCAGAGCGCCCGTGCCATGAGAAAAAACCAAAGGAACAGGCCGACCGTCAAGAAAAGCTGCCAAAATCGGCCGATGTCGGTGTATTCATAGCCCTGGTGGCCAAACCAGAAGTTCGTGGTCAGGTTGTGAATGCGTTGCATGATGGCCAGCCACTGGCCCGCCAGGGCGCCCACGACGATGATGACCAAGCAAACGAACAGGAAATTGACCAAGGCCTTTTGACCGCGGGGCTCATAACCGGACACCGCCGGCGCCATGAACAATCCGGTCGCGAGCCACGCGGTCGCGATCCAGAAAATGCCTAGCTGGGTATGCCAGGATCGAGTGACCGCATACGGAATCCATTTGGCGATGGGGATCCCGTAGAAACTGGTCCCCTCCACCTGGAAATGGGCCGTGATGGCTCCAAGGGCAATCTGGACGACAAACAACGCGGCCACAACCCAAAAATATTTCAAGGTTGCCCGCATGGACGGGGTGGGCGACAGCGCGAGAAGCGGATCCTTCTCCGGATAGGCGTCGAAGTTATCGGCGTGTTGTTGTGATGCGTAATACCACGCCAACGCCCCGATGCCCGCCAGCAAGAGGACGAAGCTCACCACCGACCAGACGACCATGGATCCCGTGAGTGTGTTTCCAATCAGCGGTTCGTGTGGCCAATTGTTGGTGTACGTCACGACGTCGCCCGGTCTGTTGGTGGCACACGCCCAGGTGGCCCACCACAGGAAGGCGTTGAATGGCCGGACCCGGTCAGGGTCTCCAATCGGTTGGTTGCGCAGGGCGTAGGCGTCCCGGAGGCTCGCCAACCGCGGATCGCCGGCAAACAAAGCGGCGTAATGTTGGCCGACGGCTTGAAATGCCTGTGCGCGAAGCGGAGAGATCACCAGGTCTCCAGTGTCCGCGTGATATGTGTTGGTGCGCATCTCACGCTGGAGCCGTGCCTGCAGCGCCGCCTTGGATTCATCATTCAACGCGTCGTAGGTCGTGTGATACTCCCGGCTCGCCCATGTGTTCAATATCCACAGGCATTCGCGGTGCAGCCAGTCCGCCGTCCAGTCGGGTGCGACGTACGCGCCATGACCCCAGACGGTTCCAACCTCCTGGCCTCCGATGGACTGCCACACGTTTTGGCCTTCGCGGATGTCCGCGCCGGTAAACAGCACTCTGCCGTCCGTGGTTATCACGCGATTCGGAATGGGCGGCATCACGTGGTAGATCCGTCCCCCATAGTAGCCGAGGATGGCGAACGACAGCACGAACACCAACGCCAAGGACACCCAAAGTCGTCTGTAAGACATGTGGACCCCCCCATCAACGTGCAACTCAACAATGGTATGGTCCTCAATATCGACCAGAATATACCTTCCCATTGTGGCTTGAAGGTGTCCGCGTTGTTTCAGATCACACCGCTGTCCAGTCGGGACGCTTACTCTTATGGGTATGGGCCGGTGGGTTGGCGGCCCAAAATCTCCTGGGAGGTCTCATCCGCAGAGGATGCGGAACGAAAAACCTTCTTTGCAGACATGGCTGGGAGGCGAGGGAATTGGCGTGGACGGCGATCGGTTTGGCCGCAGATGTCCCTCTGGGGGAAATGCGGAGATTCCAGTGGGAGGACGAATTCATCCTGGTCTATCACCTCGAGGATGGCTGGTACGCCACTTCGGAGCGGTGCACGCATCAGGATTGCTCACTCTGGGATGAGGGTGAGTTGGAGGAGCCAGAGATTGTCTGTCAGTGTCACGGCGGCGCCTTCGACATCCGGACGGGCCGGGCCACACGCATGCCGTGCGTGTTCCCCCTGGACGTCTACCATGTTCGTGTGAACGGCGACCTGCTTGAAATAGAGGATTGAACACGGATTGAACACGGAGTCGGTCGCAGATCTTGCGGACTAGTCCGATGGTGTCACCTCGTGTGGTTCAACGGGCGTTCGGTGAAACGTCCGTACGGGTCTGCCGAACACCGACGGATTTTTGGATGATGAAGACAGCCGGTCACCGCGGGTACTTGACGCGGTGGGACGCAGTGAAATCTGTCTGTGGGCTGGCGGCCGGCCGCAAAGTGCACCTGGATGGACGGGCGGGCCGCCGAAAGAGGGGGAGAAACTCATGGTCAACCTCGGAAAGTGGCAGGTCTTTTCCCTGGCCATCGCGGCGGTGGCGGTGCTGGCGGGCTGCGGCGGTGGCGCGGGGCAGACGACCAGCAACACCGTCCAGGCGACGACGATGCCGGCGGGAATGGCCGTTCAGAACCAGGCCAATCAAGGCGGCGGGACGCAGACGGCGGCCCCGAACCAGGCGCCGGTCCCGATGCGGGTGAGCCGGGACGGGAACCGGGTCACTATCGACATGACGGCGCAACAGACCGACGTGCAAATCGCCAGCGGAGTCACCTATCACGCCTGGACGTTCGACGGAACGGTGCCGGGCCCGGTCATCACCCTGCAACAGGGCGATGAGGTGACGTTGAACCTGCACAACCTCGATACCACCATGCCGCATTCCATCGACCTGCACGCGGCCTTGGTTGCACCGGATAAGACATTCGTCGAGGTGATGCCAGGAGAGACGAAGACGGTCCACTTTACAGCGAACCTGCCGGGGGTTTACATGTACCACTGTGCCACGCCGCCGATGCTGTTGCATATTGGCAACGGCATGTACGGTGCCATCGTGGTTGTACCGAAAGGCCAACCGGCGCCGACATACACCATCGTCCAAAGCGAGTTTTACCAGAACGGTGACTACAATCAGATGTTGAACGGCAAGCCGGAGTACGTGGTGTTCAACGGGAAGGCCAATCAATATTTGGATCACCCGTTGACGGCGAAGGTGGGGCAGCCTGTGTACATCGCCTTTGTCAACGCCGGCCCCAACCTGTTCTCCGCGTTTCACATCGTCGGGACCGTGCTGTCGGACGTCATGCCCAGCGGCAGTGTCAACACCCATCTGTACAATCTGCAGACATACACCGTCGCGCCCGGGGACGGCGCACTGTTCAAGGTGACCTTCGATCAACCCGGCACGTACAGCATGGTGACCCACGCCATGGCGGATGCTTCCAAAGGGGCCATGGGCAAAATCGTGGTCACCCCCTGACCGAGAAAGACACCGCGAGTCGAGGGGAAGGATCCCGAAAAAAATCTCCGCCTCTGCGGCGGAGATTTTTTCTATGCGAGCCCGCGACGCCAGATGCGCCGCGGGGTCTCTCGTCCGCACGGTGACACCTCGCAGGGGGGCGGGAGGAAACTTCAATCCGATGTGTTCCAGCAGGAGTCCTCCGGACGAAGCCGCCACTCGGTCTCCGGCAGGTCGCCGTCCGCGAGTGA
The DNA here is from genome assembly GCF_023511815.1 of Alicyclobacillus sp. GTDB lineage: Bacteria > Bacillota > Bacilli > Alicyclobacillales > Alicyclobacillaceae > Alicyclobacillus_H. The sequence goes on from NZ_JAIMAV010000043.1 coordinate 5,737, forward strand.
ACGCGCCAGACGCCGTCGGGCCTCCGCCCCGAACTCTTCCTGAAAACGGGTCATCAGGGCGCTGACCGCCGCCTCAAACAGCTGTTCACGGGTCAGATCGCTCTTTGCTGTCACCGAGAGGGTCACGTCGTTCGTACCGAGCAAAAGATGCTCTCGCCTGCGCACACGAATCCCTTCTTTCGCGTTGTCATACCCGTTCCGAGGCCCGAACGGCCCTTGGGATGGCCTCGTCCGCGGCCGGATCGTATTCAATATGAAGGTCCATGCCGTCAAAGTACCACAGATCCTCATCTCGGACGTACACGCGCACACCGTGATGCACCTCCGACCACGCCGGCGTATGCATCGGTTCGACCCCGATTCCGAGCGAAAACCCGGGATGAACATCCGGTTGTCCGCCGTACCTGGCGAACACGCGAACCGCGTCCTCCGGGCCGAGGCCCAGTTCACGTTTCAGCCACGCCGCAGCCTCTGCCGAGACAAAGATTCGCATTGCGAACCTTCCCCCTCTCTCGTCCAAGCGGGACACCCGTCCGCACCGCGGAGGGTGCTCATTCTCTATTATCGCCCTGGTTTCGCAGGGCGGGTATAGTCCATTTGGCGCATGCCGGACTGCTTCAATCGGCGCGAACCCCATCCCCCGTTGGGATCTGCACAAACCGTGATCTTGGCGCATGCGGATGACCACCGGTGGCGCTAGTATGAAGGGGAAGAGGAGGATTCTCCCGGGATGTCCTCTGGTGATGCTGGTGAAGGTCTCGGGGAGGACTCCTTCGCGAGAGGAGGAGCCGAGATGAAGAAAATTCTCTTTGCGACAGACGGTTCTCCGGCGTCGGAGAAGGCGGCGCAGTCCATCCGTCCGTTGCTGGACGCATGGCCGGAGGCGGAGCTCTTGATTCTCTTTGTGACCCCGATTCCACCGTATCCTGCGGAGACGCTGGTCACCGATCTGGTTGTGCGGGCGGAAGAGGAGTACGCCCGGGAGGTGGAGGATCTGAGCCGGTCCTGGTTTGCGGGGAAGGCGGACCGAGTCGCGTTCCACAACATCCGCGGTGTGCCCGTTCGGGTGATCTGCGAGTTTGCCGAGGAGCAGGGCGTTGACCTCATTGTCGTGGGGCGCCGGGGTCACGGAGCATGGAATCACCTCTTGATGGGCAGTGTCAGTCAGGGCGTTCTGCATCACGCCCGGATTCCGGTCCTGGTGGTGCCCTGACCGGCCCTGGACCGGCACGGATCCGTGCGGCCGGTGCGGGACGCGGAGGAATCGGGAGCGAGGGAGCGGGGGCGGGAGGCGCCGCCCGTGGAGAGGGACGGTCGACTGAGGAATCCGGTTGCACAACCGTCTGTCCGCGGGTATCATGGGGGCTGTATCCACCCGGCGGCGCGTCTTTGACCGCCGGATTGCCCAGCAGACGGAGGCTGAACCGTCATCGTGCGTGCCCATTCGTCCCGATTCACCCCCGCTCGCAAGATTGCGCTCGGCTACGCCGCGCTGGCGGTGACGGGGTCGCTGTTGCTGATGTTGCCGTGGTGCCGACGGGTGCCTGTTCATTACACGGACGCCCTGTTCACGGCCGCAAGCGCGAGCTATGTCACGGGGTTGACGACGGTGACGCCGGCGACCACCTGGACCCCGCTGGGGGCCGCGGTGATTGCTCTGCTGATTCAGGTCGGCGGCGCCGGCATCACGTTTGTGACGACCCTGGTGTACCTGGCATTGGGGCGCAAGATCAACCTCGGAGAGCGAAAGTTCATCGCGGAAGACAAAAATTTCGGGGTGCACGGCATTGTGCGCCTGATCAAGAGCGTGTTGCACTTCAGTCTGGCGATAGAAGGGATCGCCGCGCTGGTGTTCGCGCTCTATTTTCACTTTCACTACGATTATCCGTGGATACGGGCGGTTGGGTTCGCCGTGTTTCACGCCATCTCGGCGTTCAACAACGCCGGATTCGACCTGTGGGGCAGCTCGCTCGACGGATTTGAGACGGACTGGGTCGTGCTCCTGCTGACGAGCCTGCTCATCATCCTCGGCGGCCTGGGATTCGTGGTGTTGGCGGAGCTGTACTCGTACCGGCGCCACCGGGCGTTGACGCTTCACACGCGTATCGTTCTGTCGGTCACCGCTGTCCTTCTCATCTCCGGGACCGCGCTGACGCTGTTGTTCGAAGCCGGGAATTCGATGGCGAACCTGTCCTGGCCGTACAAGGTTCTCAACGCGTGGTTCTCCTCCGTGACGCTGCGCACCTGCGGGTTTGAGTCCGTGCCGATTGGCCACATGCGCGACGTCACCTGGTTCATCTATGTCGTGTACATGTTCATCGGGGCGTCGCCGGGATCGACCGGGGGTGGAATCAAGACCACCACCGCCTACACGATGGTCAAGGCGGCGGTGGCCACCATCCGGGGCCGGGCGGACATCGTCGCCTGGGAGCGGACCATTCCCTGGGACATCGCCATTAAATCGCTGGTGATCTTCATGCTGTCGCTGGGCGCGGTCATGGCCGGGACGCTGGTCATCTCCGTGTTCGAACCGGGCATCGAGTTCATCCGCCTGCTGTTCGAGGTGGTCTCGGCCTTCGGCACCGTCGGGTTGACCACCGGGATCACCGGCATCATCGGCGAACCCGCCAAGTGGGTGCTGATTTTCATGATGTACATCGGCCGCATCGGGATCCTCACCTTCCTGGTCAGCCTGGCGGAACGTACGCGCACGCACGCGCGGTACGTGGAGGAACGAATTCTGATTGGATAGAGGGATGAGCTGTGGCACGCAGGATGAAGACGATAGGCATCATCGGGGCGGGGCGGTTTGGAACCGGCGCGGCCCGCGAACTGGCGCGATTGGGACACGAGGTGCTCGTGGTCGATCGGGATCCGGACGCGCTCGATCCGCTGGCCGAAATCTGCCACACCGCCATCGGCAACGCCGAGAGCATGGACTTTCTGGTGGAGGTCGGCTTCAAGGACGTGGACGCGGCCATCGTCGCCATCGGAGACGACCAGACCGCGTCCAACTACGCCACCATCAACTGCAAGGACCTGGGGCTGTACGTGGTCGCCAAGGCGATGAACGTGACGCACGGGAAGATCCTGGAACGCCTCGGCGCGGATCGGGTGATGTACCCGGAGTACGACTCCGGCATCCGGTTGGCCAGGTTGCTGACGAGATCGAGCATCCTCGAGATGGTGGAGCTGTACGAGGAGATCTTCACCATGGAGTTGCAGGCCGGGCCGCAGATGATCAACCACACCCTCGCCGAGCTGAACCTGACCGGGCGCTTCGGGGTGCAGGTCGTCCTGATTGTGCGCGGCAAGCACAAGCTGTTCCCGGTCTCCGCGCAGGACCGGATCCTCGAGGGCGACAAGCTGATGTGCATCGGTACGTCCGATTCCCTGAACCAGATGGCTCGCCGCTATCAGAAGTGACCGAGGAGGGGTGGGCGCAAAGCGCGTTTGATATTCCCGGGTGGCGCCGGTAAAATAAGAGGTTGCCCCAAGACGCCGCGGTGGGTGCAGGGACCCCACCGCGGATCGTTTTGCAACAGGCCAATTTGAGCAAGCGAGATCGCCCGTTGGAGGGATGAGATGGTGCCGTCCCACGGCTCTGACGTGACGTTGGGAGATCCGATGCATGAGGAGAACGAACGCCTGCGGCATGTGCTCGCCCGCATCGCCGACATGACCGAACGGTTGCATGAGCGCCGGCTGGCTCGGGAGACGGTGGACCAAGCGGATCGGGACGAGGCGCAGACCGCGGAGCAGGTGGCCGAGGCGGTGGTCTCGGGCTTGCAGGAGGAACAGCTGAAGGCGCTGACGAGGGCGGCCCGGGAGCCGTACTTCGGGCGGTTGGACTTTCAGGAAGACGGTGCGAGCCGCCCGGTGCCCTTGTACATCGGGAAGCGGGGATTGGAGGACACGGCCACCGGTGAGCGGATGGTCATTGACTGGCGCGCCCCCATCGCCAGCCTCTTCTACTCGTTCTCCGGTCAGGACCGCGCGACGTACACGTCGCCCGACGGCGAAATCGGCGGCGAGGTCCACCTCAAGCGCAACATCGCCATTCGGGATGGCAGACTGCAGCGGGTCGTCGACAGCTATGTCAAGGGACAGGAGAACCTCGGCGTCACGGACGAGTTCCTTTTGTACCGGTTGGCCGAGAACAAGGACAACCGTCTGCGTGACATCGTCTCCACCATTCAGGCGGAACAGGACCGCATCATCCGCGCCGAGCGAAACCAGGCCATCGTGATCCAGGGGGTCGCCGGCAGCGGCAAGACCACCGTCGCCCTCCACCGCATCGCCTATCTTCTGTACCGCCACGCCGACCGGCTGCGCGCCGACCGGATGGTGATCTTCGCGCCCAACGCGATGTTCGTCGATTATATCTCCGAGGTCCTGCCCGAGCTGGGCGTGGGGGACATTCAGCAGACCACGTTCACCCGCTGGGCGCTGGATCTCCTCGATCACGCCGTCGCCGTCCGCGACCCGGGGGAACGTTTGGCCCGCTGGTTTGCGCCGCGCACCTCGCCCGCCGTCCGGCGCGAGTTCGAGATCGCCCGCACGAAGGGCGGACTCGAGTTTTTGCGGGCGCTCGACGGGCGGCTGGAGGCGCTCGAGCGCAGCCTGGTGCCCGAGGGGGACTTCGAGCCGTGGGACGGCGCGCGCCTGCCCGAGGAGACGGTGCGCACCTGGTTCGAGCGGGACTATGCGCACGATCCGCCGGGGCAGCGGCGGGATCGGGTCCTGGCCCGGGTGAGGCGCTGGATGGACATGATGTACAAGTCGGTGAAGGAACAGGACCGCACGGGCGCCATCCGCAAGCTCGCCCAATCGCGCCTGCGGGCCTACCAGAGCCGCTGGCCGCAGTGGACGCCGCTGTCCATCTACGAGCAGGTGTTGGCCGAGGTCCTGCCCGACGCACCCGCCTGGGAGACCGAGACGCTCTCCGGTCACCGCGGTCGCGGCCGGCGCAAACGCCCCTTTGTCGAGGCGGAGGATCTGGCGCCGCTGGTGTACATTCATGCCCGCTGGAACGGGATCGCGCCGCAACAGCGGTTCGATCACGTCGTCATCGACGAAGCCCAGGACTTCTCTCCGCTGCAGATCCGGGTGTTGCAGCTGTTCTGCCCGAGCCAGTCGTTCACCATCCTCGGCGACCTGTCGCAGAGCATCCACACCTACCAGGGCATCACCGACTGGTCGTCGTTCCTGGAGCTGTTCGATCCCGATGGCCGCCGGTACTTCCAACTGGATGTCAGCTACCGGTCGACCAAGGAGATCATCGACTTCGCCAACGAGATCATTCGCCCGTTTGAGCGGTTTGTGCTGGCGAAGCCGGTGTTTCGCAGCGGGGATCCGGTCGTCGTGGAGCGTGTCGGCGAACGGGAACAGGAGGAGCGCGCCGTCCGGGCGGTCCAGGCCATGCGCCGGCACGCCGACACGGTCGCGGTGATGGCGCGGACCGAGGAGATGTGTGAGCGAATCCACCGGGCGCTGGCGGCGGCGGGGATTGCCGCGCACCGCATTCGAGCCAAAGATGAGCAGTACGAGGGCGGGGTGTCCGTGCTGCCGGTGTACCTGGCCAAGGGGCTGGAGTTCGACGCGGTGCTGTTGGTCGGCGCCGACGCCCACCAGTACGACGAGTCACCGCTGAGCGCGAAGCTCCTGTATGTGGGATGCACGCGCGCCCTGCACCGGCTGTGGATTCAATACGCCGGTGAGGTGGCGCCGCTCTTGCGCCACGCTCCGCTGACGGGGGCGGCCGGCGGCATCGCGTAAGCTCGCCGACGGGGTGAGGGCCACCCTGGGGTCCGCGGTGGCGCCCGCCGCGACCGCTGCCCGCCTCCCGCCGCCGTGTGGGTGAGGGCCTGCGCCGCGCGGGTCAGCCCCCTGTGGCAGGTTGGGCGGCGCCCGCCGGGATGGTCACCGCCCGCCGCGCTCCCGTACGAATTGGTACAGCTTTCCGAGCAACGCCTTGCGGGTGATGAGACCCGCGAGGCGTTCGTCTTCCTCGACGACGCAGATGAACGGGTGGTTGATGGCCAGCTCCAGTGCCCGAAGGAGCGGTTCGCTGCGCTTGAGGGTGGGGACGCGGTCGTTCATCACGGCGCCGACCGTGCGCTCGCTGAGGGTATCCATGGCGTATCCGTCGAGTCTCGCCACGGTGTTGATCACGAGGTTGGTGTGGATGAGCCCGCGCACCGTCCCTCTGCCGTCCAGCACCGGGATGGCCGAATAACCGGAGTGGGTGAGCACCAACAGGGCGTGTTCGAGGGTGTGATCCACATGCACACACGCCACATTGTCCGCCGCAATCATCAGGGACTCGGCGGGCTGGCTGAGGAACTGGCTGACATCCACGGTTGCCACGTCTGACACATCCTTCCCCTGCATTGACCTCCGCTATTGTACCGCAAAACCGCATCCGGTTGCTCGGCGTCCCCACCGCCGGCGACAGCAGGAATTTGCCGGCGAACCGCGAAAAGAATGTTGAACTTTTACGAATTCATGGAAGTCCGGGATGGTTGAGAGATGGATGAGCGGGGAGGGGGACGCGTGACAGACAGAAGACTTCCGCGGCGGATGGTGCGGCGCTTGAGCCGCGTGGCGGAGGGGTGCGCGCGCGAGGTCGAAGGGGTCCTGGCGCGCCATGGGGGCCTGACGGAGGCGGCCAGGGAGGAGATTCGGCCGCTGTTGGACCGCTGGCTCGGGGATCTGGAGTACGTGCTCCTGATGCGGGAGGACGGGTTCGCGGAGATTCACACAAACCACCTCCGGGAGGGGGTGTATTATCTCGATCCGGTGGGCCGCCGGGCCGCCGCGGCCCTGCGCACGGAGGCCTACTACTATCCGCGCAATACGGGAGAGCGGTTGATTGACGTGTCCACGCCCGTGCGGCTGCGCGGTCAAAAGGTGTACGTGGTGCGGGCGGCGCAGATTCTGCACGGCACGAGCCGGCACGTCAAGGTCGGGGTGCCGTTCGCCGCCGCGATGGCGCTCGGCTGGCTGGGACTGGCCGCGGGCACCGGATGGCAGCGCGTGGCGGCGCAGGTGTGCCTCGCCATCGCGGCGCTCGTGGTGGTGGCGGATCGCATCGCTTTTGCCCGCGCCTATCGGGCGTGGGTGAACCACCTGCGCGCCATCGGCAGGGGACGATTGGATCATCGCCTGCAACCGAAGACGCGCGACGAGTTCGGCCAGTTGCAGTTTGAGCTGAACAAGGTCAGCATCGGGATGGCGGACATGATCCGGCAGGTCGGCGAGAGCACCGGGAAGGTGGTGCAGGCGGTCGGGGAGCTGCAGGAGAGCGCCGAGGGGACGACCCGGGCGTCGGAGCAGATCGCGACCCGGATGCAGGAGGTCAGCGCGGGTGCGGAGCGGCAGGCGACCGATGCCGAGGAAGGCAGCGCGGCGCTGCGGGCGGTGCTTAGCGAGGTGCGGGAAGGGCGGGCGAGAGCCCTCGTCACGGTGGAGGTGTCCGACCGGATGGCAGCCTCGTCGGCGGCCGGCCAGGAACGCGTGGAGGCGGCCGTGGCCCAGTTCAGCGCCATTCGGGATGCGGTGGGACGCCTGGCGGATCAGGTCAACGGCCTGGCGGAGCAGTCGAAGGCCATCGGGCGGATCGTCGAGGTGATCTCCCACATCGCGGAGCAGACCAACCTGCTCGCCCTCAACGCGGCGATTGAGGCGGCGCGGGCGGGGGATGGCGGGCGCGGGTTTGCCGTCGTCGCGGCCGAGGTGCGCGCGCTGGCCGAGCAATCCGGCCGGGCGGCCAGCGACATTGGGCAGTTGATAGAGCGGGTGCAGCGCGAATTGGCGGACCTGGTGCGCGCCGCCCAGTCGGCCGCCGGGGAGGTGGCGTCGGGGGTGGCGACCGTCGCGCAGGCCGGGGCGGCGTTCGCGGACATCCGGGCCGGCGTCGCCGGGGTGGCGGAGCATGTGCAGGGGATGGCCGCGGCGATGGACCACCTGGCTTCCCGCGCGGAGGCGGTGGTGGAACGGGTGTCGCACATCTCGGCGGTGGTCGCCGAGATGCACGCCCACACGGAGGACGTGGCGGCCGCGGCGGAGGAACAGATGGCCGCCATGCAGGAGGTGGCGTCGTCGGCCGGGGTGCTCGCCGAGATGGCATCGGGGCTGAAGCGGTTGGTGGCGCGGTTCCACGTGGGGTGAGCCGGCGCCGGGCGTGCCGGGGGAATGGTCATTTCCCACCGGGTCTACCGAATGGTGTCGAAGGTTTGCTATGCTAGGAGTGGTTTCGCCTATCGAAAGATTCGCGGGCCAGGTCGACCCGAGTCCGCGGACACAGGAAGGGAGCACACGACGCATGGCCAAACGTTTGACCCGCCAGGAGGTTCCGGTGGAGCGCACCTGGCGACTCGAGGACCTGTTCGAGACACCCGAGGCGTGGGCGTCCGAGGTCGACGCCATTTTGCGGGATGTCGCCACCGTGACCGAGTTCAGAGGCAAGCTCGGCGAAGGGCCGAAGACTTTGCTCGCCTGTCTTGAGGCGCGCGAGCGGCTGATGGAACGCGTGATCCGCGCATCCACCTGGGCGCACCTGCGCGTGTCGGAGGATTCGACCAACCCGGTCAATCAGGCCAACGCCAGCCGGTCCGCGGCGATGAACGCGGCCGTGGCGGCGGCCCTGTCCTTCGTGGATTCGGAGATCCTCGAGCTCGAGGAGGGCACGGTCGAGCGCTACCTCGAGGAGGAACCGGGCCTGGCGGACTTCCGCAAGGCGCTCGAGGACCTGCTGGCGACCCGTCCGCACCGCCTGTCGGCGGAGACGGAGAACGTCCTGGCCGCGCTCGGCGAGGTGTTCGGCGCACCGTACAACGTCTATCAGCGCAGCAAGCTCTCCGACATGCAGTTCGATCCGGTGGTGGACAGCAACGGCGTGGAACACCCGGTCTCCTTCGCGCTGTACGAGGACCACTACGAACTGTTGCCCGATACGGATTTGCGCCGCAAGGCGTACCGTTCCTTCGTCCGGACATTGCATCAGTACAAGAACACGTTCGCGGCCGCCTATGCCGCCGAGGTGCAGCGTCAGGTGGTGCTGGCTCGCGTGCGCGGCTACGAGTCGGTGACCCACATGTTGCTGGAGCCGCAGCAGGTCACCATCGAGATGTACGAGAACCTGCTCAACATCATCCAGGCGGAGTTGGCGCCGCACATGCGCCGCCTGGCGAAGCTGCGCCAGCGGGTGCTGGGCCTGGACCGGATGCTGCACTGCGACCTGAAGGTGCCCCTGGATCCCGAGTTCACGCCGAAGACGACCGTGGAGGAGGCGGGCAAACTCATCCTGGAGGCCCTGTCCATCCTCGGGCCCGAGTACACAGAGGTCATCCGGACGGCCCTGTCGGAGCGCTGGGTCGATCTCGCCGACAACATCGGCAAAAGCACGGGTGCCTTCTGCTCGAGTCCGTACGGGGCGCATCCGTTCATCCTCATCACCTGGACGGACACCATGCGCGGTGCCTTCGTGCTGGCGCACGAGCTCGGCCACGCGGGCCATTTCGCCCTGGCGCAACGCAGTCAGCGCCTGACGAACACCCGGCCGTCGATGTACTTCATCGAGGCCCCCTCGACGATGAACGAGATGATCCTCGGCCGGCACATCCTGTCGCAATCGGACGATCCGCGCATGCGCCGCTGGGTCATCCTGCAGATGCTCGGCACCTACTACCACAACTTCGTCACCCACATGCTCGAAGCCGAGCTGCAGCGCCGGGTGTACGCGCTCGCCGAGGCGGGCAAGCCCATCACCGCCAGCGTGCTGTGTGAGCAGAAGGGCGAGGTGTTGGCGAACTTCTGGGGCGACGCGGTGGAGATTGACGACGGGGCGCAGCTGGTGTGGATGCGCCAACCGCACTACTACATGGGCCTGTACCCGTACACCTATTCGGCCGGCCTGACCGCGTCGACGGCGGTGTCGAAGCGGATCTTCGAGGAAGGGCAACCGGCGGTGGACCGCTGGCTTCAGGCCCTGAAGGCGGGGGGCACGCTGCGGCCGCTGGAGCTGTTGCAGCTGGCCGGTGTCGACATGTCGAAGCCGGATCCGATCCGCGAGGCGGTGGCGTTCGTCGGATCGCTGGTCGACGAGCTGGAGCGAAGCTTCTGAGCGAACACGGACAGGATGGGGTCAAATCGCCCGCCGGCGTGGCTGCCGGCGGGTTTCTTTGGTGTGCCCGCTGATCGCTTGCGCACAGCGGGGCCGCCCCGCCACCGTGCCTCTTCCCCCATGGACGCCCGAGGCCATCCGCCGGGAATGGACCCCGTCGTCATCCCCCGGAATTCGGGGCACGGCACCAGGACACCCCCCTCCTCCATACGGTGTAGGGATCTCGGCGCCTGGAGGCGGGCGAACATGGAACGGGAAGAGCTGCTGGGAACCCTGCGGCGGGCGGCGGACGCGCTGTTGCGCCGCCAACGGGAGGACGGGGCGTTCGATTTCTGTTGCGAGGTCAATCCCCTGCCGGACGCCATGATGGCGCTGTGTCTGCGATGCGTGTCGGGAAGCGGCGGGCGCTCCGCCGCCGCGCTCGCCCCGTTGGCCGACGTCACGGACGTCGGATCGCCCTTCGGGAAGAGCCAAGTCGATTCGCGACCGGGTGCGGTGGCGGGTCCATCCGGGGTGGATCCGCTGATGTCCGCCCTCTGCGACCGGCTGGAATCGCTTCAGGATGCGGATGGCGCGTGGCGCGCCTATCCGGATCAACCGGACAACCCGTCGGCCACGGCGCTGGTGTGCGCAACCCTGTTGCTGTGCGGCCGCCCGGCCGACGGTCCGGTGCTCCGCCGGGGACTTCGGTACCTCGCGCGGCACGGGGGCCTGGACGCCGCGTCGCACATGGTGAAGATCCTTTTGGCCACGGCGGGGCAGTACCCCTGGAACCGGCTGCCCGGTGAGCACATCGACTTCGCGCTGCTCGGACCGGGCGCTCCTCTGTCTCTGTACGATTTCTCAAGCTACGCGCGGGTGCACATGCCGCCGTTCATGATCCTCCGCCATCTGCGGCACCGGTTTCCCGAATCGCCGCACCCCGCGCTCGCGCCCCTTCTCGCGGGGTCCTCCCGTCTGCCGCCGCCGCGCACGCACTTTCGGCACACGCGCGCCATCCGGCGCTGCCGCGACTGGATCCTGGCGCGGCTCGAGCCGAACGGGACGCTGGCGAGCTACGTGACCGCCACGGTGCTCGCCGTGTTCGCGCTTCAGGCGGTGGGGGATGCGCGGGATACCGAGGTGGTGCGGCGGGCCATCGCGGGAATGAAGGAGATGGTTCGCCCCGTCGACGGGATGCTCCATCAGCAGGTGTTCACCTCGACGGTGTGGGACACGGCCTTGGCGCTGCAGGCGTTGCACGCGGCATCCGGCGTGTTGTCCGGCGGGATCGCCCCTGCCGGATTGCGCCAGCCCGGGCACGTCGGTCCGACCGCCCCGGCCTCCGATGCGCCCACCGCCGCGTCCTGTGGCGCACGTCCCCACGTGGCCGCCGATCCGCTCTGGCGGGCCGCCCAATACCTGGTCTCCCGCCAGCAGGACCGGCGGGCGGATTGGTGCGTGCGCGCGCCGGGCGTCGAACCGGGCGGTTGGGGATTCTCCGATGTCAACACCCTGTATCCCGATGTGGACGACACCGCCGCTGCGCTCCGGGCGCTTTATCCGTACCGGCGGGAGGTGCAATCCGCGTGGATGCGCGGCGTGCGCTGGCTGATCAAAATGCAGAATGACGATGGCGGCTGGGGCGCGTTTGAGCGGGACGCTGGCAAGCGGTGGCTGGAGCGGCTGCCGATCAACGATATGGGGCAGGCGATGACGGACCCCTCGAGCGCGGATTTGACAGGCCGGGTGCTCGAGACCCTGGCGTCGATGCGCATTCCCGCGCACCGCGCCATCGCGGACGGGGTGCGCTGGCTTGAGCGGGCGCAGCGGCCGGACGGATCCTGGCGCGGGCGCTGGGGGATCTGCTTTCTGTACGGCACCTTTGCGGCGGTGGCGGGCCTGGCCAAAGCCGGCCTCTCGCGCGACCATCCCGCGATGCGGCGGGCCCGTTCGTGGTTGTGCTCGGTGCAGCATGCGGACGGGAGTTTCGGAGAGTCGTGCCAAAGCGACGAGCAAGACGCGTTTGTCGATCACGCCGCCACCCCCACCCAGACGGCCTGGGGCCTGATGGCGCTCCTCGCGTGTGCCGGGCCCGAGGCGCCGCAGACCCAGCGGGCGGCCCGTGCGCTCGTCGACATGGCGGACGAAGCGGGCGGGTGGGCGGAGCCCTATCCGACGGGCGCGGGGATTGCGGGGCAGGCCTACATCCGGTATCACAGCTATCCCATGGTCTGGCCGCTGATGGCGCTGTCGCGGTATGCGGCGGAAAGTCCGGATTTCGGAAATTTCGACCGTCCGTGACGGTGGAAATGTGATATCCTTTTGACATGAACCGGGGATTCGTCTATCTCGCGCTGGCGACGCTCGGGTGGAGCGGCAACTATATCGCGGGCAGGTTTCTGGCCGGGGCCATGCCGGCCCTGTTTCTCAACGGGGTGCGCTGGACGGTGTCGGCGCTGATCCTGTGGGGCATCGCTCGGGCGACCGGACAGCGCGTGCGCCTTCGTGAGCAGGCCGTCCCGCTGTTCGTGCTCGGGTTCGTGGGGATGTTCGTGTTCTCCTCACTCACCTACATCGGCCTTCGGACCGTTCCCGCTTCCCAGGCGGGGCTCATCACCGGCACATCGCCGGTGTTCATCCTGCTGTTGAGCGCGCTGGTGCTCCGGGAGCGGCCGGGCTGGGCCGCCTGGATTGGGGTCATCCTGTCCGTCGCCGGCGTGGCGGTCCTGATGGAGGGCCGCTCGGCGGGGGTGGACACGTCCGCGGCGCATCCCGGCGGGAGCTGGTTTGCCGAAGGACCGCTCGTGCTGTTGGCGGCGTCCATCGCCTGGGCCGTGTACACGGTGTTGGGCAAACGTTGGGGGGGACGGCTGACACCGTTCGAGGTGACGACCGGCGCCGCCGTGTACGGCGCCATTCCGAGCCTCGCCGTGGGAATGGTGTCCCTCCGGGGGCAGACGCTGCACATGACCCCCATGGCCTGGTTGGCGGTGGCCTACGTCAGCACCATCGCTTCCATCGTGGCGTACTTCGTGTGGACGAGCGGCGTGGAACGCGTCGGCGCCGGCCGCGCCGCGCCGTGGATGAACCTGTTGCCGGTCTGGAGCGTCGTGCTCGGGGTCATGATGCTCCACGAGCGGCTGAGCGCCCGGGTGATCCTCGGCGGGGTCGTCATTCTGCTGGGGGCGCTGTTGACGGGGGTGGGTCGGAATCCATCCCGTTCCGGTGGAATTCGGGATCGCGCCGCGGAGGAGGACAGGCACATCCACACGTGAAAAGGAAAGCGGTGCCCCTTGGGGGCACCGCTCATGCTGCGGGCGACCGTCCTGGGTCTCCATCAACCGGCGTTTTGGAAGAAATCGCGGTTGATGGCGATCCACTCCTTCTCTTCGTCCGGGACGAAGTCCTCCTGGAAAATGGCCGACACCGGGCAGACGGGTTCACAGGCGCCGCAGTCGATGCACACGTCCGGGTTGATCAGATACGTGTCGCCCCCGTCGTGAATGGCGTCGACGGGGCAGACCTCGACGCACTCCGCGGCCTTCTCACCGATGCAAGGGGATGTGATGACGAACGCCATCTCGACCGCCTCTCCTCCACTCCATATCTGGGCAGACGCCCGCGGCGGAGGAATTCCGCCGATTCCAGTGTGGCACCGGATCCGCCGGCCCGATATGACGCCCATCACACCCGGATGGCCGCGGACTGTCGGAGTCTGGGAAGAATCGAGCAATCGGAAGGTCTTTTGCAGAGAGGAGTCATCGTATGGAAAGACGCGTTTTGTTCACCGGGTTCGATCCGTTCGGCGGCGAGACGCTCAACCCGGCATGGGAGTCGGTTCGCCGCCTGGACGGCCGCACCCTGCCCGGCGGGTGGACCGTCGCCGCCGTACAGGTCCCGACCGTGTTCGACCGGTCCATCACCATCCTGCGGGAGGCCATCGCTCGCCTCGAGCCGCGGGTGGTCATCTGCGTCGGCCAGGCCGGCGGCCGGGCGCAGATCACGCCGGAGCGCGTCGCCATCAACGTCAACGACGCCCGCATTCCGGACAACGAGGGCCAACAGCCCATCGACACGCCGGTGGTCGCCGGCGGGCCCGCCGCGTACTTCACCCGCCTTCCCATCAAGCGCATCGTCGCCGCGCTGCGCGAGGCGGGCGTCCCGGCGGCCGTCTCGAACAGCGCCGGAACCTACGTGTGCAACCATCTCTTCTACGGCCTGATGCATCTCATTAACACCGAATTTCCGGGCGTACGCGGCGGGTTCATCCACATCCCGTACCTGCCGGAGCAGGTGGCGGGCAAGCCGGAGCCGAGCATGGGGCTGGATCTCATCGTGCGCGGCCTGGAGATCGCCGCGACGGTGACCGCGTCGGCGGTCGACGCGGGCGATGACGCGGACCTGGCGCTCGCAGCCGGGCGAGAGTGCTGACATCGAAGGAGGAGACCCAGATGACGACGAGGAAGGTGATCACCGGCGGGCGCGTGTTGCTCCCGACGGGAGAATGGGCGGATGGATTGGACGTGCTCCTGGAGGGACCGACGATTCGCGCGGTCGATCGCGTCGGTCACGTCGAGGGCGCCGAGATCCTCGACGCCACCGGGAAATGGGTGACGCCCGGGCTGATTGACGTGCACACCCACCTGGGCGTCCACGAGTTGGGGGTCGGGCGTGAGGGCGCCGACTTCAACGAGACGAGCAGCCCCATCACGCCGGAGGTCCGGGCCATCGACGGGATCAATCCGTTTGACACCGGGTTTCAGGACGCCATCCGCGCCGGTGTGACGACGGTGCAGGTCATGCCCGGCAGCGCCAACGTGATCGGCGGGGAGATGGCGGTGTTGAAGACGCACGGCCGCGTGGTGGACGAGATGGTCATCCGCGCCCCGTCGGGGATGAAGGCGGCCTTCGGGGAGAATCCGAAACGGGTCTATGGTGGCAAGGACAAGGCGCCGGTGACCCGGATGGGGGTGGCCGCGCTCTTCCGCCAGCAGCTGATGAAGGCGCAGGATTACCTGCGGCAGCGGGAGGCGGGCCAGGCGGGGACGCGCGATCTCGGATTGGAGAACCTGGCCAAGGTGCTGCGTGGAGAGATTCCGTTTCGCATCCACGCCCACCGGGCGGATGACATCGCCACGGTGCTGCGGCTGCGGGACGAGTTCGGATTTGACATGACCATCGAGCACTGCACGGAGGGTCATCGGATTGCGGACCGCGTGGCCGAGGCGGGCGTGAGGGTGTCGGTGGGGCCGACGATGTCGGCCAGGTCCAAAGTCGAGTTGGCGAACAAGGGGTGGCACACGGTGGCGGCACTGGCGCAGGCGGGGGTGCCGGTGTCCATCACCACCGACCACCCGGTGGTGGCGATTGACTACCTCCTGACGGCAGTGGTGCACGCCATCCGCCATGGTCTGGACGAGCGCACGGCCTGGCGGGCGGTGACGGTCAACGCCGCGCGGCATCTGGGCGTGGCGGATCGGGTCGGATCGCTCGAGGCGGGCAAGGACGCGGATGTGGTGATCTGGTCGGGCGATCCGCTGGATTTGCGCAACCGCGTGGAGATGACCCTCATCGCGGGCGGTGTCGTTTACCGGGCGGAGGGCTGAGTTTCGGCGGCGACGCGGGGCGGGGCCGCGGCGGCCGG
>NZ_JAIMAV010000044.1 GCF_023511815.1 Alicyclobacillus sp.
GAACACCCGTTGGTCGAACGGATCACGACCGCGGATCGGCGCGAGGCGGTGGAGGCGTACGTCCGCGAGACCCTCAAGAAATCGTCGGTCGCTCGCCAGATTGTCGACAAGACCAAGACCGGCGAGTTCACCGGCGCGCACGCGGTGCACCCGCTGACGGGCGCGAAGATCCCGGTGTGGATCGCCGATTACGTCCTGATGGACTACGGGACCGGCGCCATCATGGCGGTGCCCGCACACGATGAGCGGGACTACGATTTCGCGGTGGCCTTCGGCCTGCCCATCGTGCAGGTGGTCGCCCCGGTGGACGATACGGCGTTCGCGGATGCGGGGACCGCCGCGGGGCAGAGCCCGGCGGCCGGGGCAGATGGCGGACGTGCGCCCGCCGCGGCGGACGCGGCCGTGGACGCCGCACGCGAAGGCCGCCCCGCGCTGTACACCGGACCGGGGCGCCTCGTCAACTCGGGACCGTTTGACGGGATGGACAACGAAGCCGCGAAGAAGGCCATCGTCGCGGAATTGGAGAAGCGCGGCATCGGCGAGGCGACGGTGACGTACCGCATGCGCGACTGGGTGTTTGCCCGTCAGCGCTACTGGGGGGAGCCCATCCCGATCCTCTACTGCGACACCTGCGGTACACTGCCGGTCCCGGTCGAGCAACTCCCGGTGCGGCTGCCGGATGTGGAGCGGTACGAGCCGACGGGGACGGGCGAGTCTCCGCTGGCCGCCATCGAATCGTTCGTGAACACCACCTGCCCCAGGTGCGGGGGCCCCGCGCGGCGGGAGACGGACACCATGCCGCAGTGGGCGGGATCGAGCTGGTACTTTTTGCGCTATCCCGATCCGCACAATGATGAGGCTCCGTTCTCGCGCGAGAAGGCGAACGCCTGGCTGCCGGTGGACATGTACATCGGCGGCGTGGAACACGCGGTGCTGCACCTGTTGTACGCCAGGTTCTTCACGAAGGTGATCCACGACCTCGGGCTGATTGACTTCGACGAACCGTTCCAGCACCTGTTCAACCAGGGCATGCTGACGCTGGGCGGGGCCAAGATGAGCAAATCCAAGGGCAACGTGGTGAATCCGGACGACATCATCGCGGAGCACGGGGTGGACGCGCTGCGGATGTATGAGCTGTTCGTCGGCCCGCCGGAGGACGACGCGGAGTGGAGCACCAACGGCCTGGAGGGCGTCAGCCGGTTCCTCGGCCGCCTGTACCGCCTCGTGATGGCGCACGTGGATCAACCCGCGCCGACGCGGCCGTCGTTGGAGAAGCTCCGGCATCGGTTCATCGCGTCGCTGACCGAGCGCATGGAGAGTTTCCGCCTGAACACGGCCGTCAGCGCGTTCATGGAGTACGTCAATCAGCTCGGCGAGGAGGCGAAGGACGGCCTGGACCGGGACACGATGGAGACGCTGGCCATCACCATCGCCCCCTTCGCCCCGCATCTGGGCGAGGAGCTGTGGGAGCGGCTCGGCCACCGGGAATCGGTCTTCACCGCCCGTTGGCCTGCGTACGATGAGCGCTGGCTGAAGGATGACGAGGTGGAGATCGCCGTCCAGGTGAACGGGCGGGTGCGCGCCCGGTTGGTGATCCCGGCGGACGCCCCCGAGTCGGAGGCGGTGGCCTCCGCACGCGCTCTTCCAGAGTTGGCCGAGTGGCTCGAGGGCAAGCGGATCGTCAAAGAGATCTATGTGCCGGGCCGTCTGGTCAATCTCGTGGTGAAGGGCTGACGGGCGGCGCAGGATTTCCCCGGGTCGCCGGCGAACATCACTGGCGTGGAGGTGGCGCCAGGTGGCTCGTCGGCTCCGACCGTCTGCGGACAACAGGACTTCGGCACCCAAGCTGTACGCCCGGATTGCGGATTTCATCCGCGCCGAGATTGAGCAGGGACGGTTACGCCCCGGGGACCGGCTGCCGCCGCTGGCGGATCTCGCCGAGCGGTTCCAGTGCAGCCGGGCCACGGTCCGCGAGGCCCTGGGGACGCTGCGCGGCCAGGGGCTTGTCGAGTTTCGCCATGGCGATGGGACGTTCGTGCGCACCGTCTCGGTCGACACGTGGATGGAACCGCTGGATGCGGCCATTCTCCTGTCTCTGAGCGACGCCCGCCAGTTGGTGGAACTGTTGACGGCGGTGCTGGCGGCGGCCTCCGTTTCGGCGGCGGAGCGCGCCGGCGACGAGGGGCTGGGCGCGCTGGCCCAGGCGCTGTTTCGCATCGAGTGCGCGCCGCCGGACGAGGAGGCGGTGGCCGCGGAGCTCGCCTTTCATCTGTGTCTGGCCCGGTGTGCCGAGAACGTGTTGTTGGAAAACGTCGTGCGGGTGCTTCAGGAGGGGCTGCGCAGCGTGATCCGGCTGGCGATCCGCTCGTTCGGCCCCTCCATCGCCCACTGCCGGGCCATGTACGACGCGATCGCCGCGCATGACCCCGGTCTGGCCCGGGAACGCGCGTACGCGTACGGGCAGGCGCTCCGGGAGAGCCTGGAGCGGACCCGGAGCGCCCCGGCCGACGGCGCGCCGTGACCGGGCGGGGAATTCGTCGATTTGCCCGGGCCCCCTCTGGTCACGTGCGCTGCGGCGTTGTATAATGTGTGATGTAAGCGCTATCATGAACGGGTGGTGACGACCGTGATGCCAAAACTCCTGATTGCGGCATTCGGTGAGGAGTCACGCATGTATGTGTCGAGGAGCCAGCAGCGCGGAATCCGCGTGCGGGTGCTGGACTGCTTTGATGAATATCACCACCGGCTCAACCGGTGGTTCGGAGAGGACGTTCTGCAGGTGGAGGGGCACCGGGCGGCGGTTCGCCGCGCGGTCGCCGCGGAGGGGTTTGACGCCGCCCTGGTGCACGACGCCGGGGATCTGGTGCGGACCGCGCTGATCATCCAGGCGCTTCACGACGCGGGGATCCCGAACGTCATGGTGGTGACGCAGGATGCCCGGCGCCGCCCCGTGTACCGGCGGTGCGGTGCGCATCAGGTGCTGGTCGCCGTCCATCCGGAGCAGGCCTGGCAGGCGGTCAGCCGCGAATTGCCGAGTTTTGTCAGCGCCTGATGCAAACGCGTTCCGTTCCATCCGAGCCCGCCTCTCCGCGAGGCGGGCTTTGTTTATGGTATCATCCAAGAAGAACCTCCGCCGATGGACGATGGGACGGAGGGCAGAAGGGCGTCGGGCGGATGGGCAACTCTCGCCGTCACGCCTGATCGATGGGAGCGGTGTCCGTGTCTCGAACCGTCAAGCTTGTGTACTTTTTCCTCGCCGTCGTCACGATGGTGTGTTTTGCGGCGGGCAGCGCGACGCTCGCCCAGGGGCGGGCCGATTGGGCCGCGGTGCTGTTCGTCGCGGCCATTGCGATGACGGCCGCCGGCTTCATCGCCAAAGGGCGGATTCTCAAACGGTCTCGCTGAAGGAAAGGGTGGGCCAAAGGGTGGCGTCGCCTCGGCAGAACCTGTTGATGAAGCGGTACCTGTGGCGGCTCGTGGAAGTCGTTTCGCTGCTCGTGCTCGTCACCGTGACGGTGCTTCTGTTCGCGTGGTTGATGCCCTACATCTTCCCGTTCGTCGCGGGGGCGTTTTTCGCCATCCTGCTGTGGCCGTTCGTGCGCTGGCTGGAGCAGCGCGGCGTCCCGCGCACGCTGGCCGTGACGCTGGTGATGGTGGGCATCGTGGTGCTTTTGGTCGCACTGTCGGTGTACGTCGTGATCCAGGTCGCAAGGGAGGCGGCGCTGTGGTCGGCGAACGTCCCGATGTACTTCAACGAGGTGCAGGCCTGGATCGCCCAGCGGATTGAACTGGGGCGCGCCTGGTACGGCCAGCTTCCGCCGAGCGTCACCAATCAGGTCGAGTCCGCCGTCGCCGAGGCCGTGACCACCGTTCAAGCGTTTTTCTCCGGACTGGCCAGCTGGGTGATTGACTCCATCACCAAACTGCCGGAGTCCATGTTCGTGGTGGCGGTCGCCCTGATTGCGACATTCTTCATGCTGGTTCACCGCGAGCGCATGGTGAAAGGCTTCCTGCGCCTGTTGCCGCCCGGGTGGGGCGACAAGGTGCAGGTGGTGGCCGGAGACATGATGCGCGCGTTTCTCGGCAGCCTGCGCGTGCAGGTCGTCCTGATGCTGATGTCGGCCGTGCTCGGCGTGATCGGCATGTGGATCGCCGGGATCAAGTACGCGGTCATCCTCGGCATCCTGTTCGGCCTGACGGGACTGGTCCCCGTGGTCGGATCGGCCATCATGACGGTGCCATGGATGATCGGCGCCCTGCTCATCGGCGATGTCGCGCTCGCCCTGAAGGTGTTGGTGATTCAGCTGGGGATCTCGCTCATCCGCCACCTGGTGGAGCCGAAGATCCTCGCGGAATCCGTCGGCCTCGACACGCTCTCGACGCTGTTCGCGCTGTACGTGGGAATGAAGCTGATGGGGGTGCTCGGGCTGTTCCTCGGCCCGATTGTGCTCATCGGCATCAAGTCTTTGCTTCGCATCCGGTTGTTCGTGGATTTCCTGCCCATTCCGGAGGTGGAGCCGATGGCGGAACGGGCGGAGGATGTGGAGCCACCCCGGACGCCGATGGCCGAGAAAGGGGAGACGAGCGGATGAAGCTCGTCAGCCTGCACGGGGACGGGCGGCCGCACCGCGTGTGGGATTCCGTGGAGGAGACGTTCGATCCGTGGGTTTTCCACATCCCGCCCGGCGCGCCGGTGCTGGAGGCGGATGGGCGCGTGTGGTCGAGCGATTATCCGGTGTGGGCCGTGTTCTGGCCGGATCGATATTACCAGGTGTTTCAGCTATGTAAACCGGAGGGGATCGCGTATTACTGCAATGTGATCACACCTCCGGTGTACGACGCCGAGGAACGGATCGTCCGGTTTCGAGACCTCGACCTCGACGTCTACGTGGACGGGGCGGGGATTCGGTTGTTGGACGAGGAGCAATTCGCCGCTCGCCGGTCCGGCTATCCGCCGGAATGGGTGCGGGAGGCGTTGGCGGCATCCCACGAGCTGGTCCGGCTCGCAAGGCTCCGCCGGGGGCCGTTCACACCCGGCGGGATTCTTATTCCGCCGGCTTCAGCGCGTCGGCCTCCAGGAGCTTGCGCGCCCGCTCCATGATGGCGAACAGGGTGCGCGAGTCCTCCGCGAGCTGTTCCGGCGTCAGCGGGGCGCCGTCGGCCGCCGGCCCGCGTTGCAGCTGCGCCTCCAACTCCTGCACTCGCTCGGCCAGCCGGGCCTTCTCCTGTTCCAGCTGAGCCACCTGCCGGCGCAGGCGCTGGTACTGATCATCGAACGTTTGAAGAAAAAGAATGACTTCCCGCATCGAGGAGGAGGAGTTCACCGTCACGGCCTGGCTGCGGGGGGCGGTCGATCCGCGGGTCGACGCAGCCTTCTGCGCCGCCTTGCGCTCCTGCTTGGCGGCCTCAATCTCCTCGCGAAGGTTTTTGCGCAGCACGCCGTTCCACCGATACCCGCAGGCCGCCGCCGTGCGCCCCAGTTCGGTGGCCGCCTGATCGAACGCCCGCAACTGCGTGCTGCCGGTGCGAATGTGCTCCAGGACAATCGCCGCCAGTCGTTCATCGTCCTCTGGCGTCCAAGCGTCGGACCGAGTTACCCACTTTTCTGCGCTGGTCAAGGAAATTCCTCCCTTATCTCGGTACTATACTTTATGTCCAGGGTGTACGAGATTCATACCAAACGCCGGTTAGCATTCTCAGGATTATCCTATGAGCGATCCCCCGGATCGTGACCTGTGGGACGCAAAAATCGTAGGTTGACGCCTGGCCGAACGCCTTACCGGGCCAGGCTTTGGCGCCGTCATGCGAACAGGAGTTCGCCGGCGGACGGAGAATTCACTTGATAGCGAAGGGGGGCAGGCAGTCTATGAACCTCGCCATGCTGCTCGACGAATGGCGCCGGACGCCGGAGGTGATGCGCCACATCGCTCACTGGCACGTGGAGCCGGCGCGCATCGCGCGGCACCGGGACGTGCCCGCGTGGTTGCACCCGGATCTTCGGCGCGCCTTGGCGGCCCGCGGCATCCGGCAGCTGTACGCGCATCAGGCGGAGGCGCTGGAGGCGATTCGAGCGGGTCACAGCACGATGGTCGTCACCCCGACGGCCAGCGGCAAGACCCTCTGCTACAATTTGCCGGTCATCGACGCCATCCTCAAGGATGAGGCGGCGCGGGCGCTGTATCTGTTTCCGACCAAGGCCCTGTCCCAGGACCAGGTGGCGGAGTTGCACGAGCTGTGCGGCCACCTGCCGTCACCGGTGCAGTCGTTCACCTACGACGGCGACACACCGTTGCACGCGCGGCAGCGCATTCGGGAGGCCGGACACATCGTCGTCACCAATCCGGACATGCTGCACGCCGCCATTCTGCCGCATCACACCAAGTGGCTGCGGTTGTTTGAGAATCTGCGGTACATCGTGATCGACGAGGCGCACATCTACCGCGGGGTGTTCGGGAGCCACGTGGCCAACGTGCTGCGGCGGCTGCGGCGAATCTGCGAGCATTACGGCAGCCGCCCGGCCTTCATCCTGTGCTCCGCGACCATCGCGAATCCGGAGGAACTGGGGCACCTGCTGACCGGAGAAGCCATCACCGTCGTGGATCGGTCGGGGGCGCCCTCCGGGGAGCGCCACACGGTGCTGTACAATCCGCCGCTGGTGCAACCCGAGCTGGGGTTGCGCCGGTCCTCCATCACCGAGGCGCGCCGCTTCGGGACGCGGTTGGTGCGGGAGGGCATCTCGACCATCGCGTTTGTCAAGACCCGGACGCAGGTGGAGTTGCTGACCACCTACTGGAAGGCGGACGTGCCGGAGCGGCTGCGGCATCGCGTGTTCGGGTACCGGGGCGGTTATCTGCCCAACGAGCGGCGCGAGATTGAACGGGGACTGCGCGAGGGCCGCATCCTCGGCGTGGTGAGCACCAACGCCCTGGAGCTCGGGGTGGACATCGGGAGCCTGGAGGCGGCCATCACCGTCGGGTATCCCGGTACGGTCGCGTCGTTTCGGCAGCAGAGCGGACGGGCGGGGCGCCGCCAGGGGGTGTCGCTGGCCCTGTTCATCGCCAACGCCTCGGCCATCGACCAGTACATCGTCCAGCACCCGGAGCACATCCTCCAGGGGGCTCCGGAGGCCGCCCGCCTGTACCCGGAGAACCTGCTCATCCTGACGGATCACCTGAAGTGCGCGGCGTACGAACTGCCCTTTTCGCCGGACGAGCGCTTCGGCGTGGAGACGACGGAGGAGCTGTTGTCGTATCTCGCGCAACACCGGGTGTTGCACCAGGGGCGGGACGGGCGGTTTTTCTGGATGGCGGACGCCCTGCCCAGCCACTCCGTCTCCCTGCGCAGCGCGGCGCAGGACAACGTGGTCATCATCGATCAGACGGAAGCCCGGCCGCGCGTCATCGGGGAGACGGACCGCTTCAGCGCCTTGACCACGCTCCACGAGGAGGCCATCTACCTGCATCAATCCAGGCCGCACCAGGTGGAACGGCTGGATCTCGAGAACGGCAAGGCGTATGTCCGCCAGGTCGACGTCGATTATTACACCGACGCCGAGCTGGCGGTGCGGCTGCAGGTGCTCGACGTGCTCGACGAGCGCGGGACCGGTGCGGCGCGGCACCAGACCGGGGAGGTCATGGTCAACGCGGTGCCGACCCTGTTCAAGAAGATTAAGTTCGACACGCACGAAAACCTCGGCTGGGGCCGGATCCACCTGCCCGAGGCCGAGCTGCACACGGTCGGCTACTGGTGCCGGTGGGACCGCCGGGGCATCCCGTGGGACAACGAGCGCTGGGAGACGGCGCTCATCGGCCTGGCGCACGTCCTGCGCCACGCCTCGGCGCTGCACTGCATGTGCGCGCTCTCGGATCTGCACTGGGCGGCGGAGGTGCGCGATCCGCTCGACGGCCAGCCCACACTGTATCTGTACGACGCGTACCCGGGCGGCGTCGGACTGGCGGATCGCGTGTTTCGCGACGTGGACGAGGTGCTGTCCATCGCGCGCGAGATGGTGAAGGGCTGCCGCTGCGAGGCCGGATGCCCCGCCTGCATCGGACCGGGACGCGGGGATGAAGACGCCAAGGCGCTGGTGTTGGCCCTCGTCGAGATGTGTCTGGCGGACCCGGGCCCGGCCCAGGCGGCCGCCGCGATGAAAGGTGGGGTGTGATGGCGCGATCGCTGTTGGAGCGCCTGGCGGCGCTGGAGGCGTCGGTCGGGCGGCAACGCACAACCCCAGCGGGGGAACCCGGACCGGCCTCGGCACCTGGGCACGAATTCCATCCGGCGGTACCCGGGGCCGGCCCGGCATCGGATGCGAGTGGGCCGTCGCGGGAGCCGGCGGACGAGCCGCCGCCGGGGGCGCTCGGGATGGATGGCGGCACGGGCGGTCCGCGTGATGACCGCCCGCAGCCTCTGGATTCGAGAGGGCGGGGATTGGCTTTACTCGGATTTCGGCCGCTCGCGGAGGGCGATTCGGTGTGGCACCGGGTGTTGCGCTACGACCTCCTGACCGTCCACGGCCGGCGCCGGTTCGCCGATCTGCTGTCGACCGACCTGTCCGCCGCCGCCAGGGCGCTGAAGGTGGAGGCCGTGGACCCGGAGCGACTGCGCTTCTACGACACCGAGACGACGGGGCTCGGCCAGGGCGCGGGCAACGTTCCGTTCCTGCACGCCCTCGCCCGGGTGGAGGGCGACGAGCTGGCGGTGCACCAGTACTTTCTGGCCGATCACGCGGGCGAACCGGATCTGCTTTCGGCCCTTTTGACCGAGCATCTGACCGGGGACGCCCTGGTGGTGACGTTCAATGGCAAGTCGTTCGACTGGCCGCTCCTGCAATCGCGGCTGTCGATGTGGCGGATGCCCCGGCCCTCGTGCGGCCATGCGGATCTCATCCATCCCGCGCGGCGCCTCTGGCGCCGGCATCTGGGCCGGGTCGCGCTGGCGGAGGTGGAGGCGGGCGTGCTCGGCATCCGCCGCACGGACGACCTCCCCGGGCGGGAGGCGCCCGCGCGGTACTTCGCCTGGCTGGAGGACGGTGTGGCGGACGGCATGGAGCCGGTGTTTGAGCACAACGCCGCGGACGTGTGTTCGTTGGCGGTGCTGCTGGCCGTCCTCGCGGATCTGTTGGCGGGACGGGAGCCGGCGGCGACCGCGGAGGCGTGGGTGGCCCTGGCGCGTTGGCACGACGACTGGGAGGCCTACGACCTGGCCGAGCGGTGCTACGAGCGGGCGGCCGCCAGCCCCGACGCGGATGGGCGTGCGCTGTGGTTGAAGAGTTTGTTTCACAAGCGGCGGGGTGAGTGGGAGAAGGCGCTGGCGCTGTGGGCGCGCATCGCGGCCGCGGAGCCGCTGGCCGTGCCGCCGCTCGTGGAGCTGGCCAAATACGCGGAGCACCGGGCCGGCGATCTCGACGCCGCGGCACGCTGGACACAGGAGGCGCAGGCGCG
Source organism: Alicyclobacillus sp. (assembly GCF_023511815.1). GTDB lineage: Bacteria > Bacillota > Bacilli > Alicyclobacillales > Alicyclobacillaceae > Alicyclobacillus_H. The sequence continues at coordinate 9,444 of NZ_JAIMAV010000044.1, forward strand.
GGCGGCGGCGCAGGCACAGGCGTGCGCCGCCGACCCAGCCGTCGCACGCCGCTGGCATCAGGTGCTGGATCACCTGGCGCACCGGCTTGCGCGCATCCAACGCCGACGTGCGCTCGGGGGCTGACCGGCGTCAGCTGAAGTCCGGTCGCATCGCCAGCGCCTCCCGGCGGTGCGCGCGCCGGTGCAGGAGTTCGTACACCACCGGGACAATCACCAGCGTCAGCGCCGTCGAGCTGACCAATCCGCCAATGACGACCACGGCCAGGCCCTGCGAGATGAGGGCGCCCTCCGCGAAACCGAGCGCGAGCGGGATGAGCGCGCAGATGGTCGCGATGGCGGTCATCAGGATGGGCCGCAACCGCGTGGTTCCGGCCTCCAGGAGGGCCTCGCGGATCCCCGCGCCGAGGCGGCGTTGGCGTTCGACGCGATCGACCAGAACAATGGCGTTGGTGACGACGATGCCCATCAGCATCAGGATCCCGATCAACGACGACACGCTCACCGGCTGCCGCGCGAGCACGGTCCCGGCAAAGGCGCCGATGAGGGCGACCGGCATGGAGAACAGGATGGCGAACGGGGCCTTCCAACCGCCGAACGACACCAGCATGACCAGGTACACCAGGCCGGCGGCGATGACGGTCGCCTCTATCAATTGCCGAAAGCTCTCGTTCTGCTCCTGCGCGTCCCCGGCCAAAGCGACGTCGACGCCGGAGGGCAGCGCCAGGGCGTGGATGCGGTCCATCGCCGCGCGGGTGGCGCCACCGGTGTCCTGATCCGTGAAGTCGCCCGTCACCTCCGCGTACGCCTCACCGTTGCGGTGCAGGATGCTCACCGGCGCCGGCACCGAGGCCACGGTGGCCACGTCGCCGAGTTTGACCGATTGTCCGGTCGGGGTCCGCAGGGTCAAATTGCGAACGTCCTCCACGGTCCGCACGGATGATCCGAGCGTGAGCCGGATGGTGTACGTCCGCCCGTCCAGGGTGGCGGTGCCGGCGTCCTGGCCGGAGAGCGCCGTCTGCACCTGGGTGGCGATGGTGTACGCGGTCAGACCGTGTTCCGCGGCCCGCTCGGGGTCCGGGCGCACGTCGAGCTGCGGCCGGGTCTGCGCCAGGTTGTTCTGGACGTTGGCGAGCCCGGGCACACCGCGAAGCGCCTTCGTGATGAGGTTGGCCGCCTGCGCGATGTCCTGCGCGGAGGCGCCGCTGACCACCACGCCGAACGATCCGCTCGCACCGCCCAGGATCAACTCCTTGACCTGAATGTTGGCAGGACCCGCGATGGGCCGCAGTTTTTCGCGCAGCGCCGCCACAAACCCCTGCACGTCGGTGTCCGGCTTCAATTCCAGGAACAGATTGGCGGTGTTGTCCCCGTTGGCCGCCGTGGAGGCGTTGCCGGTGTCGGAACCGACCGCGGTGTTCATCTGCTGCACCGTGTCCCCGAACGAGCGGACCACGTCCTCCACCTGTTTCGCCTTCTCGTCCGTCCGGTCCCGCGGGGTCCCGATGGGCATGTCGATCCGGATGGTCGCGAACTTCTCCCGGGATTCCGGGATGAAGGTGCTGCCGGCCAGAGGGAGGATCGCCACGGAACCGACGAACGCGGCCGCGGTGACGAGCAGCACCACCCATTTGTGGTCGAGACAGGCGTTGAGGAAGCGCCGGTAGGACCGCTGCCAGGGGCGCAGCGCGGACGGAGCGCCGGGCGCCGTCTCGGCCTCGGACGGGGGCGAATGGGTATCCGGCGATGCCCCTGGTTCGCCGGCGGGATCGACATCCCCGGATCCGCGCAGGATGAGCAGCCAGGCCAACAACGGCACGACCGTCAGCGCGACGAGAAGAGAGCTCGCCAGGGCGCAGACCACCGTCAACGCGAACGGCAGAAAGATTTTCCCGACGATCCCGCTGACGAACCCCAGCGGGAGGAACACGGCGATGGTGGTGATGGTGGACGCGGTGATGGCGGCCCCCACCTCGCGGGTGGCGGCAAGCGCCAGCGCCTTGCCGCGGGCTCGCCGCTGGCGCCAATGGCGGTGGATGTTTTCAATCACCACGATGCTGTCGTCCACCACGCGGCCGGTGGCCACCGCCATGCCCCCCAGCGTCATGATGTTGAGCGTGATGTCCAGCCGATTCAGAAGGATGATGGCGCACAGGAGCGACAGCGGGATGGACACCACGGCGATCACGGTGGTCCGCCAATTGCGCAGGAACACGAGGATCACCACGGCGGCGAACAGGGCGCCGAGCAGGGCTTCGCGCATCATGCCGTTGATGGACGCGCGGACCATGCTGGACGCGTCGAACAGCGGCACGATGTGCACCCCGGCCGGCAGCCGCTTGGACAGGTGCGCGAGCTGTGCGTTGACGCCGTCCGCCATCTGCACGGTGTTCGCGTCCTCACTCTTGAGCACGCTGACCAGCACGCTCGGCTGCCCGTTCGTCCGATTGATGGACCCGTCCGCGGGGGGCGCCAGGGAGACATCGGCGATGTCTCCGAGGCGGACGGTCTCGAGCGTCGCCGGTTTTTCGGCCGCATCACCGGACACCTTCGGTTGGACGGGCACGGCGGGGGACGCCGCCGCGGCCCCGGCCGACGGGTTCACCTGGGGCGTCGACGCGGGCAGGCGGTCCTGGATGGATTTCAACTGCTGATTCAGGGACGACTGCGCCTGTTCCAGCGCCCTCAGCTGCGCGGTCAGTTCCGCGATGCGCTGTGCGCTCTGCATCCCGGGCGGACGGGCCTGCTCCTGCGCCAGCGCGAGCTGGAGCCCGAAGATCTGGCCCTGGATCTGCTGCAGCGCCGTGAGCAACCTGGTCTGGGCCTGGACGACCGCAAGCCCCTGTCCGACCTGCCCGAGGCCCTGCGCCACCTGGCCGACCGCCTGTCCGACCCGGCCCACGGCCTGGCCCAACTGTCCCATCCCGGCGCCGATGGCCGCCAGGCCCGCCGACGGGTCGGCCGGCACCGGGATGCGAAGGTTCCGGATGTCGTCCAGAGACCGGATGGACCCGGTCATCTGAACCGGTTGCACCTGGCCCTCGAGGGTCGGGGCGCCGAGCGGCATGGAGACGTTGGCCGCCTGGATGGCCTGCAGCACCTGGTCCGCCGTCAGGTGGTGCTGATCCAGTCGGTCCTCCGACAGCCGGATGCGAACCTCCTCCGGCGCCGATCCCGCGGTCTGCACGGACGCCACGCCGGGCACGCCTTGGAGCGCCGGCAGGATGACATCCCGCACCGCGCCCGTGAGCGCGGACTCGTTGCCCTCCGGGGCGGCGACGGTGAAGTAGAGGACGGGCTGCGAGTTGAACGAGAACTTCTCAACGGTCGGCGTCAACGCGCCCTGCGGCAGTTTGACCTGCGCGACGGCCTGGGTGACCTTCTGCTGCACGTCGTCCAGGTTGGCGTTGAGGTTCAGTTCCAATTCGACCTCGGAGACGTTGGCCATCGAGGACGAGGTGACGGTCTTGACGTCACCGATGCCGCGCAGCGCATCCTCCACCGGTTCCGTCACGTGTTGGGCGACCTCCTCCGGGGACGCCCCCGGGTAGGGGGTGATGACGGCGATCACGGGGAAGGCGATGTCCGGCATCAGCTCCTCGTTGAGGCGCAGGGCGGAGAGGACGCCGCCCGCCACCACCAGCAGGGCCAACAGGAGGATGGCGGCGGGATTTCGCAGGGAGAAGCGGGTCAGGAATTGCATCGTCGGCCTCCTTGGCGGGCGAGAGTTGACCGAGGGTTCACGGTTGCATGATTTCGAACCTCATTCTAGTCCTGTCCAAGGGCACCGGCAAGACCTTTAGCCATTAAAAGATCCCGGGTCTCCCACGGAAGATTCTGTGGCGTGCACCGCGGGGCACGTTCCGCGCGGGAGCGCCCCAGCCTGTCTACAGATTTGCGAAAACCGGTACAATGGAGAGCGAGGGAATGTAAGGACAAGACGGAGGTGGCATCCGGATGAAGACCAGAGAAGAGGCGCTGGCCCTGTTGCACGAGTACACCCAGAGCGAATCGTTGCGCCGCCACGCCTATGCCGTGGAGGCGGCCATGCGCGCGTACGCGGAGAAATTCGGCGAGGATGTGGAGAAGTGGGGCATCACGGGGTTGCTCCACGACTTTGACTACGAGCGCTACCCGGGCATGCCGCACGAGCACACCGTGGTCGGCGCGCGCATCCTGGGAGAGCTGGGCTATCCGGAGGACGTGATCTACGCCATCCGGGCGCACGCCGATTACAACCAGCTGCCCCGAAACACCCTGATGGCCAAGGCCCTGTACGCCTGCGACGAATTGTCCGGGTTCATCATGGCGGTGGCGATGGTGCGCCCGACGCGCAACATCGCGGATGTCGAGGTGTCGAGCGTGAAAAAGAAGTTGAAGGACAAGGCGTTCGCCAAAGGGGTCAACCGGGAGGACGTGTACCGGGGGGCGGAGGAGCTCGGCGTGGATCTGGACGAGCACATCCGGTTCGTCACCCAGGCCCTGGTGAAGATTGCGCCGGCGCTCGGCCTGGACGGGGCGCAGAGCGCATAAACTGAGAGAGGCCGGGCGGCGTCCAACACGGCGAGACGGGGTGAGCCGGTGCGGATCCATCTTCTGCACACGAACGACGTGCACAGCCAGTTGGAAAACTTCATGCGCGCGGGGGCCGCGCTGCGCCGCCTGCGAAACGAGGTCCGCCGAAACGGAGAGTGGGCGCTGACCTTCGATGTCGGCGATGTGTTGGACCGGGTGCGTCCGGAAACCGAGGCGACCCACGGAATGGTCAACGCCGCGCTGATGGACGCGCTCGGGTACGACGGGTGGGTGTTCGGCAACAACGAGGGCCTGACCATCCCGGTGGCCCAGTGGCCGAATCTGGTGTCCCGAAGCGGGACGGTGGCGTTCGGCACGAACCTGCGCGCCCCCGGCGGGGCGCCGCTGCCCTTTCTGCGCGACTGGGCCATCTTTGAACGGTCGGGCGTCCGCGTCGGCGTGTTCGGCCTGACCCCCGACTACCGAACCTCGTACCAGCGGCTCGGCGTGGATGTGGACGCGCCGCACGGGGCCGCCCGGCGCGCCGTCGACGCCCTGCGGGCGGCGGGGTGCGACGTCATCGTCCTGCTGTCGCATCTCGGCCTGGGGGCGGATCGCCGGTTGGCGGAGCAGGTCCCCGGGGTGGACGTGATCCTCGGCGGCCACACGCATCACTTCATGGAAGGTGCCGAGCGGGTCGGGGAGACCTACATCTTCCAGCCGGGCAAGCACGCGCAGGTGTTCGGCCACACGGTGATTGATTTCGATCCCGCCCTGCGCCGCGTCCGGGGAGTTCACGGTGAACCGGTGCCGGTCCGTCCGCACGATCCCCTGGATGCGGCCATGCTCTCCGCCTACCGCGGCTACCTGCCCGACGTGCGGGCCGAATTGGAGCGGCCGGTGGCGACCCTGCCCGAACGCCTGCCGGTCGCGTTCGACCGGGAGTCACCCTTCGCCAACCTGCTGGTCGACGCCCTGTTCGACCGTTATCCGTCCGATCTCGGCGTGATGATGAGCGGTGCGCTCACCGCCAGCCTCCTGCCGGGCGTGGTGCGCGTCAAACACGCGCTGGGCGCGTGCGCCACCCCCACCCGACCGGTTCGCCTGACCCTGCGCGGCAAGGACATTCGCGACTGGCTGGCTCAGTCGGTTCAACCGGAGATCCACGGGCGGCCCGGATTTGGATTCGGCTTCCGCGGCGGGGTCATCGGGTGGTTCGCCATCGCCGGTGCCCAGGTCACGTTGTCGCGAACACCGGGATCTGAGAGAATGGAGATACGGGACATCCGCGTGGGCGCCGAGCCGCTCGCCGATGACCGCGACTACCGCGTCATCACGTGCGAGTATCTGTGGCTGACCCCCGTGTTCAATCTGTTTCGCCGGGCGCGCGACGCCGAGATTCAGGTTCCCCTGGCGCGCGAGGTCCTGGTGGAGAAGCTGGCGGACGCGACCCTGCAGCGGCGCGCGTTCATGCGCCGGTGGCGCGGGGCGCCCGGCGGCGCAGGATGGCCGGAAAGCGAGGTTCGGGCATGAATCACCTGTTGTCGCGCGCCGAGACGCGGCGCATGTTGGTCAAGTTGGAAGAGGCATACCCGGACGCCAAGTGCGCGCTGAACTTCAGCAACCCGTTCGAACTGTTGATCGCGACGATGCTCTCGGCGCAGAGCACCGATGCGCGCGTCAACCAGGTCACGGCGCGGTTGTTTCAAAAATACCGCACTCCGGAGGACTACGCTGGGCTGACGCCGGAGATACTGCAGGAAGACATCAAAGAACTGGGGCTGTTTCGGGCGAAGGCGGAGCATATCATCGCCGCCAGCCGGATGCTTCTCGAGAAGTACCACGGCGAGGTCCCCGCATCGGTGGAGGAGCTCGTCAAACTGCCCGGCGTGGGCCGCAAGACGGCCAACGTGGTGGTCTCCAACGCGTTCGGGATCCCGGCCATTGCGGTGGACACGCACGTGCAGCGGGTGGCCAACCGCATCGGGATCGCCAACAGCATGAATCCGGAGATGACGGAGCGCCAGCTGTGCCAGCGCATCCCGCAGAAACTGTGGACGCAGGCGCATCACTGGCTGATCCACCACGGCCGACGGGTGTGTTCGGCGCGCAAGCCGAAATGCGACATCTGTCCGGTCGCCTCCTTCTGCCGGTTCTATCAGACCATGCAGAAGGAGGAGAAGCTGCGCGAGGTGGTCTTCAGCGAGGACAAGCGGCCGAAGCGCCGGCGCGGGAAGGAAGGCGAGGATCGGGCCGCCGAAGGCTGATCACGGCCCGCGCGAGAAGGAAGGCGCGGGCCCTGTCGCCCCTGTCGCCCGGCGCCAACCGTCGCGGGATCACCACGATGGGGGACAGGGCCAGTGAGTCACTCGGCGTACGGTTCGTACCCGCCTCCCGGGACGCGGCGCAGCGGCTGGCGGCAGTGCTGACAGCGGTCTTTGGCACCGGTCAATCGGGTGATCCGGCCGCAGCGCGGGCACTGCGACTCGTGCACGGTGGGGTTCACCGGGCCGAACCGGAAGTACACAAGAATCCCGGCGAGCACGCCCAGGCCGCCGACGACCATCAGATACGGGATCCAGGCGCGGTGGTACACACCGCTGTACATCACGAAGAAGCCTCCGAACATCATCACGAGCGCCCAGTTGCGCCACCGGTCCACGTTCACGCACGGCCCACCTGCCCGATGCTCCGTCCGGCCGCCAGGCCGGGGGAGTGTCGTCTCGCCTTTCATGGTAGCGCAGCGGGCGGTGGGTGTCCATCCGTCCGGGGGTGAAGGAGGTGGCGGGGATGTGGAAAAAGGCCTTCATCGCGTTGCTCTCGCTGAACGTCGGCGTGCTGGCGCTGGCCGGGTTGTGGTGGGCGTCCCTGCCACGCGCGGGCACGGTGACGACCCCCGCCCCGCAGGCGGCCGGGGAGACACCGGCGACGTTTCAGCTCACGCTGGGTCAGGACGCCATCAACACCTATCTGGAATACGCCGTCTCGGAACAACCGGATCTGGCCGCGGTCCTGTCGTATGCGCGCGTTCAATTCGACGATCACTGGCGTGTGCAACTCGGTTTCAAGATGCAGGATCGCGTCGTGCCCGCGGACGTGGTGTTCACCCCGGCGGTCGCCGGGGGGGATGTGACCCTGCACATGGAGTCGGCCGCCATCGGCAGCATCCCCGTGCCGGAGAGCGCGCTGTTCTTCGTGTTCCGGCACCTACCCTGGCCGAGTTGGATCGGCGTCGACGCGGAGAACGCCAATCTCCTCATCGAACTCACGAAGCGACCGCAGCATCCGTACGGCGTGAAGGTGACCGGGTACGATCCCGCCGCCAAACAGCTGACCCTCGAGATCACCCTGTTGCCCAAGTCCCTGTTCTCCAACCGTCCCTCCGGTTGAGGTCCTCCGAACCGCACGCGTTCCAAACCTGTTCCAAACCGGTCGCGTTCCAAACCGGACGTGTTCGGTGCAGCGGTCGCCCCCGTAAAGGTCGTGCACGTCCAGCGCCGGATGTGTTCACTCTGCCGCACGCCTCAGCCGACCGGACCGTGCAGCGGGGTCCGCGCGTCCGCGGGGGTCCCGAGGGCGCCGAAATCGGGAGAGGCGGAGGGGTGGTACGGATCCGTCCCGCGGCCGTTTGGCCAGATCAGCGCGACGCGCTTGTGGAATTGGTCCATGAATCGGCTCATGTCCCCGCCCGCCTCCAGGTACTCCGCGTATCCCCGGAGGACGGCGGCGGAGGCGGTGTCCGTCGTGATCAACACCGTCTGCACGTCCGGGAGGGCGCGTTGCACCCGCTGGCGGACCTCCATCTGTTTCGCCGGGCTCAGCATCCCGCTGCGGTCCCGCGGCCGAAAGTCCCGCGTGTCGGCGCGCGGGCCGGGATCCTCGAGCGCGCGGATGAAGTCGTCCGGGGTCTTTTGGGCCAGCTCGGCGGGCGTGTCGAACGCCTTCGGGAAATCGTACCGTGTCCGCGGCGCCTCCGCCCGGTCGGGTTCGGGGGTCTCATCATGGTCGGGAAAGGCCCCGACGTACACCCTGCGGCCCTCCTGCAGCACCACCGCCCACTTGAGCCCCTGGACCTGCTCAACGGATCGCGCCACGGACGGCCAGGAGCGCAGGGCGTTGTACGGCGTCATCGCCGGCCGCGGAGGCGTCACGGCGTTGCCCGCGGCCGCCGGTGCACCCGGTGCGGTCCACGGCGCACCGGCGTACCCCGCGGCGGCGCTGGTGTTCTCCGGCGTTCGCGGGGTGCATGCCGGGATACACAGCGCACACAGCGCCAGGGCCATCACCGCGGCGGGTGACCTCCAGGACGACCTCCAGGACGACCTCCATTGGTCTCGAGCCCGCTTGCCGGCGTCCATCCGTTGCGCGGTGGCGTCCACCGCGTCGAGCGATCCCCACCTGTTTCGAGTCCTCATGCGTCTTCCCTCCAACGTGCACGTCTCCAACGCACGCTCCTCCGTAGTTTGACCGGCGCAATTGGAAATTATGACCGTATCGGGCATAAACCCGTTCTTCGCGTTGCAACCTAGCGTTCGAGGATCGCGAGGGGGGATGGCTGTGAACGTGCCGTCGTGGTTGGCACGCCTGTTCACCGTCGACGACGGGGTCGTGGAGGAGCCGTTCTCCCTTCTCAACGACAGCCCCAGCGAGGCGCAGGCAAACGGCGCGCCTCCGTCGCAAGGGCAGGACGGGGCGGCCGAGGGACAGACCGGGAAGGGCGGGCCGAGTGCGTCGGGCCCCGCATCGGGAGGGCAGGGACGGGAGAAGGGGAACGGCCGGGGGGAATCCGGTCCGGACGAGGGACAGGACCCGGGACAGGCGGAGGTTGAGGTGATCCGGCCCATTCCCCTGGGGGAGTACGTTCGCCAGGTTGCGCAGGCGCAGACGGAGCCAGGTCCCGAATCGGGGAGCAACCGCGTCCCGGCCGACCTTGACGCGGTTCGCAAGCAGATTGAGCAGCTGTTCCACGCGGACATCAACAAGGACATCGTCATCCGCGAATTCGTCATCCAGGCCGCGCCGAAGGACAATCCCTCCGGGAGAGAGAAACCGTGGCGGGCCCTGGCGGTGTTCGTCGATGGCCTGGTCGACAAGACCACCATCAACAACAACATCCTCCAGCCGTTGATGCTGCTCACGGCCATCGCCGACGAACCCGTCGAACGCCGTCTGAAGACCGTCTCCGAGGCCCTGTTGCCGGGCAATCAGGTGACCAAATTCGACACCTGGGATGACGTGGTCCCCGGCATCCTCTCCGGGTGCACGGCGGTGTTCGTGGATGGGTCCGCCGGCGCGCTGATTGTCGAAACGCGCGGATGGGAGCACCGGACGGTGGGATTGGCGCAGACGGAGACGGTGGTGCGCGGCCCGCACGACGGGTTCACGGAGAGTTTCCGGGCGAACACCGGCCTGGTGCGCGCACAGCTGCGATGCAAGGACCTGGTGACGGAGATGATGCGCGTCGGAAAGGCCGCCCCGACGGACGTGGCGGTGATGTACGTCAAGGGGATCGTCAATCCGAAACTGGTGGACGAGGTCAAACGCCGGATCCAGGCCATCGACGTGGATTATCTGCCGGACAGCGGTCTGCTCGAGCAGTTCATCGAGGACAACCCGCGGATGGTGGTGCCGACCACGCTGACGACCGAGCGGCCGGACCGCATCGCCCACATGCTGATGGAAGGGCACGTCGCCATCTTTGTCGGCAACAGTCCGTTCGCCATCGCGGTGCCGGTGGTGTTCTGGATGCTGGTGCATTCGCCGGAGGACGCCTATCTCCGGTTCCCCTTCGGCTCGTTTCTGCGCATTCTGCGTTGGCTCGCGCTCAGCCTGGCCCTGTTGATGCCGGCGCTGTACGTGTCCATCACCAACTACCATCCGGAGATGATCCCGACGGATCTCATGCTCGCCATCGCGGGCAGCCGTGAGCAGGTGCCCTTCCCGGTGATCACCGAGATCCTGATGATGGAGTTCTCCATCGAGCTGATCCGCGAGGCCGGCATTCGGATTCCGTCCGTGATTGGCCCAACCATCGGAATTGTCGGTGCATTGATCATTGGGCAGGCGGCGGTGCAGGCGGGCATCGTCAGCCCGCTGTTGGTCATCGTGATCGCCGTGACGGCGCTGGCATCATTCGCCATTCCGAACTACAACCTGGCCTTCGGCGTCCGCACCATGCGCTTTCTGTTTTTGGCCGCCGCGGCGGTGTTCGGGTTCTACGGCCTGACCCTGGCGCTGTGCTGGGCGGCCGCGAGGCTGGCGGTGCAGAAGTCCTTCGGTGTGCCGATGCTCAGTCCGGTGGCGCCGCGGATGGACACCTCGAAGGACGTCTTCCTGCGCGGGCCCGCCTATGTGATGAACCAGCGCCCGGCCTTCCTGCAGACGCTCAAGGCGTGGCGGGAAGAACCGGTGACGCCTCCGTGGAGCAAGGCGACGATGCCCAACGCCGTCCGCCGGTTCGGAGACCGGGTCAGATCGCCGCGAAAAGGGGGAAAGCACTGATGCCGAGGGTTCAGGAGAAGGCCAAGGTCGGCGCCAAGGAACTGACGGCCATGATGACCGTCCTGGTGGCCATCCACGTGTTTCTCGATTACCCGGCGTACGTGTCCAAGTACGGTCTGGAGGCGGCGTGGATGGAACCGGTGATCTCCGGCGTGTTGGCGCTGGTGCTGTTTCTGTTGGCCGAAGGATTGTTGCGGCGGTTTTTCCCGAATCAGAGCATCGTCGAGGTGGTGCGCGGCACCCTCGGGCACGGGGTGGCGGCGTTGATCGGCGCCGTGATCGCCGCGTACTTCATCCTCGTCACCGCGAGCATCATGCGTGAGTTCATGGAGAATGTCATCACGTCCGTGCTGCCGACCACGCCCATCCTGGTGGTCGGGGGTCTGTTCATCCTGACGGTCGCCTACATGGTGCACACGGGGTTGGAGGGCATCGCGCGCGTCTCGACCATGGCCTGGCCGGTACTGGCCCTGGGGGTGGTCGCCCTGTGCCTGCTGACCATCAACTATTGGCATCCCGAGTTTCTGGTCCCACTGTGGGGGGCGGGTCCGAGACAGGTGTTGCTCGGCAGTGTCAACTCCGCGGCCATCTTCCTGAACGTCCTGTTGCTGTGCGTGTTGTACCCGCACGCCCACAATCCGCGCGATCTGCGGCGGGTCGGGGTCATCAGCACGGTGCAGACGGTGATTGTCCTGACGGCGTTCACGCTGTGTTACCACATGGTGTTCGCGCCGGAGGAGACCACGAAGCTGGC
>NZ_JAIMAV010000045.1 GCF_023511815.1 Alicyclobacillus sp.
ACTTTCAAGGCGCGAAAAACCGCGCTGCTGCGCGGTTTTCCACAGGTGGGAGGAGCGCTTACTGTCAAACGTGAGCTTCCACGGCCGATGCCCAGCCGATTCCGCCCGCCCCTCCATACAATACGGTGTCATACCCCACGACGGGGAGGATTTCGCAATGCCCGGGTTCGACCGCTTCAAGTGGATCCCGATGATTGTCAGAGCGTACAACCGAGCGGTCCAGGTGACCCAGGCCCAGCGACAGGGGCTCGCGGGACCGCCCGCCGGCCAGGGCTACGGACCCGGCGCGGGTGCGGACACCGAGCCTCGCCCCCGCGGCGGGGCCCGCCCTCGCCGCGCCCCGGCCGTGACGCCGGACGCGATCGACCGCCCGGACCGGAATCGATCCCGCCCGCACGGCGCCCTTCGCGCCCAGCCGCCCCTGCGCCACCGGCCGGCGCCGCGCCGCCAACTGGGTTCCGCCGCGGCGAATCGAGGCGGCGGGCAACCGGCCCATCGGCCCGGCGCATCCGGCACCGACCCCGGGCGCGGTTCGCGGTTCGTCACCCCGCCGACGCCCGCGGCCTCCCGCCAGGTGCCCTCCGCCAACCCCGGCCGGCGGGAAATGGAGCGGCAGAACCCGGCCGCGCAGAGGCCACGGGAGAAACCGATGCAAAGCGCCGGGACCCGCCGGGTGCCGATGCGCGCCCTCAATGCGGCGCCGGTGACGGCCGCGGCCTACCAACGGGTGCTTCAGGAGCTGCGCGAAGCGCGGGAAAAGCTGGCCCGCCTGGAGGCCATCCACGAACAACTGACGCAGATGCACGCCGACCTGCAGGCCCGGCTGGCGGAGGTGCTCCAACGCGTCGACGGCGCGTCCGCCCGAGCGCAGGCGGTCCATCCCGCGGCGGGCCTGTCCCAGGGGCCGTCGGGATCGTCCCTTCCCTCGCCGAATCCGGCCGGCCCGACGGGCGCGCACGGACGCCCCCCGGGCGATCCGGGCGCGTGAATCACACCGCCCCCGGTCGCTATGCCTGCGCCAAAAAACACCCCGGATCGTGCGGCGGCATCCGAATCCCGGTGGCAAACGCGATGCTCTCCGCCGTGGTCCGCCCCACCGCGACAAACGTGGATTGCAACACGCCGAGCGGGTCCGGATGCGCCTTCAATCCGAGAAAGAAGTTCTCCAACGACCCGTGCGCCTGCGCGAGGCGGACGGCGATGCGCGCGTTCTCCACGGCCGCCCGGAGTTTGCGGCGATTGCGGATGATGCTCGCATCCTGCATCAGCCGCTCGACGTCCGCCTCCGTGAACTGGGCCACCCGTTGGGGATCAAAACCTTCGAAGGCGCGGCGAAACGCCTCCCGCTTGTGCAGGACGGTCCGCCAACTCAATCCCGCCTGAAACACCTCGAGCACGACGAATTCAAACCATCCCTCGTCTGTCGCCGGGTGCGTGCCCCACTCCTCGTCGTGGTAGCGCGCGAGGCACGCGTCCGTCACCCAGCTGCAGCGAGGCTTGTCCATGCCTTCCACACGCATCCGCCCCCCTTGGCCCGTGTACGCGTGGGGCGGCCGGGCCGACGCCCCGGCCGCCCAAACCCTCACATCCGCGCCGCACCGTGCGGGCCCTGCATCGGCACACCCGACGGAGCGGGAGCCGGACCGCCCGGCATCCCAGGTCCACCCGGCATCCCCGGCACGGGGCCCGGCATCCCCGGCACGGGGCCCGGCATCCCCGGCGCGGACATCCCGGGACGGGGCACCCCGGCCACCGGTTTCTGAAAGCAGATGGAATTCGGGGCCACCCGGTACTGCTCGACGAACCCCAATTTGCGCGTGAACGCCAGGCTCTTCTCATTGTTGGCCTGGACGAACACCTCCAACGTGTGCACGCCGAGGCGCCGCGCCTCGTCTTCCAGGTGCTTCATGACGCGGGTGCCGACCCCTTCGGATTGATGGGCCGGGTCAATCACCATCGCGCTCACATGCATCTTCCCATCGGGTCCGACGAGATACGAGTAGTATCCGATGCGCTGTTCGCCCCGCTCCACCACCACGGTGGGCGCCCCCGAGCGCAGATAGGCGAGAAACTGCTCTCTGGGAAACGGTTCGCCGAACGCCTGTTGATGAACTCCGCCCAACTGGGCCTCCGTCAGTTGCAGAATGAACGCATCGTCGTCCGGCACGCGCGCCCGGAACGTGATCGGCGCTTCCTTCGGGCGAGCCGCCCGCGCGGCGGCCGTCCGCCCGCCCGTGCGCCTGCGCCCGGATCCGTTCGTCCTCCCGGCCGCCTTGGCCGGATGGGCGGCCAAGGCCGGCGACAGACGAACCGCCGGACGGCTCCGGCTCTGCCCCTTTCCCTTTCCACGCATGGGTGAACCTCCTCTGCCATCTCCGAGATGTTCACCTCAGCTTATGCGCGGGTGCGGGCGAATGCCATGCCGAAGCCATCCGGCGGCGATCACCGCTTCTCCGAATCTCCGTTTCCAGAACCGCGCGACCGGCGGAACCAGGCGCCCATCCGAGCCCCCGCGCCGCCCGTCCGCGAAGCGCCCTGGCCCCCGGCCGCCTCGCCGCCCTTGCCCTTTTTGCCCTTGGCGGCACCCGTCTGGTTGGCCGTCTTGCCCTTGCCTTTGTCGCGGCCTTTGCCGGTCTCCCTGACCGGCGGGGGGGCCAGCACATACCCGATGTAATTGCCGGCGATGTCCATCTTGTACTTGTGATTCGGTTGAATCTTGTCGTACTCCGACTTGGTCGTCTGGAAGGTCACGGTCTGCATGCGGCTCATCTGGATGCCGCGGATGGACTGCGAGACGTTGACCCGGCCAACCACCTGATACGTCTTGAAGCGGGCGAATTTCAGCCACCCGGACTGCGGGCGTTCCCGGACGATCCGTTTGTGCAGCACGAACACCTCGCGCCGCTCCTTGGCCGCCTCGTACTGTGCGTCAAACGCTTTCTGCCGTTTGCGAGCGTACCGGTACATCCATATGTACAGGCCCACCAACACCAGGATGACAAGAACGATCCAGATCCAGCGCACCCCATCTTCCTCCTGCAGCCCGGCCCGGGGGCCGTGTTCACGAACCGACGTGTCTGTCCTATTCTAACATCTCCCCGGGCGGGTGACCAATCCCCATCCTCAGCTTTCGGCCGGTTTGGCGTATCGCTTGGGGAACCGTTTGACCCCAACCGACGGGTGGAACATCACCTCGAGCTCTTCCTCCTTCTCCTGCGAGGCCGGATGGACCGCCATCACGATGCCCTCCCCAAACTGCGCGTGCCGGATGCGGTCTCCGGGCTTCCACGTGTACAGCTCCCCCGCGGTCAGCGATTGATGCACGATGTGCGTGGCCGGCAGCTCCGCCAAAAACCGCGACGGCTCGCGCACCGCCGCCTGGCCGTACAGGGTTCGCTCCGTGCAGTAGGTCATGTGGAGCACGTCCTTCGCACGGGTGATGCCGACGTAGCACAGATTCCGCTCCTCCTCGATGCCCATGGCGTCGTCGAGCGATCGGGCGTGGGGGAACACCCCCTCCTCCATCCCGATCATGAACACCACCGGAAATTCGAGCCCCTTCGCGGCGTGCAGCGTCATCAGGCGCACCGCGTTGTCCGGTTTTCCCTTCTCTTTGTCGATCTCGCTGAGCAGCGCCACCTCCGCCAAAAACTCGAGCAGACTCCCCTGTCGGCGGCGGTCGAACGAGCGCGTCACGCTGAACAGCTCGTCGATGTTCTCCAGCCGCTGCTGGTCCTCTTTCTTCGGGCTTTCCGCGTACATCCGCCGGTAGCCGGTGGCGTGCAGCACCTCGGCGAGGAAATCGGTGACGGGCATGCCCTCCATCCAGGCCATCAGCTCTTCCATCGTCGCGTGAAACTGTTCGGCCGACTCGGCCGCCTTCTCCCCGATGCCGGCCTCGCGGGCGCGCCCGAGCGCCTCCAGCAGGGTCAGGCCCTCCCCGTGGGCGAAATCGAGCAGCCTGCCGACCGTCTGCTCGCCCAACCCGCGCTTGGGCGTGTTGATGATCCGCAGCAACGAGATCTCATCCTTCGGATTGGCCAGCACCCGCAGGTACGCCATCACGTCCTTGATCTCCCGGCGGTCGTAGAAGGTCAGCCCCCCCACGATGGTGTACGGGATGGCCTGTCCCATCAGCGCCTCCTCAATCAACCGGGATTGCGCGTTGGCCCGGTAGAGCACGGCGCAGTCTCCGAATTGGCCGCCCGCCTCGACGTGCATCCGGATCTGGTCCGCGACGTAGCGGGCCTCGTCCTCTCCGTCGGTCAACGCCACCACCCGGATCGGCTCGCCCCGTCCCCGCACGCTGCGCAGATTCTTCTCCTTGCGCCGGGTGTTGTGGCGGATCACCTCGTTGGCCGCCTCGAGGATGATCTCCGTCGATCGGTAATTGGTCTCGAGCGTGATGGTCCGGCTGTCCGGGTAGTCGCGTTCAAAGTGGAGGATGTTGGTGATGTCGGCGCCGCGCCAGGCGTAGATGGCCTGGTCGGAGTCTCCGACGACGCACAGGTTCCGGTGCTTCCCCGCGAGCAGGCGAACCAACCGGTACTGGGCGTGATTGGTGTCCTGGTATTCGTCGACGTGGATGTACCGAAATTTGTCCTGGTAGCGCTCGCGCACGTCGGGCCGCGTTTCCAGGAGGCGGACGGTGTGGCCGATGAGATCGTCGAAATCCATGGCGTTGGCGCCAAACAATCGTTTCTGGTAAAGCGCGTACACATCCGCCGCAATCTGGTCGTCCAATCGCCTGAGGTCCTTGGCGCGGAGTCCGTCGGGCGGGCGCAGTTCGTTCTTCCACCGCGAGATGGCGGCCTGGATGGCGCCGGCGTCGAACTTTTTCAGGTCGAGGTTGAGATCGAGCATCGCCTGCTGAATGGCGGCGCGCTGGTCATCGGCGTCGAGGATGGTGAAGGCCGGCGTGTACCCGATGCCCTCCGCCTCCCGGCGCAGGATCTTGACGCAGACGCTGTGAAACGTGCCCATCCACAGGTCGTCCGCCTGACGCCCGACCAACGCCCGGATGCGCTCTTTCATCTCGCGGGCCGCCTTGTTGGTGAAGGTGATGGCGAGCACGTGGTGGACGGGCACCCGGTGCGTCTGGAGCAGATAGGCGATCCGCCGCGTCAGCACGCTCGTCTTTCCACTCCCGGCTCCCGCCAGCACGAGGACGGGCCCCTCCACCGTCGTGACGGCCTCGCGCTGTTCGGGATTGAGCCCTTTCAACAGATCGGCGGGCGCGCCGGAGGGGGCGCTCTGAGGTTGAGGCATGAAGATCGCTCCTCTCGCTTGGCAATCCGCACAGGCCCGCGCGGCGCAGGGCCGAATTCCGCCAGCGTCCCAGGGCCGGCACCGGGCGCTCCGGCCGGGCCCTCCGACCGGGTCCCCCTGGACCATGACCGGCCGCCAGGGGTGGGCCCTCGTCCGGAGCAGACCCTCGTCCGGAGCAGACCCTCGTCCGGAGCAGACCCTCCCCGGAGCGAACCGTCCTCCGGAGCGGGCCTTGTCCGGGGCCGGCCCGACAGAGGTCCAGCATACTGTCCCCGGCTGGAACGGTCAAGACCGGGACACGCTTGCCAAGCGCGCGAAAAACGTTCATCATCGTTAGTATCATCGCCCGCCGACGGCGGTGGAGGAGGTCACCGATGCGGACTGAAACAAACCAGCAGGTCATGGCGGCGCCGGTGGACGAGCGGAGCCAAATCGCCGCCCACGTGCGGGAAATCCTGCGGCTGCTCGGCGAGGACACCACCCGGGACGGCCTCGTGGACACGCCCCTGCGGGTGGCCAGGATGTACGAGGAAATGCTCGGCGGCATGCGCATGGACCCGGAGAGCGTGCTCAGCACGACCTTCGAGGAGACCGCGCAGGGCCCCGTGATTGTGTCGGACATCACGTTCTACAGCCTGTGCGAGCACCACATGGTGCCGTTTTTCGGCAAGGCGCACGTGGCCTATCTGCCGTCGCAATCCATCGTCGGGATCAGTAAAATCGCCCGGCTGGTGGACGTGTTCGCCAGGCGATTGCAGGTTCAGGAGCGCATGACCGAACAGATTGTCGACACCATCGACCGCGTGCTCGCGCCTCACGGCGTGATGGCATTGATTGAAGCGGAGCACACCTGCATGTGCGCGCGCGGCATTCGCAAACCGGGCTCTCGAACCATCACCATGGCCACGCGTGGGGAATACCGGGACAACCCCGAACTGCGGCGCGAGTTCCTGCAGATGATCGGACGCGGGTGACTGCGGCGGCCCCGCCCGTGCTGCGGCGGCCCCGCCCGTGACTCCGACGGCTCGGCGCGGCCCCGCCCGTGACTCCGGCGGCCGTGCCCCCATTCGGCTCGGCCGAGCCCACCCGGGCCCGGCCGGGTTCGACGTTCGGTTCGCCACATCACAGGGCGCGCACGGCTCGCGAAGTGAGGGCCCCGGCGGCCGGCCCGCCCCACCCAGGCGGCTGGCCCGCCCCCTCGGCTCAGGGGCGGGGCATCGCCGGGCTGATCACGCCGGCGCCGTCTCCGTGACCGTCTCCGCGGCCTCCTGATACAGCGCCTCAATCTCCTCGCGATACCGCTCCAGCACCTGGCGCGCACGCACCTTCAGCGTCGGCGTCATCAGATCGTTCTCCACCGTGAACGGCTCGCGAGCCACCAGCAACTTCTTCGGTTGCTCGAAGCGCGCGAAATCCTTCGTGGCGGCGAGGACCTGCCCGAGGAGAAAGTCGGCCAACGCCGGGTCCTCATGCCAGCGCTCCCGCGGCACCGCCCTGCCCTGTTCCGAGAACCAGCGGCCGACGGCCTCCTCGTTCGGCACGACAATCACGCTGACAAACTTGCGCCCGGCTCCGATGAGCAGCGCCTGATCGATGAAGGGATTTTGCAGGATGGCGCCCTCCACGGCGGCGGGAACCACCTTCTTGCCCGTGGACAACACGATCAGGTTCTTCTTGCGGTCGGTGATCCGAAGATACCCGTCTTCCGACAGCTCGCCGATGTCGCCGGTGTGCAGCCAGCCGTCCTCGTCGATGGCCTCCCGCGTGGCCTCCTCGTTGTGCAGGTAACCGGGCGTCACACTCGGCCCCCGCACCAGCACCTCGCCGTCGTCCGCGATGCGCACCTCCAGGTTGGGCAGCACCTTGCCCGCCGTCCCCAGGCGCGGGTTTTCCGGGAAATTGGCACACACCACCGGCGAGGTCTCCGTCATCCCGTAGCCTTCCGCCACCGGAATGCCGAGGGCGGTGAAAAACCGTCCCACGTAGAGCGGCATCGGAGCACCCCCGACAATCACGGCGCGCAGCCGCCCGCCCATCGCCCGCCGGACGCGGCTGAGCACGAGCCGGTCGTACATCGCGAGTTCCGCCCTGGACACGGGCTGACCCTCGACGCGCGCAGCCATGCCCAGTTCCAACGCGCGTTCCATCATCCGCCGCTTCATTCCGGCAGCCGCGTGCAGCTGCGCCTGGACGGCGTCGTACACCTTCTCCAACAACCGCGGGACGGTGGTGAAGACGGTGGGCGGCATCTTCTGAAAGTCCTCGGTGATGTAGCGCATGCCGCGCGAGTAGGCGATGGACGATCCCGCTTGAAAGGGAACAAACTGACCGGCGGTACGCTCAAAGATGTGCGACAGGGGGAGATACGACAGCGACCGGTCCTCCGGGTTCAGCCGCACCACGTGGCGGATGCCCTCCACGTTCGCGACCAGGTTTCCGTGCGTCAGGCAGACGCCCTTCGGGTTTCCGGTGGTCCCCGAGGTATAGACGACGGTCGCCAGGTGATTCGGCGTCAGATCCCGCCACCGCCCCTCCCACGCCGGCGCGTCCAATCCGGCATCCCGGGCGAGCCAATCCCTGAAGCGGTACACCGGCCAGTGCGCGCGGGCCCGCTCCAACGCAGTGTCCGCAATCTCGTCGAGGACCACGACGAACTCCAACTTGGGCAGGTTGGCCTGTTCGGCCACGACCTTCTCCAGCTGTTCCGCGTTCTCCACGAACACCGCCCGCGTCCCGGCGTGCGCCAGGATGTACTGGACCTGGTTGGAAGGAACGCTCGGATACACGGGCACGGTGTGCGCGCCGAGACTCATGATGGCGAAATCGGCAATCGGCCACCAGGCCCGCGTGGTCGCGATGAGGCCGACGAAATCCCCCGCGCCGATCCCTCGTTCCAGAAGATGCGACGCCACACGCCGAATGTCCCGCCACAGCTGCGCATAGGTCCACGTCCGGTAACTTCCGTCCGGCTGCGGATCCCACAGCGCGGGCCGCTCCGTGTGCCGTTCCACCGTCAGGGCGAGCATGCCGACCAAATTCTTCACGTCCTGCATAAGCCATACGCCTCCGGGACAGGATCGAGAAAAATGCCCTGTCTTCCATTGTTGCCAAGACTCGGACGCCGAGAACCCACACGAGGTGGTGCCGGTTGGGTTCGCGGGGCGTGCGGAACCACCCCCGCCGGACCGGTTCTCCAACCGACCGGTCGGCCGGGAACGGTCGCGAACCCACCGCAAACGGTTTCATCCGAATACGTTTACATTCGCGACAACATCCGACATTCCTGCCGAGGCTGTGAAAAATTCTTCACATTTTGCGCGGCGCGGCAGGACTGTGCCGGGTGGACCGGGAATCCGTTGAAAGGTCCGTTCCAAGACGGAGAGCGTTTGGAGGACCTGTGTGCAGACCGACAGGTCCGCCGCCAGGTCCGCGGCGGCGAGATCCACCGCGGCAGCGACATCGCGAGAGGAGGAGAAAGATGCAGCCAAGGTCCTATCGGATGTGGCCCGCCATCCTGCTCGCGGCCGTGCTGGCCGGGTGCGGAACGGGCGGGAACACCGCGGGCTCACCGGTCAACCAGACCCAGGCGGCGAACGCGGAGGCCGGCGCCAACACCGGCGAGGGCAACGCCACCAGCGCGGGCAACACCGCCGGCGGAAAACCGCAGTGGAGCCAGCCCCCGGCCATGCAGATTGACCTCAACAAGCAGTACGACGCGGTGTTTCACACCAACTATGGGGATTTCACGGTCAAACTGTTCCCCAAGGAGAGCCCGAAGACCGTCAACAATTTCGTCTTTCTGTGCCAGCACCACTTTTACGACGGGGACAAATTTTTCCGTATCATCCAGCCGTTCATGATCCAGACGGGCGATCCGCTCAACAACGGCACGGGCGGACCGGGCTACCAGTTCGCCGACGAGCTGCCGCCCAAGCATCCGTACGCCCCCGGCATTGTCGCGATGGCCAACGCCGGCCCGAACACCAACGGCAGCCAGTTCTTTATCTGCACCGGCCCGGACGCGGCATCGCTCAACCAGCAGCCGAACTACACCGAGTTCGGGCAGGTGACCCAGGGGATGGACGTCGTACAAAAGATCGCCGCCATCCCCGTGACGACCAATCCCATGACAGGCGAGCAAAGCTACCCGACTCAGGACGCGTTCATTCGCACCATCGACATTCAGGTGCACTGAGCCCTGATCGGGCGTGGGTGGCATTCTGATGGCGCAGCGAATGGAGGGACGCCGGTGAAGAGAACGAACTGGCTGCTCGTCGTGCTGGTGGTGCTGGCGTTCGTGTGGTTTCGGCACAGCGGGGCGCCGAGCCTCCCCATGCCCGGGGACGCGCGGGTGCAGGGGGCGACCGTCCAGATCCCGGTGACGATGACGCCCGCGACCACTTCCGAAGCGTACTGGAACCTCGCGAAGCGCGGCGGGCAGACGTACGTCGTCCAGGTGTCCCAAGCCCGCCGCGTCGTCGCCGAATTTCCTGCGGAAAAACCGATCGCCGACGGATCCGACGGGACGGACTACACGGCCGGCGGGCGGATCCAGTTGGACGGAACCTGGTACCGGGCCGACCGGATTCACGTCAACTCCGACGGGACCTCGGGTTACCTCGAGCTCCGGCGCGAGGCCGCCACGAATCAACCCTAGTCATTGGGCGGGCTCAGTCATTGGGCGGGCGCGCACAGCGCCTCTTCCACCAGGCGCGACAGCGCCTCGAACTCGACGAGGAAGGCGTCGTGGCCGTACTTGGACGACAACTCCCGATACACCCCGGCCACCCCGCGGGCGGCGGCCCATTCGACCGCCTGGCGGAGATCGCGCGGGGCGTACAGGTAATCCGTGTCAATCCCGATCACCGTCAGGCGCCCTCGGACCTGGCCCAGGGCCTTCTCCACCCCGCCGCGGCCGCGGCCGATGTCGTGGCTGTCCATCGCCCGCGTCAGATACAGGTAGCTGTTGGCGTCGAACCGCCGGTTGAGTTTATCTCCCTGGTGATGCAGATAGGTGGACACCAGAAACTCCGATTCCTCGCCCTCCAGCGCCCGGCGCCTGCCGAAGCGCTCCGCGAACAGCACATCCGTCCGATACGTCAGCATGCCGATGGCGCGCGCCGCCGCCAGGCCCGCCTGCGGTGAACGGCCGGTGCCGTAGTACTCCCCGTTCTGCCAATCGGCATCCGCCATGATGGCCATGCGCATCGCCTCGTTGTACCCGATGCCAAGCGGCGGGAAGGCCGGATGCGCGGCGATCGCGACGGTGTGCCGCACCCGCTCGCCGCCCATGACGGCCCACTCCCACGCCTGCATGCCGCCGAGCGAACCGCCGATGACCAGCGCGATCTCCCGCACCCCGAGCGCGTCCAGAAGCCGCGTCTGCACCGAGACCATGTCGCGCACCGTCACCGCCGGGAAGCGCATCGCCCACGGGCGTCCGTCGGGGGCCGGATCGCTCGGTCCGGTCGATCCCGCGCATCCCCCGACCACGTTGCTGGCGACGACGAAGTATTGCTCGGTATCGATCGCCTTGCCCGGGCCAATCAGCCCGTTCCACCATCCCGGCCGCCCGCCGCCGTCGGCCGCGTGGGCGTCGCCGGTGAGCGCGTGGCAGACCACGACCGCGTTGTCCGCCGTCCGGTTGAGACGCCCCCAGGTCTCGAAGTACACGCGCACGTGCGGAAGGACAGCCCCGCACTCAAACGGCACCTCCGACAGGTGCAACCACCCGCGGGCGTGGCCCGCCTCCACCGACGCCCACTGCATCACCGCTCCCGACTCTGCGGGATACGCCCGGATGGTCTCTGTCATCCCACACGCACCTCCCCCGAAGACTGGCACAGACCGAACCGTTCAGCCGTTGGCCGTCGCGGCCTTCAAAGCGGTGTCGAGATCGGCAAGAAGGTCCTGAATGTCCTCAATACCGACCGACAGGCGCACCAAATTCGGCGTCACCCCCGCCGCGCGCTGCGCCTCTTCGGAGAGCTGCTGGTGGGTGGTGCTGGCCGGGTGGATGACCAGGCTGCGCACATCGGCGACGTTGGCCACGTGCTTGAACAGCCGCAGATTCGCAATCAATCGCTTGCCCGCCTCGACACCGCCGCGGATGCCGAAGGTCAGGATGGCGCCCTGCCCGCGCGGCAGGTACTTTTGCGCCCGCTCGTAATACGGACTGTCCGGCAGCCCGGGGTACTGCACCCACTCCACCTGCGGGTGCGCCTTCAGAAACTCGGCCACGCGCAGGGCGTTGTCACTGTGGCGCTGCACGCGGAGCGCCAGCGTCTCCAGCCCCTGGATGAAGAGAAAGGCGTTGAACGGCGAGAGGGCCGGGCCCATGTCGCGCAACAGCTGCACCCGCGCCTTGACGATGTACGCCGCCGCGCCGACATCGCGCACGTAGGAGACCCCGTGATAGCTCTCGTCCGGCTCCACCAATCCCGGAAATTTCCCGTTGTCCCACGGGAAGCGGCCGCCATCGACAATCACCCCGCCGATGGCGGTCCCGTGCCCGCCGATGTACTTTGTCGCGGAGTGGATGACGATGTCCGCCCCGAACTCGATGGGCCGGCATAGGTACGGGGTCGCGAAAGTGTTGTCGACGATGAGCGGAACCCCGTGCCGATGCGCGATGTCGGCGAGGGACGAGAGGTCCGCCACGTCCATCCGCGGGTTGCCGAGGGTCTCGGTGTACACCGCTTTGGTGTTCGGCCGGATGGCCGCCTCGAGGGCGGAGAAGTCGTCGGGATCGACAAAGGTGACCTCGATGCCGGCCTTGCGCAGGGTGTGCGCGAACAGGTTGTGGGTTCCGCCGTACAGGTTCGAGGAGCTGACGATGTGATCGCCCGCCGCGGCGATGTTCAGGATGGACAGGGTGATGGCCGCCTGACCGGACGCCAGCGCCAGCGCGCCGACCCCGCCCTCCAGCGCGGCGATGCGCTGCTCGAACACATCCTGGGTCGGGTTCATGATGCGGGTGTAGATGTTGCCGGGGCGCCGGAGCGCGAACAGGTCGGCGGCGTGATCGGCGTCGTCGAAGACAAACGAGGTCGTCTGGTAGATTGGCACGGCCAGGGCCCGGGTGGTGGGGTCACCCGTGAATGCGCCGTGCAGGGCGATGGTCTCGAATCCGAGGGGTCTGTCCGCCATCTGTCCATCTTCCTTTCCATACGTCGTAAAAAACCGCTCCGAGAGGAGCGGCGAGTCGACCGGAAGATGGCAGACTGGGCACACTCCTCTCATCTCTCAGCCTCACGTGGGCTGCAGGAATTGGCACCTCTTCGGCGTGCGCACGCATCGCCGCTGGTTGCCGGGCTTCATCGGGCCAGTCCCTCCGCCTCTCTGGATAAGAGCAGTCCTGCCTATGCGGTTTTGCCTCCGCCCCGCACCCCGGCAGATGGGCCGTCCGGTGCATCGCGGGCGGGATGTTGGCGCTAATATATCATCGCTCCTTGCGTCTGTCAATTGCGAGATCAGGCGGCGCGCGCCCGCCCCAGAGCCCCCATCCCGCGGTCCCCGCCCCTCCAAACCAAGCCGCCTCGGGAGCCCGCGGGCGCCCCGTCCCGGCCGTTGCTTGACGCCGCGGACGTGAATTGGGTTAAATAAGAAGGATGTCAGTCGGAAAAGGGGTTTCCTTGGATGACGTTCTCTCAGTCACCGATTCGCGCCATCATCCTGGCGGCCGGACAGTCGGCGCGCCTGCGGCCCCTGACGGACGACCGGCCCAAGTGCCTGTTGCCGATGGGACCCAGGACCATCCTGGATTGGCAGCTGGAGTCGCTGTCGGCCATCGGCGTGCACGACGTCCTCCTCGTGGTCGGATACCGGCGCGAGATGATTCAGGCGCATGTGGCGAAGCACCACCCGCGGACGCGGGTGACGTACGTGACGAACGACGAATACGCACGCACCAACACGCTCTTTTCCCTGCGGCGCGCGCTCGAGGTGCACACGGGAGATTTCTACTATCTGAACGCCGACGTGGTCTTCGACGAACAGATCCTCGAACGGCTCGCCCCGTTGGAGGACGGCGGATTTCTCGCCGTCGACCGCAAGCAGTGCCGCGAGGAAGAGGTCAAGGTGCTGGTGGAAGGACAGCGGGTGACGGCCATCGGCAAGCACCTGAACCCTGAGGCGTGCTTCGGCGAATTTATCGGCGTCGCCAAATTCAGCGGCGAGTTCGCCGGCCGCTTCCGCGAATCCGTCCTGCGCGAGGCGGTCGCCGGCAACGAGATGAAGTTCTTCGAGCATGCGCTCGACGTCATGCCGGACAAGTCCGGCCTGACGGCCGTTGACATCACCGGTCTGCCGTGCGTCGAGGTCGACTTCCCGGAGGACTACGAGTACGCCGTGCGGGAGGTCCTGAGGACCTTCAGGGGGGTCGAGGTGGATGAGTGACACCCTCCGGACGGCGCCGGATGGGACGGAGGTTCGGACGGAGTTTCAAAAGATCAACGCCTGCGCCAAGCGGCCGGTGGACATCTGGACGAATTACCTGTACTACCCGTTCTCCCTGCGGCTGGTGTATCTCATCCGCAACACCCGCATCACGCCGAACATGCTCACGCTCGGGTCGCTCGCCCTGGCGCTTCTCGGCTGTCTGTATTACGCCCGGGGGGATCGCGCCGCGCTCACCCTCGGGCTGGTGCTGTCGCAGATGTCCTACGTGATCGACTGCGCCGATGGACAGCTGGCGCGCTACCGGAAGCAGTACTCCCCCATCGGTGGCTGGCTCGATCAGATTGCGGACCGCATCAAGGAGTTCGCGCTCTACTTCAGCCTGGCCTGGGGTTACACCCGCGTGCACCCCTCGGCGCAACACGTCTGGCGGTGGGCGATGGTCGCCCTGTTCGCGCTGTTTCTCCTGGAGTACCTGAGCCAGACCGAGATGTTTCGCGTGAACGGGCTGCCCCGCCGGTACAACGAGAACGGCGTCCCCATCGAGGACACGCCGCAGGCGGACGCCGGGGACCGGTTTGAACAGGCCCGCCGCCTGCGCGCCCTCATCCCGTTCAAGGCGTTCACCATCGGCGAACAGTATTTCGCGCAGCTGGTGTTCATCGCCTTTGGGTGGGTGTACTCGTTCTTCGTGTTCGTGTCCATCCTCGGCCTGTTGATGGCGGTCTACCGGCCGTTGGTGGAGTACGTCAAGCACCGCCGGATGGTTCGGCGAAACCAAGCCGCCGCCAATTCCCCACAATCGTCGTGAGAGGTGTCGTCATGGGCAGCGCCACCGTCGTGATCACCGCCGCCGTCCCCTGGGACGGCACCACCGCCCGGCCGCATCACTTCGCGCGCGGATTGGCGCAGCGAGGCTGGGACGTCCTGTTCGTCGAGGCGCCCGTGACGCTCATCGCGCCGCTGAAGAATCCCGCACTGCGCGCGAGGCTGCTTCCCGCCCATCCCATCGAGGACATTCGCCTTTCACCCCCGAATGCGGCGGAATCGGCCGAAGCGCGCGGCCGCCTGCGGGTGTTGCATCCGGTGGCGTGCCTGCCCTTTGCCAACCTGTACCGGACGGTCAACCGGTGGAATCAGGCGTTGCTCGCTCGCGCCATCCGGCAGGCCGCCCCGGGGCCGCACGTGCTCTTGCCGCAACTGCCGAACTCGGTCGATCTCGTGCCCACCCTGCACCCGGCGGCGGTGGTGTACGACTGCGTCGACCTGCACAGCGGCTTTTCGGGCTTCGTCCGGCCCGAGGTGGTCGATGGCATGGAGGCGGACCTGGCGGCCATCTCCCGCACCGTCATCGCCACCGCGGACGCGCTGGCCGAGCGGATGCGCGCACTGCATCCGGATGTGCGTCTGGTGCCCAACGCGGCGGAGGTGGAACACTTTCGGTCCACCGCCACGGCGCCCGTGCATCCTCGCCTGGCCGCCATCCCCGAACCGCGCGTCGCGCTCGTCGGCGGATTCGGGCACTGGGTGGATTACGGGTTCCTGCGGGCGCTTGCACAAGGGCTGCCCGAGGTGCAGTTTGTGATGATCGGTCCGGTGGAGACGGACGTCTCGGCGCTGTCCGCCCTGCCCAACGTGCACTTTCTCGGTCTGCAGCCGTACCGCGAACTGCCGCAGTACCTGGCCGGGTGCCGGGCGGCGCTGGTCTCCTTCGTCCGGTCCGATCTGACCCGAAGCGTCAACCCCATCAAGGTGTTTGAATACCTGGCCGCGGACCGGGAGGTGGTGGCAACGTCCACCCACGAGATCGACAAACTCGAAGAATACGTCTGGGTCGCCAGAAGCCCGGCGGAGGGTTTGGAGATGCTGCGCCGGGTGCTCGACGGGGCCCGCCGGTGCAATGACGCCAAACGGCGCGCCTTCGTGGAACGCAACTCGTGGGCCGCCCGGGTCGCCGAGGTGGACGCCATCCTGCGGGCCGCGCTGCCAGCGCATCTGCATCCGTCCGCGGGTTGAACCGGGGCCCGGGCCGCCCGGAGCCCCCTGGAAACGCCGAGTCCCGGATGTCGCGACGGAGTTGCGGTCTGTCACGAGGCGCACCCCATGGAAAAGCCGAGGCCGAGGCCGATGCCTCGGCTTTTCTGCTCGGATACGGACCGCTCACTCGCAGGATCCCGGCGCCCGGGATCCACTCGGCACGGATCGCCTCTGTGGGCATATGGAGGCGCGCCCTGCGCCTCCCCGCCGCCCGGGGCCTGCACCTCCCGCGTCCCCGCCGCCAGCGTCGGCCTGCACCCCCCGGCCGGGGCCTACGCCTCCCCGCCGCCGGCGGCGGCCTGGGCCTCCATCGCGGCCCGCTCGCGCAACTCCACCCGCCGGATCTTGCCGCTGGTGGTCTTTGGCAGGCTGTCGACGAACGCGATGGCGCGCGGGTACTTGTACGGCGCGGTCACGCGCTTGACGTGCTCCTGCAGCTCCGTGACGAGGTTCGGGTCGTTGGCGTCCTCCGGATCGCGCAGGATCACGTACGCCTTGACGATGTGCCCGCGTTCGGGATCCGGCGCCGCCACCACCGCGCACTCCGCGACCTTCGGGTGTTTGACCAGGGCGTCCTCCACCTCAAACGGCCCGATGGTGTACCCGGCGGAGATGATGATGTCGTCGGAGCGACCCTCGAACCAGAAGTACCCGTCCTCGTCCATCCGTCCCTTGTCGCCCGTGATGTACCATTCGCCCCTGTAGGCGCGCGCGGTCCGCTCGGGGTCATTGAGGTACCCGCGGAACAGCGCCGGATGCGACCGATGCACCGCGATGTGCCCCACCTCTCCGGTCGCCACCGGCCGCCCGTCGTCGTCGACGATGGCCACCGGCATGCCGGGGAACGGTTTTCCCATCGATCCCGGTTTGACCTCCATATCCCGCAACGTCCCGACGAGCAAGGTGTTCTCCGTCTGGCCGTATCCGTCCCGCACGGTCACCCCGAACACACGCCGGAAGGTGTCAATCACCTCGCGGTTGAGCGGTTCACCCGCGGAACAGGCGGACCTGAGCTGGACGCGGTACCGCTCCAACCCCCGCACCTTGGCCATCAGCCGGTACTCCGTCGGGGTCGCGCACAACAGCGAAACCTGGTACCGCTCCAGCAGCTCCAGGTACCGCTCCGGTTGGAACCGGCCCTGGTACACGAACGCCGTGGCGCCGTTGCCGAGGATGGAGACGAACGGGCTCCACACCCACTTCGCCCACCCCGGCCCCGCCGTCGCCCAGGCCACCTCGCCCGGCTGCGCGTCAAACCAGTACGTCCCCGCCACCTTCAGGTGCTCCCGAGGCCACCGGTACACGTGGACGACGCCCTTGGGGCCGCCGGTCGTCCCGCTGGTGTAGGACAAAAACGCCATGTCCTCATCCTCGGTCGGCACGATGAAATCCGCGCTCGATCCGAGCTCCATCGTGTCCTCCAGCGACACCCAGTTCGGCACCGCGCCTCCGACGGAGAACAGGTGCTGAAGGCTCGGGCACTCGCCCCGGATGGCGTCGACCTCCCCCGTCAGGCTGGCGTGGGCGATGACCACGCTCGTCTGCGCGTGCTGGACCCGGTAGCGGATGTCCCCCGCGCGCAGCATCTCGGATCCGGGCATCACCGTCGCCCCGAGCTTGAGCAGCGCCAGGTACACCACGTACGGCTCCACGCCGCGCGGCAGCAGAACCAGCACGCGCTGCCCGCGCCCCACGCCCACCCGCGCGAGGGCGCTCGCCAGCCGGTTCGTATCCCGCCGCAACTGCCCGTACGTCATCCGCCGCTCCCGTCCCGCCTCGTCGACACACAAAACGGCCAACCGATCCGGCGCCATGATAGCGATTTCATCGACCGCTTTGGCAAAGTTGTACCCCACGGGCACTCCTCCCTTATCTGAGTTCCGCCGCGTTTCGGACCTCTTGGATCCCGCGCCCCTTTTGGGCCTCCATCTCATTATAACAGAGAGAGAACTGAGAGGATTGGGAGAATGGGGGCGGGTGGGGCTGGAGGTGTTTGGAGAAAAGAACCCGGCGGTTCCACCTCCCGCCCCCCGCGATGTCCTCAGACCCGCCCCCCGCCCCGCCGCGCTCCCTGCGTCAGCTGCTGTCCGGCCCCGGCCTCACCCGTGGCCCGGCAGTTCAACGCTCCATCGCCCGGGCCTCATTCAGGGCCTGGACGAACACCTCCACCGGCTGTGCGCCGGACACCGCCAGGCGGTCGTTGAAGATGAAGAAGGGCACCCCCGTGATGCCCGCCTCGCGCGCGAACGCCAGGTCCGCCTCCACCGACGCCAGCCCCTCGCCCGCCTCCAGGCGAACGCGGGTCTCGTCGCGGTCGAGCCCGAGGGAGGCGGCGAGATCGAGCAACACCGAGAGTTGCCCGATGTCGCGCCCTTCCTCGAAGTACGCCCGGGTGATGGCGTCCACCATCCGGGTGCGAAGCGTCTGTGGCGTGATGGCAATCAACTGATGCGACAGGCGCGTGTTCGGCAACCGCTCCACCGCGTCAAAGCGAAAGTCGATCCCGCACGCCTCCCCCAGCTGACAGATGCGCTGATGCATCTGCCGCATCCGCGCTTCGCCTCCCAACTTCGCCGCGAGCACCGAGGCCGGGCGGCCCTCGTCCGGGGCATCCGGATCCAACAGAAACGCCCGCCACCGGATCTCCACGGGCTCCTCCCGCCACCGGGCCAACGCCTCGAACAGGTGCGCCTTGCCGATCCGGCACCACGGGCACACCGTATCCTGAAAGATGTCAATCCGCACGCTCATCCCTCGCCCTCCATCACGTCCTGCACCGCCGCGTCCGCCAGCATCCGGTACACCACGTCGTCCATCGGCGGATTGTGCAGGCCCGCCCGCACGTCGCGGTAGTACCGCTCGAGCGGAAGGTCCTTCCACAGGCTGCGGGCGCCGACGATGCGCATGGCGAGGTCCACCACCTCCATCGCGCTGTTGGTGGCGAGCGTCTTGACCGCCCCCAGCTGGGGCCTCAGCGTCAGCCGCGTCGCCTCGTCCGCCTCGTCCCAGCGCCGCGCCAGGTCGTACATCAACGTCCGCGCCGCCAACAGCTTCAACTCCATCCGGCCCATCTTCTCCTGGATGTGCTCCACCTTCGCGATGGGATGCGGCAGACTGTTGGGCTGATACGTGGCCGCGTACCGCACCGCGGCATCCCGGGCGGCCAGCGCCACCCCGAGGTAGGTGGCCGGAATGTGCAGCATCCAGCCCCCTCCATCGCGGTTGCGCGGCGATTTCTGCCCCGGCTTGAGGCGGCTGACCAGGCGGTCCTCGGGGACGAACACGTCCTCCATCACGATGTCGTGGCTGCCCGTGGCGCGCATGCCCATCACATTCCAGGTCTCAATCACCTGAACGTCCTCACCGCGCAGCAGGAACTCCCCGACATCGGGCGATCCGTCTATCCCCGCGGTCACCAGAATCCAATCCAGCGCCGGGCTCAGGGTGCTGAACGTCTTTCGCCCGCGAATGCGGTAGCCGCCCGCCTCCGGGTAGGCGGTGGTCTGCGGCCGCCCGCCGCGGCTCGGGCTGCCCGTCACCGGCTCGCTGGCGCAGCTGTTGATGAGCGCCCCCCGCGCGACGACCGAGCGGCAGACCTCCTCGAACAGTGGTTCCGGGAACGCGCCGCTCGCCCGCAGGTTGAGCATCATCCCGACGTGCCAGCCGATGGCCAGCGCGGTCGATCCGTCCCCTCGCGCCAACGCCTCCTGATGCGCCAGCAGCTCGTACAGCGAGATCTCCTCGCCCCCGAACCGGGCCGGCACCGTCCAGCGGACGTAGCCGCTCGCCCGCAGATCGGCGATGTTCTCGTGGGGGAAGCTCGCCTCGAGGTCGTGTTTTGCCGCCCGCTCGGCGAAGGTCTTTGCGAGCGCCGCGACCACCTCGTGCCGGCGGCGCTGCGCCTCATCGCGCAGGAACCACTCTCGGCTGTCCATCCCGGCGCCCCCCGTCACGACGCCGGCGCCGCCTTGGCGTGCACCTCGTCGAGGAACGACTGCACTTCTTCCCGGGTCTTGCGCAGTTTGCTGACGAAGCGCCCGACCACCTGCCCATCGCGGTACGCCAGCAGGCTCGGGATGCCGAGGATGTCGAGGGTCTCGCACAGCTCGCCGAACTGGTCGCGGTCCACCTTGTAAAAGTCAAAATCCGGGTTGTCCCGGACAATGTCCTCGATGTACGTATCCATGAACCGGCAGTCGGGGCACCACCCGGCGGAGAACACCATCACCGCCGGCCGGCTCCCGCGCACCACCGTGAAGTACTCGTCGAGCGTTGCAATCTGCTTCAATCGTCCTCTCTCCTCTCCCGGGCATCCGCATCAGTTCAGTCCGTACAGCGGATCGAACTTCTCGTGCAGGTATTCAATCAGGTACCTGGCGTTGATGTCCTCACCGGTCACCTGACGGACAATTTCGCCCGGTGTCAGCGTCTTCCCGAAGCGATGGATCTTCTCATTCAACCATCGCTTGATCTCCTGCATCTCGCCGCGGCGCACCTGCTCCATGTAATCGGGAATTTCTTGGGCCAGCTGGTGGCGGAACTGCGCCGCGTAGATGTTGCCGAGCGCGTACGACGGGAAATACCCGAAATCGCCGCCCGACCAGTGCACATCCTGCAGCACACCCGTGGCGTCGGAGTCCGGTTCCACGCCGAGGTACTCCCGCATCTTCTCCCGCCAGACCCCCGGCAGCTCGGCCACCTGGAGCTGTTCGTTGATCAGCGCCTTCTCCAGCTCATACCGGATCATGATGTGCAGGTTGTACGTCACCTCGTCGGCCTCAATCCGGATGAGCGACGGGGAGACGTCGTTCATCGCCCGGTAGAACTCGTCCACCGACACGTCCTCGAACTCGGGGAAGAACTTGCGCACGAGCGGCAGGTGGGACTCCCAGTACGCGTGGGAGCGGCCGATCATATTCTCGTAGAACCGCGACTGCGACTCGTGGATGCCCATCGAGGCGCCGGTGCACAGCGGGGTCCCGATGAGATCCGGCGAGATGCCCTGCTCGTACAGGGCGTGGCCGCCCTCGTGGACGGTGCTGGAGATGGCGGACCGAATGTCGTCCTCGAGGAACTTCGTCGTCACCCGCACGTCGTAGCGGTTGATGGTCGTCTCGAACGGGTGCTCCGTCTCGTCGAGCCGTCCGGCGCTGAAATCGTAGCCCATGTTGCGCAACAGCTCGATGGACAGCGCCCG
>NZ_JAIMAV010000046.1 GCF_023511815.1 Alicyclobacillus sp.
ACCGGATCGTCCTCCGAACCGACGCCGCCATCGGCACAGACGACCATGTCGCACGCCAGCAGGTCCCGGTGCGTTTCGATGAACTTCGTCAAGGACGGGCTGCCGATCTCCTCCTCGCCCTCGTACAGGAACTTCACGTTGACCGGCAGCGCGCCGTCCGCCTTCAGCAGGGCCTCGCAGGCGATGGCCGGCAGGAGCAGGCTGCCCTTCATGTCGCTGGCGCCGCGCGCGAAGATGCATCCGTCTTCGATGCGCGGCTCGAAGGGCGGGGAGACCCAGAGGTCCAGCGGATCGGCCGGTTGCACGTCGAAGTGTCCGTAAAACAACAGCGTCGGTTTGTCCGCCCCGGCGTGCAACCAGTCGCCGTACACCACCGGATGGCAGTCCGTGTCCATCACCTGGACGTTTTCAATGCCCGCCTGGCGCAGCCGTTCGGCCGTCCAATCCGCGGCCCGCCGCACCTCGCCCGCCAGCGTCGGCTCCGTCGAGACGCTGGGGATTCGGAGGAGCTCCAGAAATTCGTTGAGAAACCGGTCGCGATTGGACTCGAGGTAACTTCTCCAAGCTTCAGACATGAAATGGCCTCCTTTGTCGTCGGTGCGATGGCACCGCCCTGCAGGTTATGGCTTCGGCGCAGGGACGGGATCTCCTGCCGTGAGGAGATACTTTCCACTCATGTGCCGCGCCCGCCGTGCGACGGCGCCTTCCGGGGCGCGCGCCGGCCCCGCCGCCGGGGTCGATCCCTCAGGGCGCCACGCGCCCCCTGCGTGCGGTCCTGGACAGGATGACGGCGGCCGCCCAGACCGCCCCGAGGGCCGCGATGAGCCCGATGCCCAGCGGCCCGAGATCGACACCCTCCAGCCAGGCGATGAGACTCCCGCGCCACCTCATCCGGTCCCCCCAGACCTGCACCAGTTCAATGCCGCCGATGCACAGGGCGGCCATCACCGACAGGGACGTCACGGTGACGTTGTAGCGGAACTTCCGCACCGGATCGGCGACGGCCCATCGGTACGCGCTCGTCATCCACACCCCGTCCGCCGTGTCGAGCAGCGTCATGCCCGCCGAGAAGAGGACAGGCAGCGCCAACAGCCCCGTGACCGGCACGGATTGATTGGCCGCCGCGGCCGACATGGACAGCAGCGCGATCTCGCTCGCGGTATCAAACCCCAGCCCGAAGAGAAACCCGATGGGATAGACGTGCCAACTGCGGCCCACGAAGCGAAACAGGGGTGCAAGCAACGCGGTCAAGGGGCCGCCCGGCCCGCCGGCGGGCACGCCATCCGCCCCCCAACCCGTCCGGTCACTCGGCCCCTCGGCCGCACCCCGCGGTCCGCGGCCGGTTCGGGCGTGCGATGCGACCGTCGCCCGCCCGGCCCCGCCGGTGAGCCGGGTGGGCCGGAGCGTCCGCACCGTCCGCACGAGAATCGCGAGGTTCGCAAGACCCACCAGGAGCAGAAACACCCCGGAGACGGTTCCCCCGATAACCCCGCCCGCCGAGGAAAAGACCGGCAGGAGGTGATCCAGGCGGTGGAGCGCGACGGACGCCGCCGCCGCCGTCAACAGCACCACGGAGGAGTGCCCCAGGGCGAAGAAAAAGCCGACGCCGGCGGGATTTTGCCGTTGCTCCGTCAGCTTGCGGACGGTGTTGTCAATCGCCGCGATGTGGTCCGCGTCGAGCGCGTGCCGCATCCCGAAGGTGTAGGCGATGACCCCCATCCCGAGCAGAAAGGGCCGCCCCGGCAGCGCGGGAAGCCACAGCAACAGTCCGAGCACATGCAGGCCCGCGACAAACAGGGCAAACCGGCGCCATCCGGCCGGCAGATTGCGTGAAGTCATACCCATCCTCCTTGAATTTTTGCCTGTCACAGAAGGGCGCGCAGCGCCTGCCCCGCGAGGACATACACCACCGCCACCACCGCCAGGACGAATCCACCACAGAGTGCGAGGAGAAAGCGCAGGATGCGGGTCTGTTGTCCGAACGGATCGAACACGAACCGGTCCCATCGAAGGACGCCGAGCGCGCGCCACCAGACGTAGGTGCCGAACAGGAAGGCGATGATGAACACCAACCCGTCCACCGCCAGCAACACCGCCCGTCCCTGTTCCACCATGCCGGCGTACATGCTCTCCCCTCCCCTTCCTCTGTGCTTTCGGCGCCGCAGCGGATTCTCCTCCCGCAAGCCGGCCCCATTGCGGCGAATTATTTCCCGGCGATAGACGGAATTGGCAGACGAATTCGGGCGGGGGCGGGCGGCTCGCCCGGCCACCCTCAGGACTCAGTACTCGCCTTTGATCACGAAGTAGCTCCCGCGAATGGTCCCGGCCAGTTTCGATTTCATGGAGGCAAACTTGAATTTCCCCTCCAGCTCCCGGGGGATGTCCATCCCGTCGGACAGCTTGAACCCGACCGCTCGCTTTTTCGGATCGTCCAGCGAATACATCACATTGACGACGAGGCCGTCCTCGTAGAACACGTAGGTGAATCGGGTGTTGTCCACCTGAAAGTCGGACGTCTCGAGCGGCCGTGCCGACAGCACAATGCCCCGTTCCTCGCGGAGAATGCGATGGACGTACGCGATGGTGTCTTGGCTCTCCGCCGCGGGAATGACCGTAAATGGGTGCCTGTACTTGTTCATGAAGTAACGCGCTTCGTTCGCGCGAAGTCCGGCGAGCGCCGCCGCCACCGGCGAGGACTCGAG
Organism: Alicyclobacillus sp.; assembly: GCF_023511815.1. Lineage (GTDB taxonomy): Bacteria > Bacillota > Bacilli > Alicyclobacillales > Alicyclobacillaceae > Alicyclobacillus_H. The sequence continues at coordinate 2,703 of NZ_JAIMAV010000046.1, forward strand.
CCCCGTCGTGGACACCTGCTTGAAATCGATCACGTGCGCCATCGCATTCACCCTCCGCTTTGCCATCTCCCGCCCTGCGCTGGGCGCCTGCCACACGGCCCGGTCTTCGGGGTGGGCGGCGGGATTCTATCGAATCGGGGCTTCGTACAGCCCGTCGCTCTATCACGCGCGCCTGCGCCGCGCGGCGGGACCCTATCGAATGGATCTCAGTACAGCCAACCCGAACCCTGCAGCGGATGCAACAGGACGGCCGGCACCACCCCGAGGACGACCGTGCCGAGGACGCACAGACCCACCAGGACGTTCATCGTGCCGCTGGCCCGGATGGGTTGGATGTCGCCCACCGGTTCGCGCTGGAAGATCTTCCGCACCCAGCCGAGGTAGTAATAGAACGACGCCACGCTGGTGACGAACAGGAGCACGCCGAGCCACGCGCGATGCAGGTGGATGGTGTCGGTGAAGATGTAGAACTTCCCGATGAACCCGCCCGTCAGCGGCATGCCCGCCAAGCCCAGCACGAACACCGTGAGCGCCGCCGCGAGCCACGGGGATCGCTGGTACAACCCGATGAGCGCGTCCGAATCGATGGAGCGGCGCGCCCGGGAGACGACGTAGACAATCGCGAAGGCGCCGACCGTCATGAAGGTGTACGCGTACAGGTAAAACGAGACGCTGTCAAACAGTCCGGGCCAATCGTTGAAGTGGCTGGTCTGAATCAGGGCGAAGGGCACCAGGATATAGCCCGCCTGGGCGACGCTCGAGAACGCCAACAGCCGCTTCATGTTGCGCTGGGGCAGCGCAATCAGGTTCCCAACGACCATCGTCACCGCCGCCAGCACACCGGCCCACCAGAACAGCTGCGTCGCCGCCGCGTTGAAGGCGAACAGCAGCATGCGCAGAAGCATCCCGAACGACGCCGCCTTCGACAGCGTCGCCAGGAACGCGGAGATGGGCGCGGGGGCCCCGTCGTACGCGTCCGGCGTCCACATGTGGAACGGGACCAAGGAAAGCTTGAAGCCCATACCCGCCAGCATCAGGAGGAAGGCGAGCACCGTGATGGCCGGGTAATTGTTGTACATCGTGAAACCGTTGGAGCCGAGCTCAATCAGGTTGGTCGTGCCCGAAATCCCGTACACGAACGACATCCCGTACAGGAGCACCGCCGAACCGACGGCGCCCATCAACAGGTACTTCGCCCCGCCCTCCAGGGACCGCGCCGAGTGGCGGCGAAGGGCGACGAGGACGTAGCTGGCCACCGACAGCAGTTCCAGGCCCACGTAGAGGGTGACGAGATCGACCGCCGTTGCCATGGCCAACGCGCCGACCACGGCGAACAGGATCAGGTAGGTGTGCTCGCTGGCCACCTTCGTCCCACCGGAGTAATCCAGGGTGAACAGGAGCACCAACAGCGCGCTGATGAGGATCAGCACCGAGAAAACTGAGCCGTACGCGTCCACCACCACCGTGTTGAGGGCGATGGCGGGATCGTGGTGGAAATTCCAGAGCGCGGCCGCCAGCGCCAACGCGACGCCGACCAGGGAGATCCCCGCGAGCCAGCGGCGGTCGCCCCGGCGAAACAGAAATTCGAGGATCATCACCACAAACGCGGTGACGGTCACGATGATGAGCGGCCCCATCGTCGATGCGTATGGTTGATGCAGCATATCCGTCGTCGGCATCGCGTCAACCCCCAATCCTCAGCAGCGCCTGCACCGACAGACCGAACAGGTTGCCGATCACGCCGGGGTACACCCCGATGATGAGCACCAGCGCGGTCAGCACGACGGTGGGCACGTACTCGCGCGGCGTGGCGTCGGCCAGCCCGGTGTACACCTGCTTCGCCGGGCCAAACGTCGTCCGCTCCATCGCGTACAGCAGGTACACCGCCGACAGAATGATGCCGATCACGCCGACGAACGAGATGCCCGGGTACGTGCCGAACCCGCCGATGAACGCCTGGATCTCGCTGATGAATCCGCTGGTCAGCGGAAGCCCCAGCGACCCCAGCGCAGCCACCAACAGGAAGCCGGAGAGCATCGGCATCGGTTTCGACAGCCCGCCGAGCGCTGGGATAAGGGTCGTCCGCGTCCGCGCCTGGATGGCGCCCGTCAGGAAGAACAAGAGCGCCGTCAGGAGACCGGAGGAGACCATCATGAACATCGCGCCCTGCAGGCCCGCGGGATTCAGGGCGGCGACCCCGAGCAGGACCAAGCCCATGTGGCTGATGGAACCGAAGGCGATGAGCCTCCGCCAATCCTTCTGCGCCCACGCGGCAAACGCGCCGTAGAGGATGTTGATCACGCCGAGCACCGCGATGAGCACGCCCCAGTGCCGCACCTCGCCCGGCAGAAACCCGACGCCGAAGCGCAGCAGGGCGTATGCGCCGGTCTTCGTCAGCACCCCGCCGATAAGCATGTTGGTCGCCGGGTCGCTGTGCTCGTGCGTGGTCGGCAACCAGGTGTGAAAGGGCACGAACGCCTCTTCAATCAACACGCCCAAGAGCAGCACCAAAAACAGGACGGAGCGCACGTGCGGGATGAAGTACGCCTCCGACGCCTTGTGCAGGGTGTCCATCAGCGCCGAGATGTCGAACGTCAACGTGCCCGCCCCCTGGATGACACCCTGCGTGTCCGGTTGCGTGGTGCCGAAGCCGCCCGCCGCGCCGTAGGCGAGCCCCACCAGGGCCGCGAGGAACAGGACGCTCGCCAGCCCGCGGTACAGCAGGAACTTGAACGCCGCCTTCCGGCTGCCCGCCTCGCCGAACTGCAGAATCAGGAAGAAAGCCGAGAAGAGCGACAGCTCGAGGGCCAGAAGAAACGTGAACAGGTCCATCGCGGTGAACACCCCGAGGACGCCCGCGGTCGCCAGCGCCAACCACAGGTGGAACAGGCGTGTCCGGCCTTCGCGCGCCGGGGCCGCCAGGCCCGCCAGCAGCGAGATGAACGCCGCGAGCAGGACCAGCGGCAGCGAAAGCCCGTCAAGCCCGAAGGACAGCCCGATGGACAGGTCGGACTGCTGCCAGACCGCCGGAAGGGTGAACCAGTGCACGCGGCTGATCTCCTGAAATCCGCTCGTCCCGTACTGGAACCGGCCCCAGGCGATGAGCGCCAACACCAGCGACACCGCGGACCCGAGCAAGCCCAGGGTGCGTTGCGCGTTCGGTTTGATCCCCGGGACCACGGCCAGCAACGCGGCCGCGATCACCGGCGCCAGGACAATCCAGAACACGATGCCCATTACAGGACACCCCCTATCGACCACATCGCCCAGGCGACCAGGATCAGGACGCCGAAGGCGGCGACCGCGGTGTACGCCTGGACCTGGCCGGTCTGCGTGTACCTCAGACCGGTGCCGACGAGGCCCACGACCCAGCCGACCAACCGCACAATCCCGTCGATGATGTACCGGTCGACGAAATCCACAACGGCCGCAATCGCCTTGCCGGTGGCCACGACGACGAAGTAGTAGATCTCATCGAGGTAGAACTTGCGGTAGGACAGCTGGTACAGAAAGGACGCCCCGCGGGCCAGCTTCTCCGGCTCGATGCGCCGCCGCCGCCCATACATCAAGGCGGCCAGTCCGATGCCGAGAAGGCCCACCACCACGCTCAGCGCCATCAGCCCCACGTTCTCCGGCGTGGTCACGCCGATGGACCCCTGCGGCGAATCGGCGAACAGATACCGCTCGAGGCCGTAACCGCTCCACGGCGTGTTGAAAAAGCCCCCGATGGTGGCGAGCACCGCGAGCACCACCAGCGGCAGGGTCATCACCCAGGATCCCTCATGGGCGTGCTCGTACCGCTCGGGATCCCTCGGTTCCCCGGTGAACGTCAGGAAGTACACGCGGAAGATGTAAAACGCGGTGCAGAACGCGGCGATGAGCCCGAAGGCGTACAGCACCGTGTGCCCGCTCTCCAGCGCCGCCGCGAGGATGTCGTCCTTGGACCAGAACCCCGCGAACGGCACGATGCCGGCCAGCGCCAGGGCGCCCGCCAGGAACGTCCACGCCGTCAGCTTCATCTTCCGGTACAGGCCGCCCATCTCGAACAGGTCCTGCGTGTCGACGGCGTGGATGACCGAACCGGCCGCCAGGAACAGCAGGGCCTTGAAGAACGCGTGCGTCATCAGGTGGAACACGCCGTAGGCGTACGCCCCGACGCCGAGGGCCATCATCATGTACCCGAGCTGCGAGATGGTCGAATACGCGATCACGCGTTTGATATCCCGCTGCGTCAGCGCGATGAGGGCCGCGAGCAGCGCGGTGATCCCGCCGATCCAGGCGACGGTCGACAACGCCGCGGGGCTCAGCTGGAACAGCGGATAACACCGGGCCACCAGATACACACCGGCGGCGACCATCGTCGCGGCGTGGATGAGGGCGGACACGGGCGTCGGACCCTCCATGGCGTCCGGCAACCAGACGTGCAGCGGGAACTGGGCCGATTTGCCGACCGCCCCGACGAAGATCAGGATGGCCGCCAGCGTCACCAGCCCCGAACCCGAGATCCAGCCGAGCGACAGCTTGCCTGCCGCGGCCGCGGTGAAGATGGTGCTGTAATCGAACGATCCGCTGGCCAGAAACAGCAGAATGATGCCGACGAACAGGCCGACGTCGCCGATGCGGGTGACGATGAACGACTTTTTCGCCGCCAACGCCGCCTCCGGCTTGAAATACCAGAAGCCCACCAAAAGATACGAGCAGAGGCCGACCATCTCCCAGAAGATGTACAACTGCAGCAGATTGGGGGAGATGACCAGCGCCAGCATCGAGAACACGAACAGGTTCAGATACTGGTAAAACACCGGAAATCGGTCGTCGCCGTGCATGTATCCCTTGGAGAACAGGAGCACCAGGGTGCTCACCAGCGAGACGACCACGAGCATCAACGCGTTCAGATGCGTGACCTCAAAGCCGACCGTCAGGGATTTCGAGCCGACGGTCAACCAGTGGAATACATAGGGGCCGGTCAGGTCCGGGTTCTGGCCGACCGAGCGGAACACCAGGGCGCTGACGAGAAAGGCGATGAACGTCAGCACCACGGAAACGCCGGCCACGATGCCCTCGGGCGCCCGTCGCCCGAGCACCAGCAGGAACACGTAGGCGACCAGCGGCAACAGCGGCACCAGCCATGCGTACTCCACCATACACAACCCTCCTGTCAGCGAATGGCGACCGGACTTTGGCCGCCCGACCAGCGGGCGACGGTCCCGGGCGCCCGATCAGTGTTTGTGGACATCCAGGTCCTGGACCTCCGTGGTCCTGCGCACCCGGAAGATGGCGAGCAGCAGGGCCAGTCCAACCGCAATTTCCGCGGCCGCCACCGTGATGGTGAACAGCGCGAACACCTGGCCGCTGATGTTCGGCGCGACGCCGAGCCGCGAGAACGTGACGAGATTGATGTTGGCGGCGTTGAGCATCAGCTCGATGGACACCAGGACGATGATCAGGTTGCGCTTCGTCAGTGCACCGTACAGGCCGATGCAGAAGAGGATGGCGCCCAGCGCCAGGAGCGACCCGGTCGGAATCGGAAACGTCCCGCTCATTCGTCCTCGTCCTCCTTTCGCTCACGCGCCAGAATGACCGCCCCGACCATGCCGACGATGAGCAAAAGCGACACCAGCTCAAACGGCACGGTGTAATTCTGGAACAGCGCCAGCCCGACGGCGACCGGGTTGCTGTTGCCGCCGTTGACGTCCGCGTCGACGGCGGGCGGCCAGGTCGTCGACCGGATGACCAACAGCAGCACCGCGCCGAGCAACACCGCGCCGACGGCGCTCAGGATGTTGCGCGGCGTCCATTTATGCGGCGGATCGGCCGCCTCGTGGTTGGTCAGCATGATGGCGAACATGATGAGAATGGTGATGGCCCCGGCGTAGATGAGCAGCTGTGCTGCGCCGACGAAATCGGCCCCGAGCAGGATGTAGATGGCCGCGCAGCCGATGAACACCCCGCCGATGGCCAGGGCCATGTAGATCACCCGTTGAAAGCTCAGCAGCATCACCGCGCAGCCGAGGATGCACAGCGAGATGATGTAAAACCCGATCATCGGCGCATTGAGGAAGAACTGCATCACGCATCCTCCTCCTTCGCCTCGCCGGCCGGCTGCGGCACCCGCTCGGGATACCGCTGTTCGTACTGCAGCTCGTTCTCGTACAGCCAGTGCATGTCAAGGTACAGGTTGTCTCGGCTGTAGGTGGCGAGTTCGAACGTGTCGGACATCAGCACGGATTCGGTCGGGCACACCTCGGTGCACAATCCGCACAGGATGCAGATGTCGAAGTTGATGTCGTAGGTGTCGATCCGCATCTTTTTATTCGGATCCCGCGTACCCGACAGCGAGATGCAGCTGGTCGGGCAGATGCGGGCGCACTGGTTGCACACGATGCACAGCTCCGGAATGAACCGGTGCACGCCGCGGAACCGCTCCGGCCACTCCGGCCGCACATCCGGGTACTGCAGGGTGATCTTTTTCTTCGGCAGCTGTCGCAACGTCACGCCCAGGCCCTTGAGAAAACCGAACATCTCGTCTCACCCCGCTCAACGTGGGAATCGCGTCAGATTGGCGCCGGGCTCGCCGCCTCAGACGAACGCCTTGATGACGGCCGTCAGGACGAGGTTGACCAACGCCAGCGGCAGCAGCACCTTCCAGCTGAAGGTCATGAGTTGGTCGATCCGCATGCGCGGCATCGTGGCCTGCAGCCAGAATTGAAAGCTGATGTACAAAAACACCTTGATGGCGAACCACAGCCAACCCGGCAGGAAGGGGCCGCTCCAGCCGCCGAGATACAGCGTCGCGCACAGGCCCGCCATGGCGAACAGATACACATACTCGGTCAGCATGAAAAACGCGAACCGAAACCCGCTGTACTCCGTGTGGTACCCGGCGACCAGCTCCGACTCCGCCTCGGCCAGGTCGAACGGGGTGCGGTTCAGTTCGGCGGTCGATGCAATCAGAAAGACGATGAATCCGAGGATCTGCGGGACGACGTTCCACCAACCGCTGCGGGCCTGCGCCTCGACGATGTCATTGAGGTTGATGGAACCGGCCATGAGGACGACGCCGACGATGGACAGGCCGAGCGGAATCTCGTAGCTGACCATCATGGCGGCGGATCGCATGCCGCCGATGAGCGAGTACTTGTTGTTGGACGCCCAGGCGCCGAGCATCACGCCGTGGATGGTGATCGCCGACAGGGCGATGTAAAACAGCGCCCCGATGGCCGCGTTGGCCGTGAACACGTGATGCGCGGAAAACGGAATCACGGCGAGGACGGTGAACGACGGGACGAATGCGATGATCGGCGCCAACAGGAACATGGCGCGGTCGGATTTCTCGGGGATGACGTCCTCTTTGATCAACAGCTTGATGACGTCCGCAATGGTCTGGAACAGGCCGAGCGGCCCAACCCGGTTCGGCCCGATGCGCCACTGAATCCATCCGATGAGTTTGCGCTGCCACAGGATGGAGTAAGTGACGACGCCGAGGGTCATCAGCAGGATCACGACGCCGCCGATGATCATCCCGAGCACCGCCGGCCCGTTGAGCGGATTCGCCTCCCAGTGCCACATCACGCGTCCACCTCCCCGAGCACAATGTCGACCGCGCCGAGAATCGCAATCAGGTTGGCCATGTTCTGGCCGCGCAACAGTTTCGGCAACAGCTGAAGGTTGACGAACGACGGCTTGCGGATCTTCATCCGGTACGGTTTGTCCTTTCCGTCGCTGACGATGTAGAAGCCGAGTTCGCCGCGGGCTCCCTCGATGCCGCTGTAGTACTCGCCGGCGGGCACGCGAATCAGCTTCGGGACCTTTCCCAGCACGGGTCCGGACTCGGGGATCTGGTCCAACGCCTGCTCGACGATTTTGAGCGATTCCCGCATCTCCAAGAGGTGCAGGTAGTAGCGATCGAAGCAATCCCCGTTCTTGCCGACCGGGATCTCGAAGTCAAACCGGTCGTAGATGCTGTACGGCTTCTTGCGCCGAAGGTCCCACTCGAAGCCGGTGCAGCGCAGATTGATCCCGCTCATTCCGTGCGCCAGGGCGGTCTCGGTGTCGTACACCCCGATTCCGCGCACGCGGTTGAGGAAGATCTCGTTGCCGGTGATGAGATCGTCGTACATCTTGAGCTGCTCGCGCATATGGCCGACGAAGGCGCGCACCTGGTCCAACCAGCCGGGCGGCGCGTCCCAGCGCAGTCCGCCGATGCGCATGTAGTTGTAGGTCAGGCGGGCGCCGCAGATCTCGTTGAACATCTGCACGATTCGCTCGCGCTCCGCGAAGACGTACAGAAACGGGCTCATCGCACCCAGGTCCAACAGATACGTGCCGATGAACAAAAGGTGCGACGCGATGCGGTTGAGCTCCATCACGATGACCCTCAGGTACTCCGCCCGTTCGGGGATCTCCAGCCCCAGCGCCTCTTCCACAGTGTGGCACAGCGCGTAGTTGTTCAACATCGCGGCGAGATAGTCCAATCGGTCGGTGTAGGGGATGATCTGCGTGTACTGCAGATCCTCCGCCAGCTTTTCCGTCCCGCGGTGCAGGTAGCCGATCACCGGTTCGGCATCGATGATGGTCTCGCCGCTGATCTTGACCACCAGGCGGAACACCCCGTGCGTGCTCGGGTGCTGCGGCCCGACGTTGAGCAACATCTCCTCGGTGCGCACCTGGTCCTTCTCGTCGATGAGCGACATCCTGTCCCCTCGCTTTCACAACGCCCAATCCATCGGTTGACCCCGGCCATCCTGGAGAGAGGCCGCCTCACAAGGGCCCTGCGCCGGGAGGGCCGTCGGCCGTCCGCCGTCAGGCGTTTCGCTCGTCCCACTCGTTGTAGTCCTTGCGCAACGGGTGACCCTTGAAGTCGTCCCACAGCATGATGCGCCGCAGATCCGGGTGCCCTGTGAAGGTGACGCCGAGCAGGTCGTAAATCTCGCGTTCCTCCCAGTTCACCCCCGGGAACACGGAGCACAGCGACGGGATCTCCGCCTTGTCCCGGTCCGTCCGGGTCTTGAGGCAGAGGAAGTGCCCCAACTCGGTCGACTGAAGGTAGATCACGACCTCAATGTATCCCTTGTCCTTGTAATCGGTCCCCGCCATGAATTCGAGGTAGTTCGTCTTCCAATCGGGATGGGTGCGCAGGAGATCCACCGCCGACGGCCAGTCCTGTTTGCGGATGACCAGCATCGGGACGAAGTGGGCCGCCCCCACCTCCTCCACCGCGGCCTCACCCAGGCGTGCGACGATGGCCGCCTTAACCTGTTCCGCCTTGGCTTTGGCCGCTTCGGCGCGCGGGTCGGGCGGAGGCGGCGCTTTCTTCGCCGCGGCACCCGCGGGTTTCGCGGCGCCCGCGGGCCGGGCCGCCGCAGCCGCCGGCTTCGCCGCAGCGGTCGGCTTTGCGGCGGCTCCATCCGGTCCGGTTGCCACGCGTTTCGCCGGCTCACCTACCGGCTCACCTGTCGGCTCGCCTGCTGCAGGTTTGGCCTCAGCGGCCGGCTTGACCTCAGCCGCCGTTTTCGCCTGGGCAGTCGGTTTCGCCTCTGCTGCAGGCTTGGCGTCCGTGGCCGGGTTGGCCTCCGCGCTCGATTTGGCCGCCTCCGATTCCGCTGCGGACCCCTGGTCATTCGCCGGCTTGGAAGCGGTTGCAGGGGCGTCCAACCCTTTCTCGGGTTTGCGTCCTTCCTCGTTCACGCCTGCGCCACCTTCCTTCCGCGGGCCTCGTTGCGGATTTTCTCCTGCAGCAGGTTGAGTCCGTAGATCAGGGCGGGCGGCGACGGCGGACAGCCCGGGATGTACACGTCCACAGGCACGACCTGGTCGACCCCTTTCAACACGGAGTAACTCTTCACATAGGGCCCCCCGGCGGTGGCGCATACCCCCATCGAAACCACCCATTTCGGCTCCGCCATCTGGTCGTACAGGCGGCGCAACAGGGGTGCCATCTTTTTGGTCACCGTCCCCGCCACAATCATCACGTCGGCGTGGCGCGGGGAGGCGCGGAAGATGATTCCGAAACGGTCAAGGTCATAGTGGGAGGCACCCGTTCCCATCATCTCAATCGCGCAACACGCCAGGCCGAACGTCAACGGCCACAGGCTGTTGCTTCGCGCCCATGCCTTGAGCTGTTCGAGCGAGTTCAGCATCACGCCGCCTCTGCGCAGTTCGGCGTTCTCCTCGGGCGTGAGTCCCTCGTACTCAATCACGGGGAGCTGCCGGGCGCGGATCGGGTCGAGACGGTGCGGTTCCAGACGGCTCAGGTCCATTCCAACACCTTCTTTCTCCAGGCGTACACCAGCCCAATCACGAGCAGAAAGAGAAAGATCAGCATTTCGACCAGAGCGAACAGACCGAGTTTCTTAAAGCTCACCGCCCACGGATACAGAAACAAGGTCTCGACGTCGAAGACGACAAACAGCAGCGCGAACAGGTAGTACCTCGCATTGTACCGAACGCGCGCGTCTCCAAACGGTTCGAGACCACTCTCGTAGGTGGATCGCTTGCCCTGGGTGGGATGATTGGGCCGCAGGAGCGGGCCAATGATCCACAGCGCGGCGACAGGCAAAAACACGCCGAGTATGATGAACAAGGCCACAAACAGGTACCCGTTCCAATATTGGAACATGGCGTTCCCCCCAGGCGAACCTGGCGTCGGATCGCCCGCTCGGCAGGCCCCGCAACCGCTGTGCAACGGGTCTGAAGTTGGCGATACGACGCGGAATTTTTGACCTTGAACATTATAACAGACGCCTTTTGGGGTGTAAAACACCTGTTTGAGCCAGTTCGGACGCTGCCCAACTGGTATAAAGGGACTACAAGCACCCTTCACGTCTGGCTGGCTTCCGCAACCGAAACCCTGTTCTGTTTTTCGGATTCCGATTGCGCTGACCCGCTCTGGAATGAATGTTTAGTCCAAGAGGATTGATCAAGGCAGTCTAACCGTGTCTGACGCGGCGTGGAAGAGTGTGTGAATTTCATATTGGTCGCATCCTAGGGGACCTTCGGGGACTGGGCACGTGTGTTGTGTGGGTTCGACCCACCCTCAGCGCGGCCATGGAATCATGCACGCGCCACAAGGAGGGCTGTGCTTCCAATATGGAGATGCAAGAACGCTTCGAGTCCGCGGAACAGAGAGGAGAAGGCGTGTCGTTGGTGTCCCAACACATTCCCTTTTTTCGCCAAATTCGGGGCGAGGTTACCCTATATTGGATAGGGGCATCCATCGGCGCCATTGCCTTCGATTTGGTGACGTGGCGCACGATGGAATCCATGGTGACCGGCTGGCTTCGTTAGACGTTTGCCTCCATAATTGCTGGAATTGTGTTATTGGCTATTGTCGTCCAACTGCGGCTCAGGGTCTTGCTCAGACCCATCGGCTTATTGTACGAAGAAATGCTACGCATGGCGACAGGGGACATCGGGGATACGGACGCCGTCGTGTCTGGTCATTCCGACTTGGTGGAGCTCGTCCGGGCGCTGGAACATGCGAAGGGCAACATCCGCATGATCCTGGAGAATTTAAAGTTGGCGTCGGTCCATTTGACGGAATCGTCTGAGGCACTGAGGGAAGGCGCAAGGCAAACCACTTCCGCGGCAGAGCACACGGCGTCCTCGGTGACCGATATGCACCAGCACACGTGGTTCCAACAGCAAATGGTTTGGGAAACGGAAAAGCGGATGCGCGAGACCCTGAAAACTGTGGAGCGCATTCAGAAGTTGGGCGACGTGGCACTCAGATTGTCACAAGCTGATCAGGAAAAGGTGGATGCTGCCAAGTCGGAGATCCAGAGAACAGATGAACGTATGCGTGCCATTCGAAACCAGACGGAGCACCTGACAGCCCAAGCCGAATCTTTGAGCGCTCATGCCAAACAGGTGATACAGACCACCGAGCTGATCCGAGAGATCGCGGATCAGACACATCTGTTGGCGCTCAACGCTGCCATCGAAGCGGCACATGCTGGCGAAGAAGCACGCGGATTCACCGTGGTGGCAGACGAGGTGCGACGCTTGGCGGCACAGACCAAGCAGGCTTCTGCCCGCGTCGACAACGTGGTGAGAGAAATGGGGCGTCAGTCGGCCGCTTCGCTGTCCGCCGCGCTTTCGGTTGCGGCCGCCGTGGAAGATGGCCAACAGGCGGTGGAGGCCGCATCCCGCACGTTTCTGTCGCTTGTTGAAGACTTGTCCCAACAGGACGCCTGTCTTCAGCAGATTGAAGAGGCAGCCACAGACATTGGACTGCGGACGCAGGCCGTTCAACAGCACATGTCACAGGTGCTCGACACCTCGCAGCAACATACTGCGCTGGTCGACAGCGTGTCAGCCGCCAGTGGAGCACAGGTGGCCATGATGCAGCAGGTGGCGGCAACCGCGGAGGATGTCCGCAACACGGCCAAGAGATTGCAAGAACTCGCAGAAAAATTTTAATGGCGATCACACTAGACCAGTGTGCATGAACAACAGGACGCGATGGGTGTCGAGTACTCCCACCGCGCCCTGCTGAACCTCCGTTGTTTCCCGTTCGGCCACCCCACGCACGGCATGGATGTACCCGAGGGATTCACTGATTTCGACGTCGCCCCAAGAGGCGCCCGCCGCGGTCCGACCGTTCGACCACCTCGAGGCGGTGGATGGCCCGCATCAGGGCGGCCTCCGCGCGGCGGACGTCGATGTCCTCCGTCCGTTGCGCCAACCGCTGCTCCGCGCGCTCCTTCGCGCGCTGCGCCCGTTCGACGTCAATGTCCTGTGCGGTCTCGGCGGCCTGCGCCAGAATCGTGACGCGATCCGGGAGCACTTCGAGGAACCCGCCGCTGACGTGCACGTAGTCCTCGCCTTCTTCGAGCTTGACGCGCACCACGCACGGTTTGACCGTCGCCGCCAGCGGGGCGTGCCTCGGCAGGATGCCGAGTTCCCCGCCGCCGGTGCGCACGGAGACCATGTTCACCTGCTCGGAGAGCACCGTCCGCTCCGGCGTGATGACTTCAAACAACACGCTGCTCAAATCCGTTCACCTCCTGGCCGCCCATAAAGAAGGACGCCGGCCTCAGCCGACCGCGATGCCGTCCTTCTTGGCCGCCTCGACGACCTCTTCGATGGCGCCCTTGTAACGGAAGTACGTCTCCGGAATGTCGTCGTGCTTCCCCTCGAGGATCTCCTTGAAGGACCGCACCGTATCCTTGACCGGCACGTACTTCCCGGGAATCCCGGTGAACTGCTCCGCCACGAAGTTCGGCTGCGAGAGGAAGTTCTGGATTTTGCGCGCCCGGGCGACCGTCAGCTTGTCCTCGTCGCTCAACTCGTCCATGCCGAGGATGGCGATGATGTCCTGCAGCTCACGATACCGCTGCAACACCTGCTGCACGCCGCGAGCGACCTGATAGTGTTCCTCGCCGACGATTTCCGGCGTGAGCGCCCGGGACGTGGAGGCCAGCGGATCGACCGCCGGATACAGACCCATCTCGGCGATGCGCCGCTCCAGGTTCGTCGTCGCGTCGAGGTGCGCGAAGGTGTTCGCCGGCGCCGGGTCCGTGTAGTCGTCGGCCGGAACGTAGATGGCCTGGATGGACGTGATGGACCCGTTGACCGTGGACGCGATGCGCTCCTGCAATTGCCCCATCTCCGTCGCCAGGGTCGGTTGGTAACCCACGGCGGACGGCATGCGTCCGAGCAGCGCCGACACCTCGGAACCGGCCTGCGTGAAACGGAAGATGTTGTCGACGAAGAACAACACGTCGCGATGCTCCACGTCGCGGAAGTACTCGGCCATGGTGAGGCCGGCCAGCGCCACGCGCAGACGCGCCCCCGGCGGTTCGTTCATCTGGCCGAAGACCATGACGGTCTTGTCGATCACGCCGGAGTCCTTCATCTCGTGGTACAGGTCGTTCCCCTCGCGGGTGCGTTCGCCGACGCCCGCGAACACCGAGTAGCCCCCGTGTTCCTTCGCGATGTTGTGGATGAGCTCCTGAATCAACACCGTCTTACCCACGCCGGCGCCGCCGAACAGGCCGATCTTGCCGCCCTTGACGTACGGCGCGAGCAGGTCGATGACCTTGATGCCCGTCTCGAAGATCTCCACCGTCGTGCTCAGCTGGCTGAACTCCGGCGCGCTGCGGTGGATGGACCACAGCTCGTCCGTGGCCACCGGGCCCTGTTCGTCAATCGTCTCGCCGAGCACATTCAGAATGCGCCCCAGGGTCGCGGGGCCGACCGGCACCGAGATGGGTTGGCCGGTGTTCAGAACCTCCATGCCGCGGACCACGCCGTCCGTGGAGGACATGGCCACCGTGCGCACCACGTTGTCGCCCAGGTGCAGCGCCACCTCGAGCGTCAGGTGGACCGGGACATCGCCCTCCTGATCAATCCGAAGGGCGTGGTTGATGGCCGGCAGTTGCCCTTCCGGGAAACGCACGTCCACGACAGGTCCCATGACAGATACAACCTGTCCCTTGTTCAATTCGTTCCCTCCTCGCCGCGCCAGGCTGGCCACCGGGGCCAGCCACCGCACGTCGTCTCCGATGCGGGCGGTGCGCACACACCGCTTCCGCCGTTATTTCAACGCCTCGGCGCCGCTCACGACCTCGACGATCTGCGTCGTGATGGCCGCCTGACGCGCCCGGTTCAGGCTCAGGGTGAGCGATTCAATCATCTCGTTCGCCGCGTCCGTCGCGTTGCCCATCGCGGTCATCCGGGCGCCGTGCTCGCTCGCCTTCGCGTCGAGCACCGCCTGATAGACCAGCGTCTCGGCAAATCGCGGGAGCAATTCCGCCAGCACCGTCTCCGCGTCCGGCTCAAACAGGTACTGTCCGCTCACCGATTCATCTCCCGCCACCTCAGTCAACGGCAGCACCTTCTTGATGACGGGCCGTTGGACGATGGGGTTGATGAACTCGTTGTAGACGAAGTACAGTTCGTCGAATTCCTCGTTGCCGTACGCCTCCACGATCCGTTCGGCCAGGCTGCGCACACTGTCGTAGGTGGGCGAATCCGCCAACCCCGTCACCTCGCCTCCGACCGGATACCCGTGCTTGCGGAAGAAGTCCCGGCCGCGACGGCCGATGGCAAAGATGGTGTAGGTGGATTTGTCCCGCCGGCGGATTTCCTGCAACACGGTGCGGATCACCTGCGCGTTGTACGGGCCGGCGAGGCCGCGGTCGGCGGTGATGACCAGATATCCGGTCCGCTTGACCTCGCGTTGTGCCAACAGCGGGTGCTTGATCCAACGCGCCGATCGCGACACGTTGGCGAGCATGTTCTGCATCTTCGCCAGGTACGGCTTCGACTGCTGCACCGCCTCCTGCACACGGCGGAGCTTGGCGGCCGAGACCATCTCCATCGCCTTGGTGATCTTGGCGGTGTTGCGAATGCTGTTGATCCGCCGCCGGATGTCTCTGACGTTTTGGGGCACTGCATTCACCACCTTTGCTCCCCGGTCCGCCAAACGCCGCGCCAAGGCGGCGTCCGCGGCCCGGGTGATGGATCAGGCGACGAAGGTCTGCTTGAACTTCGCCACGGCCTCTTTCAACAATGCGAGCGTATCGTCTTTCAGATCGCCCGTCGACACGATGTTCTCGTAGATCTGCGGGTACTGGGACCCGACGAACGCGAGCCACTCCTCCTCGAAGCGGCGCACCGCGGACACCGGGAGATCGTCCACATAGCCGTTGACGACCGCCCAGATGGAGACCACCTGCTTTTCGACCGGCATCGGCTGGTACTGCGCCTGCTTCAGGATCTCCACCGTCCGCTCACCGCGAGCCAGGCGAGCCTGCGTCGCCTTGTCCAGGTCGGAACCGAACTGCGCGAACGCCTGCAGCTCACGATACTGCGCCAGGTCCAGGCGCAGGGTGCCGGCGACCTTTTTCATCGCCTTGATTTGAGCGTTGCCGCCGACGCGAGACACGGAGATACCGACGTTCACGGCCGGACGAACGCCCGCGTAGAACAGATCCGATTCGAGGAAGATCTGCCCGTCGGTGATGGAGATGACGTTGGTCGGAATGTACGCCGACACGTCGCCCGCCTGCGTCTCGATGAACGGCAACGCCGTCAGTGAACCGCCGCCGTTGGCCTCGTTCAGCTTCGCCGCGCGTTCCAGCAGGCGGGAGTGCAGGTAGAAGACGTCACCCGGATACGCCTCGCGGCCGGGCGGACGGCGAAGCAACAGCGACATCTCGCGGTAGGCCGCGGCCTGCTTGGACAGGTCGTCGTAGATGACCAGCGCGTGCTCGCCTTTGTACATGAAGTACTCGCCCATCGCGCAACCCGCGTACGGCGCCAGATACAACAGCGGAGCCGGGTCGGACGCGTTGGCGGCGACGACGATGGTGTAGTCGAGCGCGCCGTGCCGGCGCAGGGTCTCCACCACGCGGGCGACGGTCGACTGCTTCTGCCCGATGGCGACGTAGATGCACTTGACGCCGGTGTTCTTCTGGTTGATGATGGCGTCAATCGCGATGGCCGTCTTACCGGTCTGGCGATCGCCGATGATCAGCTCGCGTTGCCCGCGGCCAATCGGGATCATCGCGTCGATCGCCTTGATGCCCGTCTGCATCGGCTCGTGCACGGACTTGCGGACGATGACGCCCGGCGCCGGCGACTCGATGGGGCGATAGCCGGCCGGCTCAATCGGGCCGCGGTTGTCGAGCGGCTGGCCGAGCGGGTTGACGACGCGGCCGAGCAGCGATTCGCCCACCGGCACGTTCGCGATGCGGCCGGTCCGCTTGACCTGATCCCCCTCCTGAATCCCCGTGACGGAGCCCAGGACGATGACGCCGACGTTGTCCTCTTCCAGGTTGAACGCCATGCCGTACACGCCGTTGCTGAACTCCACCAGCTCGCCGGCCATGACGTTGTCCAAGCCGTGGATGCGCGCGATGCCGTCGCCGACCTGGAGCACGACGCCCGTGTCGTATACCTGCACCTGCGTCTCGAACTGCTCAATCTGCTGCTTTATCAGTGCACTGATTTCATCAGGTCGAATGCTCAAAGGGTTCCCTCCTCCTTCAGGGCGCGCCCGTCAGGCGCCCCGCCGCGCGCCTCGTTGCGCCAGGTTCCGCGCGAACTGCTGAATGGCGTTCACCAGCGAGGCGTCGATGACCCGATGGCCCACCTGGATCCTCACCCCGGCGAGCAGATCCGGGTTCACGCTGACGACGGCGCGCACCCGTTTGTTGAGCGCTTGGCCGAGCCGCTCCTCCAACTCCCGCGCCTGTGCCTCCGGAAGCGGGAAGGCCGATTCCACCGCGACGGAGATCAGGCCCTCGGCCTCCTCCGCCAGGGTGTGAAACGCGTCTGCGACGGCCAGGGTCTGATCCGCCCGGCCGCGCTGGATGAGCAGTTTCAGGAAGCGCAGGACAATCGGATGCACCGCCTGTCCAAAAACCCGATCGAGCATGGCCGCCTTCTCCTCGACGGAGATGAGCGGGTGCTCCAAGAGCGCCCGGAACTTCGGTTCACCCCGCAGGGCGTCGGCGACCACCGCCAGGCCGCCGTCCACATCCCGGACCAACCCGTGTTCGCTGGCGTAGGAGAACAGGCCGCGCGTGTAGCGCCGAGCGACCGCCCCACTCATGAGACCAGCTCCTCCAGGTGCTTCTCGGCCTCGGAGACCATTTCACGATGCGTGGTCTCGTTGACACGGCTGCGCAGCAGCTTCGTCGTCAGTTCGACCGCGAGCTCGGACAGTGTCTCCATCGCGCCGGCCATCGCCTCGGCGCGCTCGCGCTCGATGAGCTGCCGTCCTTCGGCAATCAGGCGGTCCGCCTCCGCGCGGGCCTCCTCGAGGATCTGGCGAGCCTGCTCGTCGGCGCGAACGCGCGCCTGATCCAGCATGTCGCGCACCTCGTTGCGCGTCTGCTCGAGGAGTTTGCGCTGCTCCGCCAGAAGCCGCTCCGCCTCCGCGCGATCCCGCTCGGCCGATTGAATCTGATCCTCGATGTGCTTCCGGCGCTGCTCCATCATGTTGGCGAGCGGCTGGTAGGCCACCCGCTTCACAATCCAGAAGCTGATGAGAAAGCCAAGCAGCGACACAATCATCGTGCCTGGTTCAATGATGGACACTCACTCCACCCCCCTCGATTGAGTCCGCTCGTGATCAGCTGAAGAACGTCATCAAACCGAGGGCGAGCAGGATGGCCGGGAACGCTTCGACGAAGGCGAGACCAATCATGGCGCT
>NZ_JAIMAV010000047.1 GCF_023511815.1 Alicyclobacillus sp.
AACACCGGGAAGGCGGCAGGCCTGTCCACTTTCCTGGCGGACGCCGGCCGCAGCTTCTGGCGCCTGTTGACGTGGAACCTGCTGTGGACCGCGCTCGGGCTGACCGCGGTCGGCATCGCCCAGGCGCTGCCCGCGCTCTCCGCGCTGCTCTCCGTAGGAATTCTGCTCGCGCGATTTGTGTTCCTCTTTGGCGACGCGGCTCTCGTCTGCGAACCGGCGATGCGCGAGGCCCTGCGGTCGGCCGCCCTGGCTCTGATGAGCGGCTTTGTCCCCATGCTGCCGTTCGCCGCCGCCATCGCGCTGGTCACCGGTGCCTGCCTCGCCGCGGCCGCCCTCGTGCCCGGATGGGCGCTGCTTGTGCTCGGCGTCGCCTACAGTGTCGCCATGTGCTGGATCCTGCACATGGTGACCGCGCGTTATCTGTTCTACTCGCGTTGGGAGGAACGGGCCGGCCTGCACGTGAGCCCGTGATCGCCAAACGCCCGCGCACCCCGGCGCCTCACACACCACGGTCGCACCATCGGCACCGCAAATCAAACGGGGAGGCGTCGGCCTCCCCGTCTCCTTCGCTTCGGCGGGTTACGGGTGATGCCAGCGCACCGGCCGGCTCACCACCAACCCCTCGTGTCCGACGAACCGCACCAACTCCTGCAAATACGGCTCCAGTCTGTCTCTTCGATCCAACACGGTGATCATCACCGGCGCATCGTTGCCCCGCAGCAACCACTGCGGTTCATGAACACGCCGCTCCTGGCCGAACCCGGTCAGCCCGCGCGTCGTCGACACCCACAGCGCCCCGCGCCGGCGGAGGAACTCCGCGACAGCCTGGTAGACCGGTTTCCCGTGGAGCATCCGGCTCTCCACCGTGTACACCTGCACCATCAGACCTTCGGCCGCCGCTTCGTCCAACGGCGACCCCCGCGTCGGGTTCTCCGCGTCCGCGCGGGTGCGCCCATCCCCTTGCGGTCCGTCCCTTCGCCCGTCGCCGCCCCGGACATCCGCCGGTTTCTGTGACACCCGCCCTCCATCCTCCGCGCCCGATCCCGCCGATCCGCCGGATCCCATCCGGCCCTCGGCCCGCGCCGCGTGAAGCCACACGGAAGCCTCGTCGCTCGTCACCACCCCGTTTTGTCCGACGAGCCGACGCAAGTCCGGGAGCCACGCGGCGAGGGGCGCGGCGTGATCGATGAAGGCCAAATTCACCGGCAGCTCGTTGGATGCGACCTCGCTTTCCACCGTCCGGAAGGCACCCCGGCCATGGCCGCCCTCAATCCCCACCCAGGCGGTGCCACCCCGGATCCCGCGGTCCATCGCGCTCCGGAGGATGGTCCGATACAACAACCGTCCACGCGCCCCTGTCATCGCTCCGTTCCACAATCCGACCTTGAGCACGGTCCAATCCTGTGCCTCGTACTCGCTCATCGGAGGACTCCCCTTCTTCAGCGCGTGCGCCTCCTGCTGAAACGTATGCGCAACTGTGGCACAATAGGTCACGGCGGGCCTATCCCGGCCGGCCGCGCAACGCCATCGAGGGAGGGCTCACCCGTTGCACCACGCGACACATCTCATCATCCGGCTCGCCATCATCCCGCTCGCGGCCATCCTGACGACCGCCTTCGCCGCCACCTGGCCAGGCCGGGCGCACCCGCTGAGTCGCCGGTCGGCGGTCGGATGGCTGCTTTTCGGGGCCTGCGTCGGGATGGTGTTTTTGCTCAGTGACGGATTGTATGCGCCGCAGTCCTGACCGGTGCCAGCGATCCCCCACGGCCCTCGTACGATTTCCAGTTTTTCTCCAAACCCGAGATTCCACACCTCCGCCCGGCGGAATGACGAAGGGCCACCCAGTCTTCGGGTGGCCCTTCTCCCGCCGGCTACGCGCCCTCGCGGGGCGCGCACCCGAGAATCATTCGCCATGCTCTGGCCTGCCGGTGACGGCCTGAATCGCTTCCTCCGGGACGCCGAACTCCCGCAGCACCTCCACCGTGTGCTGCCCGAGCAGGGGCGGCGCCAAGAAGGGACGGACCCCGCCCTCCCCGTGATGGAACTTCACCGGAACGCCGACGGTCCTCACCACCCCGGCCTTCGGGTGCTCCACCGTCTGGACCATCCCCCGCTCCTCCACGTACGGATCCGCGTACAGTTCCGAGAGCCGGTAGATGGGCCCGCACGGGATGCGAATGCTCCGGAAGAGATTGACCCACTCGGCCACCGTCCGCTGACGGAACTTCTCCTCCAGCATCGGGATGAGCACATCGCGATGGACGACGCGGTCCGGATTGGTGCGGAAGCGCTCATCGTCCGCCCACTGCGGCTCGCCGATGGCCTCGCAGCACTGGCGCCACATCTTGTCGTTTCCTACCGCGAGGTTGAAGTACCCGTCGCTGGCCGGGAACGCCTGATACGGACAGATGTTCGGGTGCGCGCTGCCCAGCGGCCGCGGATTTTTGCCGCTGGCGAAAAAGTTGCCCGCGATGTAGGTCTGCATGGAGATCATCGTCTCAAGCAGGGACGCGTCCACCCACTGCGGCTCACCGGTCCGATCCCGGTGATGCAACGCGGTCAGGATTCCGATGATGGCCCACATGCCCGCCCCCACGTCGGCGAGAGAAAACCCGGGTTTCACCGGCGGGCCGTCCGGTTCTCCGGTGACCGACATCAGACCGCCCATCCCCTGGGCGATCACGTCGTACCCCGGCTCATCCCGGTACCGCCCGGTCTGACCGAAGCCGGAGATGGATGCGAGGATGATCCGCGGGTTGATCTGCTTGAGCGCCTCAAACCCGAACCCCAGCCGCTCCAGGGTGCCCGGCCGGAAATTCTCCACCACCACGTCCGCCTTTTCAATCAGGCGCCGCAACACGGCCTTGCCCTCGTCCGATTTCAGATCCAGGACGATGCTGCGCTTGTTGCGGTTGATGCTGAGAAAGTACGCGCTCTCCCCCTCGATGAACGGCGGGCCCCAGGTGCGCGTGTCGTCACCGCCGGGCGGCTCCACCTTAATGACGTTCGCGCCCATGTCCGCGAAATACATGGTGCAAAATGGACCGCTCAAGATCCTCGTCAGGTCGATGATGGTGATGTCGCTCAAATATCCCACCGCTGTCGCTCCCTCCGTTTTGTCACACCTCGTCCGCCGGATTTGCCCCGAAGACGGTGCCCACCGCGGCCCAACGCGGCCCAACGCGGCTCACCGAGGCTCACCGCGGGAAACCGGCCCTCAGAACCGGGCCGGGCGTTTCTCCGTGAAGGCGCGCACCCCTTCGATGAAATCGCGCCGGTCGACCCAGTGGCGCTCCCGCTCCGCCTCGCCCCGCAACACGCGCCGAACGCTCTCTTTCACCGCGAACAGCGATGCGCGCGACTGTTGCAGAATGGCCTTGGCCAGGTCGAGCGTGCGCTCGTCCAGTTCCTCCTCCGGCACCAATTCATTCAACAGGCCGAGCCGCAACGCCTCCTCGGCGCCGTAGGATGTCGCCGTGTACACCAACTCGAGCGCACGGCTCGGACCGAGCATCGCGACCAACCGCCGCACGAACGGCGTCTGCAAGGTGATCCCGAGTTTGCCGACCGGCATCCCGAAGCGCGCCAACGGAGAGCCAATGCGCAGGTCGCACGCCAGCGCGAGGATGAACCCGGCCCCGTACGCGGGCCCGTTGATGGAGGCGATGGTGGGCACCCGGACGCGCTCCATGGCGGCGATGGCCCGCTCCATCGTCTCGAACGCCTCGTCCGCCTCCTCCACCGTGAGTCTCGCAAATTCTTTGATATCGCTGCCAGCCGTGAAATCACGCCCACCCCCGCGCAGGATGAGCACCTTCGTCTTGGGCGGCAGGTGTTCGCACCACTGCGCCAGGGTCTCCCACATGCCGCGCGTCAGCGCGTTGCGCTGGCGGGGCCGGTTGATGGTGATGATCCCGACCGGACCGGTCAACTGAAACCGCATGCTCCCGAACTGTTCGAAACGCTGGACCGTGACCCGCACGCGATCCCCTCCATGATGTCGATTGTCGACAAACAGGCTCACACCGCTTCCTCAGCCCTATTATTCCGGAGGCCCCGCCACCGTGTCAATCATTTTCGAGAACTCGGCGAAACCTCGCCGCGCGTGCCGAGCGCCCGGTGCAGACCGTGGTTCACGTTGTCCGCCAACACACGCCGGGCCTCTTCAAAGTCTCCCCGCTCCAGCGCCGCCACGATGGCGCGGTGTTCCTCGTACGACGCGCGCATCTGCGCAGGCTCCTGCGTCGACAGACGGAGCAGCAACCGCAGGAGGTTCTGCAGCTGACGGTAGAGGCGAAGCAGGACCTCGTTGCCGGCGAGATCGAACATCAGCTCGTGGAAGGCTTCGTTGGACTCCGAATAGGCCTCCGCGTCGGCATTCGCAAGCGCTCGCTCCATATCGGCGAGCACGGCGTGAAACCGCTGGGCCGCCTGCCGGTTCCACACCTGCCGGAGCCGTTCCACGGCAATCAGCTCAAGTCCCTGCCGGACCTCGTACAACTCCCGAATCTCCTTTTGGGTGTAGGCCTTGACCACCGTGCCCCGGCGCGGCTGGCGTTCCACCAGGCCGTCTATCTGCAGCAGATACAGCGCCTCGCGCACCGGCGCGCGGCTCGTCTGAAATTTTTCGGCCAGCTCCTCCTCCTTCAGTCGATCCCCTGGGTGAAGACGGCCCTGCAGAATTTCGGTGGCGATGAAATCGGCGATCTGCTGCGGCAGCGATTTCCCGAACGCGGACTCCTGGGTGCCCAGCATCGACCAGGTGGAATTGTCGAACATCGTGACGCTCCTCGTCCACACACGTGCACTTCGTGTAAGATTGAGATCAGTCTAGCACAGATTCGGACGACGTGCGGCGATGGGGAGGGACCGTTGTGCAGATTTTCGGATTGGTCGGCCCGAGCGGCACCGGGAAGAGCCACCGCGCCGCGCGGGTCGCGCGCCAGGTGGGGGCCCAGGCCATCATCGACGACGGCCTGTTGATTCACGGAGGTCGCATCGCCGCGGGATTCTCCGCGAAGTTCGAACCCAACCGGATCGCCGCCGTCAAACGGGCCATCTTCACCGACGCCGGACACCGGGACCAGGTCGCCGCACGCCTGCGGCAACTGGCCCCAAAGACCGTTCTCGTGCTGGGGACCTCGACGCGCATGGTGGAGACCATCTGCCGAAGGCTTGAGCTCGACGGCCCCATCACCTTCATTCCCATCGAGTCCGTCGCGGAAACCCGCCAGATGGACCTTGCCGCGAACCTGCGCCGCCTCGGCATGCACGCCATCCCGGTGACCCCCGCCCAGCTCGAGGTCCCGCGGTTCCAGCAGTTGCTGCGCCGGTTCCGCTATCGGATGCACACGCCGCACCCGCCGGCCCCCTCGGCGGCGCCCGCCGTGACGGTGGTCAACGCCGCCTTCGCCGGAGGTGCCACCTACATCCATCCGCGCGTGGTTCGCGACGTGATTGTCCACCTGACGCGCCGCCAGGGCCACCCGTTCAGCGTGCGCACGGTCCGAACCCGCCTGGAGGAGCAAATCATGGTGCATGTCCACGTCAAGGCGCGCTGGATCCCGGACATCCCCGGCGCCGCCCGTCACCTGCTGCGCGCCATCCGGGCGGACCTGGAGGACAACCTCGGCCTGGCGGACCCGGCGCTCGTCCTGCACATCGAGAGCGTCGATGCCCCGGCGCGGGACGGTTGACCGAAGGTCGGCTCAGTCCGCCGACCAGAAGCGGCTGTACTTTTCAATCACCGTCTCGCCGCCCATCCGGGCCCGGTCCTCCGGCGTCAGCTCCGGCACCACCACCTGCCGGCACGTCGGACACGTCCACGGCTCCACGAATTCGGCGCTGGAGTACGCCGTCTCCCCGCAGTGCGGACACACCGCCGATGCCATCGTGAATCCTCCTCTCCCGCTCCCGATGGGAGCCCCTCTGTGTCCCATGATAGGCGCCGCGTCCCAACCATTCAATCCGTTCATCGTAACGGATGGCGTAATGTGGTACAGTAAAGCACGAATCCCCGCCCGCGCGGCGGGACGGATGGGGGTCTGGACGTGATCATCACGAAAAGCCGATACGAGATCAGCCTGATGCGCGAAGCCGGAAAGGTGGTGGCCGAGTGCCACGCCGCCTTGGCGGACTTCATCCGCCCGGGCATCCGGACGAAGGACATCGACGCGTTCGTCGAATCGTTCCTGCTGCGCCACCGCATGGAGCCGGCCCAAAAAGGGTATCGCGGCTATCCGTTCGCATCCTGCACCTCGGTCAACGACGTGGTGTGCCACGGCTTCCCCGGAGAGTACGTCCTAAAGGAGGGCGACATCATCACCGTCGACATGGTCGCCCTGCACAAGGGATTGCACGCGGATTCGGCCTGGAGCTACGCGGTCGGCGAGGTGAGCGAGGCGGCGAAGCATCTGCTCGAGGTCACCAAAACCGCCCTGTTCAAAGGCATCGAGGTCGCTGTGGCCGGCAATCACATCTCCGACATCGGCCACGCCATCCAGACCTACGTCGAGTCCGAGGGGCTGTCCGTGGTGCGCGAGTACATCGGCCACGGCATCGGCCGCGAGATGCACGAGAGCCCGGAGGTCCTGCATTACGGCCCTCCTCACCGCGGCCCGCGCATCCGCAGGGGGATGACGTTCACCATCGAGCCCATGGTCAACATCGGCGGCTATGAGACCCGGCTCGATCCCGACGGCTGGACCGCCCGCACGGCAGACGGCAGTCTCAGCGCCCAGTACGAACACACCCTGGCCATCACGGACAACGGACCCGAGATCCTCACCCAACTTTGAGCCGGTGGGCCGGCGAACCCATCCCGGCGGACAGCCGGCCCCGGGCTTGGGCCTTCCCTCACCACCACAGTGACAGCAGGGTCCATCCGGACAACAGGACGGAGGTCGCGACCATGGCCACAAACGGCCGGACCGCCTTCGTCCGGACGTCCTTCAGGCTGACGTTGAGCCCGAGCCCCACCATCGCCGCGGTCAAAAGAAAGCTGCTGAAGTTGGAGACCGCCTGCATCCAATCGGATGGCACGCGAAGGACCGGAACCAGATAGCTGCCGGCGAGGCTCATCGCCAAAAAGCCCACCAGAAACCACGGAAACTCCACCTTCACCGGCCCATCGTGGCGCCCGCGCCGCTTCATCCACAGCATCATACCGAACGCCAGCGGGATCAGGAGGAACACCCGCCCCAACTTGGCCAACAGCGCCACCGCCAGCGCCTGCCCTCCCGCCGGCGCCGCCGCCAACGCCACCTGCGCCACCTCGTGAATGCTGACCCCGGACCACACCCCGTACTGCAACGCCGGCAACGGCAGGAGCGGCCGGAGGAGCGTGTACGCGATGGCGAACACCGTCCCCCCGAGCGCGATGATCCCGGCGGCGATGGCGGTGTCCTCCTCCTTGGCGCCAACGATCGGCGACACCGCGGCGATGGCCGACGCCCCGCACACCCCTGTCCCGACGCCGAGCAGCAAGGACAGCGAGGCATCCGCCCTCCACCACCGGGCCAGCAACACCATCAGGCCGATGGAGAACGCGATGGTCGCGGCGTCGCGGACGACGAGACCCAACCCGTCGTGCAGGATGACGGCGATGTTCAGCCGCAATCCGTACAGCACAATGGCGAAGCGAAGCAGCCGTTTGGCGGAGAACTGAATCCCCGGGCGCAGAGCTTCGGGGTATCCGGCCAGCTGGCGGTAGACCACCGCGATGGCGATGGCGCACGCCAGGGGCCCGACCCGGTCAAAACCGGGCAACCGCGCCAATCCGGTGCCCAGGGCGGCGATCGCGAGCGTGAAGGCGATCCCCAGCGCGAACCGATTTCCTCGCCGCCCCAACCATACCCGCATCCCCCCGGCCGGATTCGCCGACTTCGGTGTTGCCGCATCCGCCGCCCCTGCCGAAAATCCGGTGAAGGTGGGCGACTCGTTCGGTGCCGGCATCCCAATCCCTCCCGCGTCACATCCTGTATTTCACCACCAGGGTACGCGGCGCCATGGATAAGGTAAAATGAATCATTGAAATGCATGTGATAATCATTTCTTATGACGGAGGACGACCGTCCGTGGACACCCCGTTGGAAGTGTTCATCTCCGTGATGGAACACCGAAGTTTTTCCCGCGCCGCCGAAGACCTGCACATGACGCAGCCCGCCGTCAGCCAGCACATCCGGGCGCTCGAGACCCGATACGGCGTCCGCCTGTTGGAGCGTGGCAACCGGTTCATCCGGCCGACGCGCGCCGGTGAGCTTCTGTACGCGCAGGCCAAGCGGATTGTCCACGAGTACCACCAGACGCGCCGGTTGCTCGAGGACCTGACCCAGCGTGTGCAGGGCCCGCTCCGCATCGGAGCGAGCCTGACCTTCGGAGAGTATGTGCTGCCGCGGGTTTTGGCCGGGTTTCGCCGGGCGTACCCGAACGTGCAGCCCGAGGTGATCATCGCGAACACCCGGAATGTGGCGGAGCGGGTGTTGACCCGCGAGATCGATGTCGGCATTGTCGAGGCCGAGGTGCGTCACCCCGAGCTGGAGGTGACCCCCGTCCTGCCGGACACGATGCGCGTCGTCCTGGCGGCCGATCACCCCCTCGCCGGCCACGAGATCGTCCCCGCCGAAGCGCTCTCCGGCCAGACGTGGATCGTGCGGGAGCAGGGATCCGGAACGAGAGAAATGGCGGATCGCCTCCTCGGCGAGGCGGGCATCCGACCGTCCGCCCTGATGGCGTTCGGCAGCAACCAGATCATCAAAGAGTCGGTCGAGGCCGGCCTCGGGGTGGCTCTCCTGTCCCTTCGCGCCGTCGAGAAGGAGCGGCGGCTCGGAACGCTCGCCACCGTTGAGGTGAAGGGCCATGCGATTCATCGCTGGTTTTCCTCCATCGTGCACGCGTCCCAATTTCGAACGCGGACCCTCGACGTGTTTCTGGAACACCTGCGGTCCTCGGTAAATTTTTTCAATTGAAAAATGGCCGAACGCCAGGACGCAGAACACGTCGCCGTCGCATCCAATAGGTCAGTCCCGCAAAAAAGGGGGGGAGAAGGCGTGAAACGGCGGCGCAAACCGCCCTGTTGGATCCGCAGTCCGTTGCCGACAGAGAGTCGGCGCGGATTCGCTGACAGCCCTCGCCACAGCTTCGAGGATACCGGGGAAGAGGCGGGCGGCTGCGCGCCACGGGTTCGGGTGACCACGTTGAGCGAACGGGTGATCACTCGACGGTGCAGGACGGATGGCGATGCGGAAGTTCAGGTGGGTTTTCTCGACATCGAGAAGCTGATTGAGGTGTCGGAGACCTGCGGGAGAACGAGATGGATATTTCTGGAGAAGATTCTCCCATTCCAGGTGTTGTCGGTGGACCTGTGCGAGGAATCTTGTGAAGAGTGATTATTCTCAAACCGAATGGGGTGAGGGTGCGTGACCTGCACCTGCAATTCGAATGACTGGACCCACCTTCCGACCGAAGCGCACAGCGAGGACAGTCTTGCCGGCCTTCGTATCGAAAGCCATGTGTGCCCTCTGCCCGGTGGATTCGTGTGGACCGGCATGGTGGATGTTGAAAAACAGCTGCAGATCGCGTGTGACGGTACCGAGACCACCTGGCTGCTGGAGAAAAAACTTCCGTTTCAGGTGCTGTTTCTGCGCCTGTGCCCATCGCCAGCGCCCGCGCCGCCCACGCAATGCACATGCGGCGTGCAGACGCCCCTTGGCCCTATCCTTTCCAGCAACCAGGTGAAATTCTCCGATGGCGGAGCGACACCTGCGACGCTGTCGCTCTTTGGCAGCGTGTGCGCCACCGCGGGGCCGGGCACCCCGGCCAGCGCCGCGAGCACTCTGTCGTTCTCCGCCACCGAAACGGCCGCGCCGCACCGGACCATCCAACTCACGTCCACCGCGGACCAGATGCGAGTCGCCTTGTGCCGGCGGGAGGGGGAGACCTGCCGCGTTCTGGTCGTCGGCACCAATGCCAACGTGATGTACAACGGCAACCCGGTGACTCAGAACTCCTTCACCCTGGAGACCCACACCACGCCGGGGAACGCCACGTATCGGTTGACCATCGTCGACACGTCGACGGGGGCAGACGCTGTTTGACACCCTGGGCCAGGTCAGCCCGATCGATCCCGCCCATCTGGTCGGCATCTGCACCTCATGACTCCGACGGGTGAATTCGGGCGTCAGCCGCCGAGCGCGACGCCGAACACGCGAGCCGCCAATTCGCCGAGGCCATAGGAGACGGCGCCGACCAGCACGCCGACGAAGGTCATCTCCAGACCGCTCGCCCACCAGCTGCGCACCGTCACCAGGCTCTTCGCCGCGCCGACGGCGAAGTGAGCGAGGATGCTGACGATGGCCGCCAACAGCATCGCCGGCAGACCGCTCATGAAAAAGAAGGGGATGAGCGGGATCACCGCGCCCACGAAGGTCGAGGCGGCACCGAAGAGGGCGGACTTCCACGGGTTTCCTTGGTTCGCCTCGTGAATGCCGAACTCCTCCAGGACCATCGTCTTGAGCATCGCGTCGGGATCCCTGGCGATCTCGTCGGCGATGCGCCGAGACTCCTCGGGCGTGAACCCTTTGAGCTGGTACAACAGGGCCAGCTCCTCCACCTCGTGGGCCGGATCCTGCTCAATCTCCTCCCGTTCCTGACGGATGGCGGTCTCCGTCAGCTCGTTCTCCGAACGAGTCGCCAGCCACGCCCCCGCCCCCATCGAGAGGGTGCTCGCCAGGGCTCCGAAAAATCCACTAATGAGGATGGTCCGCGTGTCGGCCGTGTAGCCGGCCACCCCGGCGATGATCCCGAAGATGGCGCCCAGGCCGTCGTTCACCCCGTAAATGGCGTCCCCGACCCAGCCGCTCGTCCCCTGCCGATGCCGCTCACTCTTCCAGAGTTTGTTCAACCGCCGCTCCGCCGCCCGGCGGTGATCCATCAGTGCATCCAGGTCCTCGTGCTGCGCCTCGTCGCGGTCAATCTGATCGATGATGGAGAGGATGCTCGGATCGTCAATCACATGGCGCAGACTCTGGTACCACGCCCCGTTTCCCTGCTCAATCGCCTCGATCCGCGCCACCAGATCCGCACCGGACACCCCCGCCTGCACGCGCGGCGCCTCGAGGGCATCCGGATTGACGCCGAACTCGGCCAATTTCTCGGCCCACATGCGGGCGTGCCGGTGTTCGACGTCGGCGAGCTGCAAAAGAATCTTCTTTCGCCTCGGATCGCGCTCCGCGTCCGCCGACAGTTGGTACAACTGCGCGGCCTCCAGTTCGCGCCGCCAGTTCTCCGCCAACGTCTTGACCAGATACGAATCGTCCCGGCTCATCGCCTCACCCCCATTCCCTCACATCCTACCGAATTCTCCCGCACAGGGATACCCCCCGAATGGACCGGCGTCCCTCGTTCGGGGATGCCTCGGCGGCGGCCGGTCCAGGGCAGGCGGACAATCCGCCGAGCGATTGGCGGGACCGGGTTGGAGGTGGGTGGATGGCGGCTGGCGTGCTCACAGGAGCGGCGGGTCCGTGCCGAAGACCCGGTGCCCGCGCTTGTGCCCCGTTGGTCAGCGCGCTAGGATGGAGACAGGTATGGGAAGCCCCACGACGCCGCGGCTGGTTCGGCGGCGCCGCCGACGAGGAGGCATGGAGGAATGGGGATTCAGGTGAAACGCGTGTACGATGCCCCTTCTCCCGCGGACGGTACGCGAATTCTGGTGGACCGGTTGTGGCCGCGGGGGGTGCGCAAAGAGGATGCGCGCATCGACCTGTGGTGGAAAGACATCGCCCCCAGTCCGGAGTTGCGCACATGGTTCGGCCACCGGCCGGAGCGGTTTGCGGCGTTTCGAGACCAGTACCGGGTGGAATTGACCGCGGATCCGGTGCGTCGGCACCTCGTGGAGGAGTTGGCGAGAAAATCGGCCGAGGAAACCGTCACGTTGGTGTATGGGGCCAAGGACCCGGTTCACAACCACGTGCAGGTGATTCTCGAGGTGTTGAGGGACATCCCCTTCCCGTCGTGAGAAGGGGATGCGCGCATCAGGCCATCATGCGCCGAACTCGTCGCCGACCAGGCGTTCGAGCTCGCCCTCCTCTGGGAAGCGTTCCAGTGCCTTTTTGGAAAAGACCAGCCTGCCGCCGACGGTGACCTCAAAGACGCCGCCGGAAGACGGAACCAGGCTCAGCTCCGAGATTCTCGGGAAGTACTTCTTCAAAATCTCCTCTGCCCCCCGGGCAGCTTTCGGCAAGTAGCCTCAGGACGTACAGTACTCGATGCGAACCGGAACCTTCTGCTCCGCCATCCTCAACGCCTCCCTGCGGATGATTTGGACAACCCGTCCATCTTTATTGTATCCATCCCCACGGGGGTTCGCACCCTTCGGGCACATCGAGCCAGCGCTCATCCACGGCAAAATGGGCATCGTGCAACACCTTTGCCAGCACCCCGAGCGGCGTGCGCGCCACCTCTCGGTAGACCCGCCTCGTGTACAGGTGCTTTGCGTTCGGCAACTCCCGTTGCAGCTGCCGCCGGAGTTTCATCCCCGGCTCGTCCGCGTCCACCAGGATGTACACCTCCTCATCCTGCAGCGGCAGGATCAGTTCCTCCAGTGTGGTGTAGCTGAGCGTCCCCTTCGTGCACACCACGCGGACCGGTTCATCGAGCACCGAGAGGATGCGAGCCCGATCCGTCTTGCCCTCCACGATGATCACCTTTTGCGGCGCGCCCTGGTCGCCCATCGCGATGCCCTCCTCGCCGCGCCCGTTGTACCCGCCTCGGCCTCGGGACGCGGTCTCCAGAGTTACCGACATGATACGGCTACTCCCGGCCGCGGGCAACCGACGGGCATCCCGGCCTTTCATCCCGGCCCCCGATCCACCGCCCGGCCGGAGGCACCCGTCCACCCGAATCTCGTGCGATCCGCATACACTTTGCTGACATTTCGAGAGGAGGTGACACGGCATGAAAAGGACGAAGCGGCCATCGCACGGACCATCGCGCCGGTTGATCTCCCTTCCCAAGGTGGATCTGACGGTGCAGGTGGGCGATCCGAAGGTCGACGCACAGCCCTGCTTCCTCCCGCTCCTGCTGTTGTTGGGCGGCCTGTGGGGCGGATCGCGCGCCCTTCGAGGCGGTTGGAACGGTGGCGGATTCGGCGGTTGGGGGCCCGGTGCAGGATTCGGACCCGGTCCGGGTGCGGGCGCGGGTCCCGGTTGGATGGGCGGACCCGGCATGGGCGGACCCGGCATGTGGGGACGTCCCGGCGCGCCATGGGGCGGCCCGGGTATGGGCGGGCCCGGATGGGGCGGCCCGGGCGGGTGGTTCGGTTTTTGAACCGGTTTCGATTTTTGAACCGGTGTTTGAAATGTGAAACGGCGGCTCGCGGAGAATGCTCCGCCGCCGCCTTTTCTGCAGTCTGACCTGCGCGGGCTGTGCGCGGGCGCATCCGGCCCGCGCAGGGATTCATGGGTTCAGACAACCGGGGTGGTCGTGCAGGTGGTCGTGTAAGCGGGGACCAACAGGAAGAACAGCACGAAGATGATCAGAAACACGACCGCCCACCGGGTGTAGCCTCCGAAAACGCCGTACATGGAACTCCCCCCTTGAAATGGTGGTGTGCTGCGCACACTGCTAATACATGCAACCCGTGCATCCGCCGCCATGGATAAACGTCCAATGCACGGATGGGCCATCGCCCGAAGGATCTGGGCCCAAAGGTGAAGGACGTGGCGCATGATACAATGTCGAGGTGCAGGTGGTCATGAGGGAGGAGAATCCATGCTGATCATCGGGATCGCAGGCGGAACCGGGTCGGGCAAGACGACCGTCGCCCGGTCCATCTTCGAGCGCCTGGGGTGCGAGAATGTCAACATCATCTCGCAGGACGCGTACTACCGCGACCAGAGCGATCTGCCGCCGGAGACGCGGGCTAAGCAGAACTACGATCACCCGGACGCCTTCGACAACGCCCTGCTGTACGATCATATTCTGCAATTGAAAAACGGCCGTTCCATCCACATGCCGGTGTACGACTTCTCTTGTCACACCCGCACCGCGAAGACCGTGCTCGTACCGTACCGTCCGGTGCTGGTGGTGGAGGGCATCCACGTCCTGGTCGACGAAAGCCTGCGCCGGCTGTTCGACATCAAGGTATTCGTCGACACCGATCCGGACGTGCGTGTGCTCCGGCGCATCCGGAGAGACATTGTGGATCGCGGGCGGACCGTGGAAAGTGTGTACGAGCAGTACCTGTCGACGGTCAAGCCGATGCACGACGCGTTCGTCGAGCCCTCCAAGCGGTACGCGGACCTGATCATCCCCGAGGGGGGAGAGAACGAGATCGCCATCAGCCTCCTGGTCAGCCGCATCAACGACTTCTTGGTCCAGACCGCACCCAGGCCCTGAGCCGGGGCAGACGGCCCCATCCTGCCCGGATCCACAGGAGAACGCACGAGAGGCCCGCCACGGCCGCCGCCGTGCCGAACTCCAGCGGAACCGCCCGTTGGTACGCCGCGGCGGGCGGTGAACCCGGCGCGGTGAGCCCGGCGGCCAACTGAAACAACAGGGCGGCGACCGTCACTCCCGATACGCGCCCGAAACTGCGGACGGTCGCAACCAGTACCCCCGCCATCTCGGCGCGGCCCGCCGGGGCGTCCAACAGCACCGCCGCATTGTTCGGCGGCTGGAACACGCCGATGCCCGCCCCGAACAGCGCGAGCCACGCCGCCACCTGCCAGTGCGGCATCCCAGGGCCGAGGCTCGTCAACCGGACGAGGCTGACGGCGGCGGCCGCCATGCCGATCAGGCACACCCGTTCCCGGCCCATCCGGTCTCCGAGCCATCCGCCGAAGGGAGAGGCTACGGCGAGCGCCGCCGCCATCGGCTCGAGGATCCACCCAATCTCCTGGACCGGCGCCCCCGCGGCCTCGCTCAGATACAGGGGCGTGGTGAACTGCACGAGGAGGGTGCAAAGGTACGACGCGGCGTTGGTGACATGTCCGATGCACAGGCGCCTGCCGGACAACAGCCGCAGGTCCAGCAGGGGCGCGGTATGACAGGGGCCGCGACGGGTCCAGCGCCAAAAGCCCCACCAGCCGACGCCGGCAATCGCCACGAGGCCCGCGGTCACCCTCCCGCCCCAACGCGGCCCCTGGGCCAACGCGAGCACCATCGCCGCCATCGCAAGGAAGAAGAGCAGAGCGCCCAGCGGATCGAACCGGCGGGACCCCCCATCCCGGTTTCGCGGCGGCATCGCCGGCAGAAACAAGCAGCACGCGGCCGCCGCCGCCATTCCCAACGGCACCTGGATCCAAAGGGCGCTTCGCCATCCCCACCGGGCCACCGCCCAGCCGGCCAGCAGCGGACCGAGGATGGTGCCGAGCCCGACCGCACTGACGTTGAGCCCCAGCGCCCGCCCCCGTCCATCCGCCGGGAACGCGTACGCGATGGCGGACATGGCGCCGCCCATGATGAATGCGGCCCCAACCGCCTGCACCACGCGCGACACCATCAGCCAGCCAAAGCCCGCGCTCCATGCCGCTCCCGCCGCGCCCGCGGTGAAGACGGCGACGCCGGCGGAAAAGAGCCATTTGAGGTCCCATAGCTCCGCCAACCGCCCCACCACCGGAAGGAAACAGGTGCTCGCCAACAGATTGGCGGACAGCACCCACTGCAAAAGATCCGGCCCCGCGCCCGTCGCCCTGCCGAGGTCCGGCAGGGCGACGCTGACGGCCGAGGTGTCGATGTTGAGCAGAAAAGCGCCGCAAAGGATGCAGACAAACCGGAGCCAGGACAACTACGCCCGCCCCGCTTCCGCCGCCGGACCCGTGTCGCTGTTTCGCCGCGGGAAGGCGTCCGCGTAGAAGAGATCGAGGTACTCGGCGGAGACCGGTCTGGTCAACAGGCTGACGACGAAAAACACGACCAAATTGGCCAGCAGCGCGACGAGTCCGGCGTTCCAGCCATTCAGCGGATCGTGCCCGCTCAACACCAGATACGCCGCGACCGTCCAGCCGGTGACGAGGCCCGCGACAACGCCCTGTTTGGTCGCGCGCCGCCAGAACAGCCCGCCGATGACGACCGCCGGGAAGAACTGCGAGATGAAGTCGTACGCCACGAGGAGAATGGAGACGATGAGAGATGGCAGAGCGAGCGTCAGGATCAGGGCGATCACGGTGAGCGGAAACACCAATCCGCGGGTGATGCGGTACACCTGTTCATCGGTTGTTCCGGGACGCAGGGCCTGATAGACGTTGCGCGCCAGCAGGCTGGCCGAGGTCATGATGATGGGCCCGGCCGGAATGATGGCGGCCAACATAGCGGCCACGGTGAAGAGGATGACAAACCATTCCGGGAAGGTTCGGGTGGCCAGCATCATCACCACGTTGTTGCCGTTGATCTGCTTGGATGCCCCGAGGACGATGACGGCGGCGAATCCGATGGTGATCACCGCCACTTTCACCAACTGGTAGAACGGCATGAACACCGCCTGCAGCTTCAGGGTTCGCGGATTCTTCGCCGTGAACGAAACCCCGAACCACTGCGGCCACATCCACTGGCCGACCCCGTTGAGCAGGACCGTCGTGATGAGCCAGGTCACGCCGAGGTGCTTGGACACCCCCGGCAGAACCAGATAATTCGGGATTTTCTCCGCAAACTGCGCGTACATCGGCCCGAATCCGCCGAAGTAACGCAGCGGCACCGCGAAGAACAGGGCGCCGAGGGCGACGAACATCAGGATATCCTTGATGGCCGCCTGCAGGGCGTTCCCCCGGATGCCGCCGAGGTACACCGCGACGGCGAGGATGAGAAAGCCGATGATGTCCGACCACACGTCGGAGATGGCCCCGTTGCCGATCACCTGCACCACCGCGGACAGGCCGGTGATGTTGAGGTCAATGTAGGCGATCATGATGAGCGCGCTGGTGAGGGCGACGAACACCCCGAGCGGTTTGCTCCGGTAGCGCCCGGCGATGAAATCCGACTGGGTGACGAAGCGGAAGCGGCGGCCAATCAGCCAGATGGTCGGCAGGACGAAGAACCCGATGGCGTAGGCGACGTCGTTGAGCGCCACGTTGTAGAATGCGGCCGCGCCGTTTTTGTAGGCGTACCCCGCCAGGCCCTCAAAGGTGAAGGCGGTGTAGATCTCGCTGCCGAGGAGAAACCAGACGAGAAACGATCCCATTCGACGGCTGTTGACCAACCAGCCCTCCAGGTCGCGCGACTGGAGGCGTCCACGGAAAGCGCCGAACAGCGTGATGGCAAACACCAGGATCAGGCTGACGGTCAGGATGACGGCGGTGGACATGGGATCACCTCGTTTCGCCGGAGCGCCACTGCGGGTTGTGGCGGCGGTCGTACAGGTACAACAGCCCGAGGATGGGCGGATTGAGGAGCGGGACCAGCACAAACCAGAAATACAGGAGCGGCATCCCGAGCACCAACGGCTTCACGCGATTCATCCAAAGGGCGGTCGCCCCCACGTACAGAAAGAGGATCAACAGCACCGTGAACAGCCACGCGACCAAGACGCGTCTCATCCGGTCACCTCCCACAGGTTCAGATCACCACACCCTGAACCGGTTCACCTCGCGATGCGCGGTCCACCTGGTCGAGGATGAAGGTTGCGACGCGGTGGGCCGACTCCTCGGTCACACCGGCGATGTGAGGTGTCAGCAGGACGTTTGGCAGGCGGGCGAGCGGATCGTCCGGTGCGGGGGGCTCCACCTCTCGCACGTCGAGCACCGCGAATCGATCCGGTGACGCCGTCAACCAGTCCGCCAGCGCGCGTTCGTCGACCAAACCGCCGCGAGCGGTGTTGATCAACACGGCCGTCTGCTTCATCCATCCGAGCGCCCGCGCCCCCACCAGGTGTCGGGTCTGGGCCGTGAGCGGCGCGTGGAGGGATACATAGTCCGCTTCCCGGCACACCTCCTCGAGACTGGTCAACGCCACGCCGAAGTCCTGGGTCAGCATGCCGGAGGGCAACAGAAATGGGTCATGGGCGATCACGCGCATGCCGATGGCGCGGGCACGGATGGCGACACGGCCGCCGATGTCCCCCACCCCGATGAGGCCCAGCGTTCGCCCCGCCAGTTCCCGCCCGGTGCACGCCTGTCGGTTCCACTCGCCGGCGCGTGTCCGCGCGGAGGCCGCCGACAGCCTGCGGGCGTGTTCGAACAGGGCGGCCATGACGTACTCAGCCACCGAGGTCGCGTTCATCCCGCGGGCCGCCACCACCGTCACGCCGCGGGCCCGGCAGGCGGCCAGATCCAGGTTGTCGAGTCCCACGCCCAACCGGCCGACGAGGCGAAGCCTCGGGGCCGCCGCGAGCAGTTCGCCGGTCACGCGGGTGCGGTTGCGCACCACCAGTGCCTCGGCTTCGGCGAGGTGCGCGGCGAGACGCGCAGGGTCGCGGAACAGGGCGGGATCGTAGATCACTCGATGGCGCGCCCGAAAGTCCTCCGGCAGAGGGACCCACAGATCCTCGGTGATCACGACCTTCACACCGGTCCCTCCTCTCCTCCGGTCCCCATCCGGACCGGGTCATGGGGCATCTCTCTCACTTGTATGACGGGTTGCGGACCGAATGACCTGAAGATGCATAGGCTGGCGCAGGGGCATCCGCCCTGGACCCTGTCTTGGGAGGTCTGAACGCGTGGCATCTGGGGGAAAGGATGGGAAGACGACGCGAGACGGAGGATGGGCGTTGCCGGTGTACACCGCACCCCGTTCCAATCAGCCGGCGCCGGCGGATGTGCGCCCTAGCGTCCTGTATGTGAACATCTTCGATCCAGGGTTATTGCCGCCGGAGGAAGGCGATTGGCTGCGCGCCGTGCTGGAAGCGGGTTACCGCCCCATTCTGGTGGACGACGGCGGTGTGTACTGTGTGCGGGATCATGATTGGAGCAAAAGAGATTCCACGTGACCGGACCGCGCGTCCGAAAGGCGCGGTGCGCGTCGGACAGCCCCGAACTCGAGGTCGGCCACCGGGGGGCAGGACGAGGACGGCTCGTCCCGCCTCCGGCCGGTCTTCGCCGTCCCTGTCGGATCGGCGTCTCCGGTCAATCCGTTTGCGCGCGGCATCATTCCGCGGCCAGCCGCCGGATGAGCCCGCGCACCGCATCTCCCAGCGCCGGTTCCTCAAGCGCCAGCTCCAGCGTGGCCTCGATGAATCCGAGCTTCTCTCCGACGTCGTACCGCCGCCCCTCGAACTCATAGGCGTACAGGTCCTCAATCTGGGTCAGATCGTTGAGGGCGTCCGTCAGCTGAATCTCCCCGCCCGCTCCGATCTGCCCCCGTTCGAGAAACTCGAACACGGTGGGAGAGAGAATGTAGCGTCCGATGATGGCCAATCTGGACGGCGCGTGGTACGGATCCGGCTTTTCCACCAGGCCCCGGACCTTCGACAGCCGCGGTTCGACGCGTTCCGAATCCACGATGCCATAGCGGGAGACCTGTTCCTGCGGGACGGTCTGAACCCCGATGACCGATCCGCCGTGCGCCTCGTACACGTCCATCAACTGCCGAAGGCACGGTGTACCGCTGCGGACGATGTCGTCGCCGAGCAACACGGCGAAGGGCTCCGAACCGATGAACCGCCGTGCGCACCACACCGCGTGCCCGAGGCCGAGCGGCTGCTTTTGCCGGATGTAGTGGATGTTCGCCATGTCCGTGATACGGCGGATCTCCTCCAACAGCTCCGGCTTCTCCTTGTTCGTCAAAAGCTCCTCCAGCTCCACGGAGCGGTCGAAGTGATCCTCAATCGCCCGTTTCCCCTTGCCGGTGACGATGATGATGTCCTCGATGCCGGAGGCGACAGCCTCTTCGACGATGTATTGAATGGTCGGTTTGTCCACAATGGGAAGCATCTCTTTCGGCATCGCCTTGGTCGCGGGCAGGAACCGCGTGCCCAGCCCGGCCGCCGGAATCACCGCTTTGCGAATCGTCCTCATGCATGTCTGTCCTTTCCACTGGCGAGGTCAAATCCGACAAATCCCATCTTACCACATCTCCGTCAGCTCGGTCCGCGGATGAGATCGAGAAAATGCTTCAGGATGCGCGCGGTCATTCCCCAGATCACCCAATCGTCGATCTCGTAGAAATACACCCGCCGGGTCCAACCGCGCCACGGATACGACGCCCCGCCGGGCACCAGGTGAAACGGGAAATTCTCACCGGGGGCCGGCTGAAACGGAATCTCGGCGACGCGTGGAGACGCCTCGAGCAATCGCTGGAGGCGCACCGTGAACAACCGCCCCACCTCATCGGGATTCGGCCGCAGCACCGCGCCCGGGCGGATTCGGCCGACGAACGGGTGCACCACCACCTGCGGCGACGCCACCAGCACATCGAGAGCGCCCAGGCACTCAATGTCCGCTGCGGGGATGCCGAGCTCCTCCGACGTCTCCCGGATGGCCGAGGCCTGTTTGTCCGGATCCCCCGGCTCACACCGTCCCCCGGGAAAGCAGATCTCGCCCGCCTGGCGCCGCAGCGTCGCGGCTCGCTGTTCAAACAGGACGGCCGTCTCCCCGTCCCGCTCGACGAGCGGCAACAGCACCGCGGCGCGCAGCACCGGTTCGTCGGTGAGGATTCCCGGCCTGCGGCCGGCGAGGACCGCGCGAATGGCCGCATCCGCGGATCTG
>NZ_JAIMAV010000048.1 GCF_023511815.1 Alicyclobacillus sp.
CCGCGGGAAGTTCTTTGGATTATCCGGGTCCTCAATGGCGAAATGAAGGTCCCCCTTCGCCAACCGGCGCCCGACATACGCGGAGATCTCCTCCGGTGTCCTGTTGCCGGCCGCCTTCGCCTCCGCCGCCACCTGGAGCGAATTCTCCGTCCACTGGGGGAAGGAGGGCAGCCACCCGAGCCGGACGGCCATGGCGTTCATGTCCGCCGGATGCATGTGGTGGAAACGGCCGCCCAGGGGCGATCCGATGGTCCTCGTGTCGAGCTCCTCATAGCGGAACTGGTCGGTCGCGAAGTAGTAGAACGAGGTTCCGTTCTGCTGGCGCGGCGGCCTTACCCAGTCGGTCGCGAAGGCCAGCGTCGCCCAACCCTCTAACGGCCGCACCTTCTCCTGACCGACGTAGTGCGCCCAGCCGCCGCCGTTTTTGCCCTGGCAGCCGGTGAGCAACACCAGGTTGATGATGGACCGGTAGATCATATCGCTGTGGTACCAGTGGTTCGTCCCCGCCCCGAGGGCGATCATCGAGCGCCCCTCGGTCCTCGCGGCGTTGTCCGCAAACTCGCGCGCAATCCGAATGGCCTGCTTGCGGTCCACGCCGGTGATGGCCTCCTGCCAGGCGGGCGTGTAGGGCATCGGATCGTCATACGACGTTGGATAGTCTCCTGGCAACCCCCGCCGTACGCCGGCGTGTGCCATCATCAGGTCGAACACGGTGGTCACGCAGGCCGTGGTTCCATTGGCGAGAGTCACCCGCTTGACGGGCACGCCGCGCACGAGCACCCTTGAGCCCTGATCTTCGAAGCACGGGAACTGGACCATCTTCACCTCGTCCGCCGCATCGAGGAAGGTCAGCCGCGGGGAGATGGGACGTCCGTCGGCGGTTTCGAGCCTCAGGTTCCACTGGTTTTTCCCGTCGTACCGAAACCCGATGCTCCCCTTGGGCACGACCGGCGTGTCTGTGGCGTCATCCCACATCACCGTCTTCCATTCGCCCTTCTCCTCCGCCGGGACGAGCCCGAGATCGGCCGCCCGCAGGAATGCGCCGGAGACAAATCCGTCCCCGCGGGGTTCGAGCGCGACCAGGAACGGAAGGTCGGTGAACTGTTTGATGTAGCGGTCAAAGTACGGGGTCGTCCGGTCGGCGTAGAACTCCTGCAGGATGACGTGGGTCATCGCCATCGCCAGCGCGGCGTCCGTCCCGGCCTTGGCGGGCATCCACTCGTCGGCGAACTTGACGTACTCGGCGTAGTCCGGGCTGACTCCGACGACCTTCGTGCCGTTGTACCGGCCCTCGACCATAAAGTGGGCGTCCGGTGTCCGGGTCATCGGCAGGTTCGTACCCCAGATGATGAAATACGACGCGTTGTACCAGTCGGCGCTCTCCGGCACGTCCGTCTGGTCGCCCCAGATCTGCGGCGAAGCGGGCGGAAGGTCGGCGTACCAGTCGTAGAAGCTGAGGATGGTCCCGCCGATGAGCGACAGGAATCGTGCTCCGCCGGCATAGCTGATCTGCGACATGGCCGGGATGGGGCTGAAACCGGTCACTCGGTCCGGGCCGTAGGTTTGAATGGTGTCGATGCAGGCCGCCGCGATGAGTTCGGTGACCTCCTGCCAACTCGCACGCATCAATCCGCCCTTGCCGCGCGCCTTCTGGTAGCGGGCACGCTTCTCGGGGTCGCGTACGATGGCGCGCCACGCGTCGACGGGGTTGCGCCCCGCCTTGCGCTCCGCCCGCCAGAGTTCCAGCAGATCCCCACGGACATAGGGGTATTTCACGCGCAGCGGGCTGTACTCGTACCACGAGAAGCTGGCGCCGCGCGGGCAGCCACGCGGTTCGTACTCCGGCACGTCGGCGCCGAGCGACGGGTAGTCGGTCTCTTGTGTCTCAAACGCGATGATGCCGTCTTTCACATGGATCTTCCAACTGCAGCTGCCGGTGCAGTTCACGCCGTGCGTGGAGCGCACCACTTTGTCGAACCGCCAGCGGTTGCGGTACAGGTCCTCCCAGTCGCGCGAGCGCGGGCTCTGCTCGGACCAGTTCTGGTTGAAGCGTTCGCCGCGGCGCAGATGATTGAGCGTCCGCAGCAATGCGGATTTCGACTTGGCCACTGACATTCACTCCTCACATCGCGGATCCCGCCGCCCAAGCCGCCGGATCCGCCGCGTCTCAAAACGGTTGGTACTGGCTGCCGACAATCCGAAAGGCCGTCTTGCTCTCCGCCAGCTCCGCGAGGAACGTCTCGAACTTCGGTACGTTGGCCGCGACGAGAATCAGCCGCTCGAGGGCGTTGCCATCCTGAATGGCCTCGATCTTGGTCCGCACCTCCTCCGGCAGCGGCCCAAACCGCAATTCGAGCAGACCGATGAGATCCTCGCGGTCGGTCTCCAACGCCTCCTGCCGCCACTGCGCCTGGATTTTATCCCAGTCCATGCGCCCCGCTCCTTTCCTCTCCCTGCGGCACCGCGCGTGATCGTTGGGTTTCCCTTGGGCTCTCGAGAAGGCGCTTCTCCTCCTCGCGGCTGTGCCGCTCGACCAACCACAACAACATCTCGAATCGAAGCGCAATCTCCCTGAACGCCTCGACGGGCTCGGACGACTCCCCTCGCGGCGATGCCAGCGGCATCACGTCCGCCAAGCGCGCCTCCGCCTCGGCGACCAATTGGCGCATGAGGTCGTGATCGCGCGTCAGGGCCCCGATGTCCCCCGCTCTGTCGGGGTCCTGCTGTGCGACCTCCCGGTAAAACCCCGATTCCTCTTCGGCCGCGTGGCGCAGCGTGCGCGTATGCCAGTGTTCAACGACCAGCGCCGCCGTCTCACGCGCCTGTTGCCAACGACCCTCTTCGACAAACCGGCGAAACACGCCGGTCAACTCCTCTGCCTCTCCGTGCGCCGCATCGTGGATGGCGCGATGGGCATGCAATTGTTTCAACGCCGGTCCTGACATGGATCTCGACTCCTCTGTCCCACCGATTGGGCGATCCCCACACCGCCCTGGCCCCGTGTTTGAGAGCCGCGGTGGCGGTGGAATTCACACCTCAACAGTACCCTGATGCTCGGTGCACCCGGCAGAGCCATTCATGCGATTTTTCGGACCCGACACGCGCAGTCCGGGATGACCAGTCGCTCTGCACGCATCGTCCGTTCGGACTAGTCCGATGGAACCCTTCACCGCAAGGATGAGGCGCGTTACACTCGAGGTGCATTCCGACGATTCGGAAAAATAACCTTCTCGGAGAAGGCCGGGGTACAGACGATAATAGGATTTGGAGAAGGAGGTTCTAGCTTGGTGATGTTTCAACGATTGCGTTCGCCGCTTGAGCGGTTGTATCCGGGTTACTTCGCATGCGTCATGGCGACCGGAATCGTCAGTGCGGCTCTGCGGCTCACCCACCATCCTCAGTCGTCCGACGTGATGCTGTACCTCGGACTCTTGCTGTACGGGCTGTTCGTCATCGCGTATCTGCTCCGTTGTTTGTGGTTTTGGCAACAGGTCAAACGGGATCTCACCTGTGCCATGGAGGTGTTCGGGTTTTTCACGTTTGTGGCCGCGAGCAATGTGATTGCCAATGACCTGGCGGTGCGTGGCCATACGGTGCTCGCGGTAACACTGAATGTCGCGGCATGCATCACCTGGATCGGGTTGATGTATCACGTCATGATTTTTCTGATCTTCCATCATCGGCAACCGGTGGAGAAAGCGATTCACGGAGGGTGGTTGCTCGCGGTCGTCGGCATCGAGTCCGTCGCGGTGGTCGGCACCGCACTCGTCAACCTGCCCTCGGGGAGCCGCGCGGCGTGGGAACTGGTTTCATTGGCCGCCTGGGGATTCGGCGCACTCCTGTATTTCATTTTGATCACGCTCATCTGCTACCGTCTGTTCTTCCGGGCCGCCACCCCAGCCGACATTCGGCCTCCGTACTGGATCAACATGGGTGCCACAGCCATCGCGACACTGGCGGGCGCCAGGCTCGCCCTGCTCGCCCACCCGTCCGATTTCCTCGTGGCCGCGCGCCCCTTCGTCCAGAGTGTTACATTTCTGCTCTGGGCGTGGAGCACGTGGTGGATCCCGCTGCTGATCCTGATGGGTCTTTGGAAGCATGTGGTGTTCCGAGAGCCCATCCGTTATCAGCCGGCACTCTGGGGCATGGTCTTCCCAATCGGCATGTACACCGCGGCCACCGCGACGATGAGCAGGATTCCTGGATTGGAACTCCTGGAGGCCATCGTCCCGTGGGGCCTGGCCGCGGCGATACTCGCTTGGACACTGGTTGCGTTCGGGTGGCTGGTGTCCTGTCTGCGCAGCGGTGTCCCGCAGCGTCTGTCTCCTCCTGCGGACTCAGGCCGATCCCACGGACGCTGATGACACCCGAATCCCAACCTCTTGAGTCGGACGATTGAGCGAGGGGACCGCCCCACAAGCAGCCTGCCTCTCTCCCCGTCTCACGCGGACACCCGCACGCCCCGCTGCCCACTCGCCGTCGGCGGTGTCTCCCGATTCGTCCGGTTCTGCATCCAAGCGATCCACAGCGCCAACGCACTGGCCGCAGCGAGCAACACCATGCCGACGGCGTAACTTCCGGTCGCCTGTTTCAACGCGCCCATGACCAGGGGCGGGAAGAATCCCCCCACCCCGCCGAGGGCACCGACAAGGCCGGTCGCCTTCCCGGTGGCCTGCGGGAAGTGGTACGGAACCAGCTTGAACACCGTACCGTTGCCGATGCCGAGCATGAGAGCGATGACGAGCGCGGCGATTGTGGTCAGCACGATGTTGTTCAATCCATAGGCGAACACCAGCGCTGCGATGGTGATGACCGTGAACACCAGGACCAGCAACCTCGATGGACTGGTTTTGTCCGCCAGGTACCCCCCGATCGGACGCAGGGCCGTCGCCAGCAGGACGAATCCGGATGCGCGCAGGCCGGCATCCACGGGATTGAGGTGAAATTGGCTCTGCAGAAGGGTCGGCAGGTAGTTTCCGAACGCCATGAAACCGCCGAAGGTGATGAAGTAGAAGAAGGCGAGCACCCACAGGTGGACGTTGGTCCAGATGCTCCGATTGTTTGAGGGTTGTTCCGTCTTCGCCGAGGCGTTGGCCGAAACCGATGCGCCAGCTGGAGAACCTGTCGCCTTCGACGGGCGTTCCTCCGTCGCGCGCTTCGGGTCCCGCGTGAAGAACCACAGGCACGCG
The DNA here is from genome assembly GCF_023511815.1 of Alicyclobacillus sp. Lineage (GTDB taxonomy): Bacteria > Bacillota > Bacilli > Alicyclobacillales > Alicyclobacillaceae > Alicyclobacillus_H. The sequence continues at coordinate 5,190 of NZ_JAIMAV010000048.1, forward strand.
GCCATGACGAGGACGGGGATCACCAGCAGCCTCGCCGTGCTCGAAAACCCGAGGTTCAGATACAGCGTCGGAATCGTGAACCCTGCGACGGCGGTTCCCAGGTTTCCAAGCGCCGTGATCCCGAGGATCAATCCCTGCTCTTGGGGCGGATACCACTTCGACACATGGCCAATCCCGACGGCAAACGACGTCCCGGCCACTCCGAGCAGGACCTCCCAGAAGATCAGCTGGCCGAACGAGTGTGCGAACGAAATGCCAATCAACGGGATGACGAGGTACAGCATGAGCAGGGTGTACGTACGCCGCCCACCGAACCGGTCCGTGATGGCCCCCATCGGAATCCGCAACAGCGACCCCAACAGCACCGGCGTGGCCACCAACAGACTCTTCTGCATGTCGGATAAATGATACAATTTCGTCAATTGGGGTGCGACTGGTGAGATCATGGACCAGACGACGAACGACACCACCATCGCCACCATGGAAATCCACAACACATTCTTCTTCACGGCCTGAACCTCCCCGGCTTGGGATTGGCTGAAATGGTTTGCACTTCAACCATACCCCGTGTGCCGGGTGCGCCGTCAGACACAGGAATGTCATCTTGAATCCATAGTTTGGACGGGTCCAAACGGACTACGCTTCCTCCCCCTTTTGAATGAAGGGGGAGGGTCGGCACCGCCAATCTGCGCAGTCCGTTCAAACCTTCGTTCCAGCGCTCAGCGCTGGCGCTCGCGCTGTTCCATCTCCGCAACCACGGCGGCCTTCTCCTCAGGGGTCAGGATGCGGCTGGCCATCGTGAACAGGTGGTTGTCCTCTTTTTCGATATGGTTCCACAGCAGCGCCGTGAGCTCGCGCAGCTTGTTCATGAAGATCCGTTCGATGTCGTCCCGCCCCTGGGAGGGAGCGGGTTCGTCCCATGCGGAGAGCACCTCGACGCTGGCCCGGTGGAGATCCCGCACCATCCGATGCTCCTTCAAGAGCTTTGGCACCGGGCCGACATCCGGGCCGCCGAGATGACGCGTGAGTCGCGGGAACAGGATCTCTTCCTCGTAGACGAAGTGCCGCTCCAGCTCCTCGCCGATGGCGTCGAGGATACGCTGAACCGCCGCGCGATCGAACGGATCCTTCGCCCGTTCCAGTTCGCGGCACAAATCCATGTGATCTTCGACGAACGGACGAAGGGCCGGGTCTATCTGCTCCAGGAGCGCCGGATTTGTGTAGGCGCACACGGGCGGCTGAGCCAGACTGGCATCGTCCGCGGCCGACGGATCTTGTGCCGGTGCGGGGATGAGGGTCAAAAGCGCCACGGTGTCCTCCAGCGCCTCGACCCTGTGCTCCCGCAGCGGTTCGACGATCACGCCGTCACCCGCCCCCAGGATCTGCTCCTCATCGCCGGCCGTGAAGCGAACCTGCCCGTTCACCGTCAAAAACATCAGCGTGTGGGTGGTCTTGTGGTTGTCGAGAAGTCCTCCCTTTCCCAGAGACAGTTGCACCACCCGGCTCTCCCCCAGGCGGAACACCGGGCGAACTTTTTCAGATTGAAATTCGAGCGAGAACCGCTCCATCTCCATCGCCTCTTTCTTGATTCTCCACCTCATCCTACCCCCCGCCATCCTTCCGGCGTGTGACGCCGCCCACAGTGACCCATCGCACACCCAGCGGGACCGCTTGCATCTACGTTACCGTTGAGGCATGTTGCCATTAGGAATGGGTCTTCGAACCGGGCTTTGCATGCGGTCCCGGCCATCCCGGGATTGGTTCCGTGCGGGCCATCCCGGGTTGCCGCCCTCGGGGCGGGAAGAACAGACGTTGGGGGTGCGCCATGATCACGTCGACGAAAAAACGCTTATCCGCCACGGTGTACTACCTTTTGACGGGACTGGGTCTGTCCGTACCGGCCTTTCTTGCCATGGGACGGGTGCTGCCACGGTGGGCCTTTGGGGCCGTGATGACACCGGGATCGCTCGCCGAAATCCACCTCCTGTTTCTCGGCGTGATGCTGACCATCGCGTGCGGCGTTCTGTATCAGATTGTTCCCATTGCCTTTCAGGCTCCCCCCATCAGCCGGCGCGTCTTGGGTTGGCATCTGCCGATTCACGTGCTCAGCGTGATGTGGATGGTCGCAGGCTTCCTGGTCTCCGACTGGCGCCTGGTGGGAACGGGCGGACTGATTCTGGTCGTGGCCTTGGCGGCATACCTCCGCCTGGTGCTGGCAAGTTACCGAGCGGCGCGAAACAAGACGCAGGTGCACCGGTCCCTGGTGTTCCCGATGGCATCGCTCGCAGTCGTGCTTGTGGTCGGTCTCTGGCAGGCGTGGTGGCCCGCGGGTGCGACCGAGCCGGTGGTGCACACGCACGTGCTGTTCGGCGTGGTGGCCTTCTGGGTGGGGCTGGTGCTGGTGTTCTCCTACAAATTGTTCCCGATGTTCGTCATCAGCCATGGATACCGGGCGTCCCTGTCCCGGACCATCGGCCTGTTTTATGCCGGTGCGGCCCTGCTTTTGTTGGACGCCTGGCTGCCCGAGTCCGGGTGGCGTGTGGGCGTTCGGACGGTCGCCGGGGTGGCCATCATCGCGTCGATGGTGTCCTTCGGGGTGGACATGCGGGCGGTCTGGAGGGCGAGCAAACGGCGACGCGTCGTGATGCCCGTCTACGAGGCGGCCGTGATCAACGCCGTCCTCGGCACGGGCGTCACATGGGTGATGATCGCGCTCATGGCGGGCTCCATGCGCTGGCTCCTGCCGGGCGGGTATCTGGTCTGGTTCGGCGGACTGTTGCCGTTGATGTTCGCCTACATGCAGAAGATGGTGCCGTTTTTGTGGTTCGAATACCGCTTCAGCAAGCGCCCGGAGCGAAAGACGGCTCCGCTCATCGACGACATGGTCCCCGCGCGGCCGGCGAAGATCGCGATGATCCTGTACGGCACCGGAGTGCTGGCGGGCTGGGTGGCCATGGTGGCCGTCGCAGCCGGATTCCGGGGAGCGGGAGGGTTTGCGTCGGCCGGAGAGGGCGCGAAGGGGGCCGAGTGGGGCGCAGGGGTCATCCAAACGCTGTGCTGGTTGGCGGCGATGCTGGAGGCCGTTGGAGCGGCGACGCTGTGGGGGTCACTGCGCCACGTGCTGACCATCGGCGGTCCGAGGCCAGCGGATGAAGACGCGGGTGGGGAGGGATCAAGCCCGGCGGGGCCTTGACGATGAGGCCGTGCGGGCGGCCTCCCATCCCCGCCCGACGAAGCCACCACCCAATACAACAGAGGCCGGGGCGAAACCATGACGTCGCCCCGGCCTTCCGTTTCTCACCAGTACAGCTGCTGCCGCGCCTCTTCCGACATCATCTCCGGCGACCACGGCGGGTCCCACACCACATCCACCTTCACGTCGGCGACGCCAAACACCTGCGCGGCCGCCCATTCCACCGCCTCCGTGATGCTGTCGTGCGCCGGGCACCCCGGAGTGGTCATGGTCATCTTCACGTACAGCGTGCCTTCCTCCGGTTCCTGGAGGTCGTAGATGAGTCCGAGATCGACCACGTTGATGCCAATCTCGGGGTCGTACACGTTTTGCCGCAGGACCTCGCGCACTTCATCCAGGTTAATCACGTCCACTCAACTCCTTCGCTACGCGTTTCGGGTCCACGACACGCCCCAACTGCCACACGAACCACAGGATGCAGACGGTGATGACCAGGCTTCCCACCACCGCACCGATGCCGAATTCGACGGCGCTGCTGGCCGCCAGCACCACCACCCCCGCGGCAAACCCGTACAACACAGGCCGTGCTCGTTCAAGCTGAATCAGATCCGCAATCACGGGGATGCGTTCCCGCTTCGCGCCCGCGTCCACCCCGGCATCCGCCGCACCACGAGCCGCCGCATTCCGCCGGGCGCCGGCTGCGGCGCCGGCCGCAGAGCCCCTCGATGCACCGGGGGACCCACCGGCACCGGATGCCGGCGACCGGCCGGCCTTCGCGCTGTACCGTTCGGTCCAGATGAGGAACGGCACAATCTTGTAGGCGTAGCCCATGAGCGTCAGGACGACCCACCCCAGCAGGTAGAACGTCACCACCGCCTGCCAGCCGTCCTGCCCGTGGCGGACCGCCAGCTGGAGCAGGACCAGCAACACCCCGACGATCCCGCCGACGGCCGCCACCACCACCGCCCGCATCGGCGGCTCGGTCTTCTTGCGCAACCGTTTCCGAAAAATGTCCCGAATGTCAAACAGCTGGCTTCCGAAAGCGGCCACCCCGGCGATGCCTCCAATCCCCTCGAGGGCGCTGCCGATTGCGCTCAATCCACCGTGCGAAGCGCCGCCTGATGGCACGCCGCCGGCCCCGGGGGCCGTCCCTGCGTGCAGCCAGATCCCCAAAAAGATCAGGCACACCGCGGCGTGCGCCAGGCCGAACGTCCATTTCTGCCGCCACGTCGGAAAACCGTGCGACAGTGTGAACATCGGCAGCAGCTTGAAGCTGAAGCCCATCACCAGGAATGTGAAGAATCCCCCGACCGCCAGCAGGATGTGCGTCCCGAGCAACTGCTCGTAGACGTTCCCAAGTCCCGGTGCGACACCGGCGATGCCCGCGATCATCAACCACGCCGCCAGGATGGCGATCATCAGGTAGACGTGCGCGGAGATGACGAACCACAGCATCGGCCCCCGCACCTTCGATCGCGACACCGACACGATGATCACGATGGCGTACACATACAGGGACACCGTCGCAAGCGTGCCAAAGAACATCAGCCCCGGGCCCGACCACAGCCCCATGCTGACGATGAGCCCCGTGACGGCGACGAGGTACAGCCAAAAATTCCAACGCGCACCGCGCTCGGACGCGATCGGGATCAGGAACGCCACCGTCGCCAGCTGATACACCGCCCCCATGATGAACGACAGGAGCGATCCGAGCGTCAACAGGTGCGTCAACGCGACAACCGCGGGCAGGAACGCCCCGCCCGCGCCCAGGTGGAAGGATTGAACGGCGAGATCGATCCCGAACAGAACAAATCCCGCCATCCCCAACAGCATGTACCGCATCGGGACGGTGAAGGGCGGGGATTGGCTCGTCACCACCCCGCCCGGCCCGCCCATTGGCACAGCGCGTTCCATGTCCAACCCCTCCCCGCGTCAGGACGCCTTCCGGATCCGAACGCGGACCGTGCCGTTGCCTTCGTCATCAATCTCGTAGGTGAATCCGCGCTCCTCCAGCTCCGGCAGGAGGAAGGCCGGCACCCGTTCGTTCCAGATCTCCAAAGCCAATTCTCCGGACTGCACCGCGTCGTGGCCGTCGAGAAACTCGAGGGTCCGCACCATGGGCTGCGGCGGCTCCAATCCCCGATTGTCGAGATGGAACACGGGGACCTCCGTCTCTTCCTTATAAAATTGGACGATGAAGTGGTCCTCCGCCTCCTGCACCACCGCCGCGTGGAATCCCTGTTTGCCGAGCACCCGGATCAGGGGATCCGGGCGGAAGGTGGCGTGCAGTTCAAAGATGTCCTCCGGGCCCACCCCGGCCACGGTGCTCATGATCACCTGAAAGGGTTCCTGTTTGGCGCGAAGCATCTCGCGCACGTCCAACACGTGAATCGTTCCTGCCATCCGTCATCGCCTCCCACGCGCGGCGCCGCCGCGCGGTTTCACAGGTTGATTATCCCGCGCGCCGCGCCATTGCGGTGTGAACCGAGTCACAGCCCCAGGCCAGCCCCCACAGAAGGGAGAACCCTGCAAACGCCCCCCAGGCGCACACCCCGCCGATGGTGAACAGAACCGGCACGGCGGCATCCGCGAACGGCAGGGCCGCGGTGAAGGAGGGCGTCGACAGCGCGAAGGCCAGGGCCATCCCCGCCGCACCCACCGTGGCCAGTATCACCTGTGCCCCGGCCAGCGCCCGGGTGGGCGCAGCGACCTCAAGGAAGACGGGAAAGAGCGCGTATCCCACGGCGTACACGAGCGTCGTGATCCACCCGAGGAACAGGAGATGCATCGCTGCGAGAGAGCCTGGAGACAGGCCGGCCAGGAGTGCCAGGCCGAGGATGGCGGCGAACCACCAGGCGATGGCCCATGCCCAGGCGGCGGGCAACGGCATGCGCCGCAGCCCGTCCGCGTCACGGCGGCGTCTGGGCAGGCGAACCAGGTACATCGCCGCACTGAGCAGAAACGCCACCCCCATCAACCGTTGTCCGGCTGCCACGAACACCGGCCACACCAACGCGCCGAAGGCGGATAACACCACGCCCAACAACCACAGGCCCTGTGCGCCGAGGACGCTCCATCGAGGGATCCCGGCGTCATCCGTGAAGCGCGGATACAGATGCACCGCCACCGACAGGACCGTGCCCGCAATCCATCCGTAATCGACGAGAATCCCCGCCCCGGCCGCTTCCGTCCCGCCCGTCCAGATTCGAATCGTGGACCAGACGACCCCAACCAAAAACAGCATCAGGGCGATGTCGGTCCCGCGCTGGCCGACGCGGTCCGTGGCCTGAAACCGATCCGATGGCCCCAGGTACCGCATCCGTTCCGGGATTTCGATTCGCCCCGCCAAGCCGCGCCGTTTGGCGCGAACCGCCGACAGAATGTTGATCAAAAAAACCAGCGGGGCCAAGGCCTGAAACAGCCACCCGACGCGGGACAATCCCGGGACTCCCGCCGCGTCTCCGGCCACGATGCCGAGCACGCCCGCCTCCGCCAGCGCCCACTGCACCCATCCCAAGCCGGGGCGGGGCGGCCGCAGACCGGCGGACACCGACAGCACCGCGTAGGTCATGCCGTAGATGAGCATCGTCAGCCAGCCGTATGGATTGATCTCCCCGTGAACCGGACCCAGCCGCGCCCACCATCCCGGGACCAGAGCCATCAGGCTGCCAAGGGTCGATCCGGCGAGAAAATTCACCATCCCCGCTCCGATGAACGCCAGCGGGAGCCACCCGATCCATGGCCTCGAACGTCGCATGTCCGGCACCTCCGCCCTCGAATCTGGTCGAACCGTGTCACGCCCGGCGGAGTTTATCGAGACGAACCACCCACTCGTCCCGTTCTCCCGACAGGACGCCGTCCCGTTTCAACTGGTTCCAGATCCGGTTGACGGACTCGCGCGTCATCCCCACCATGTGCGCCATCTCCCCGTGAGTCACCGGCAAGCGCAGATGCACCCCGTCGGGGCGAACCTCTCCGTGCTCCTCGGCGAAGTGGCGGATGAGGGCGATCACGCGCTCGCGCGAGTCAAAGACCGCCAGTTCCTGAAGCTTCGCCTGCAACTGCAAAATTCTTTGACCCATCACCCGCATCACCTTGCGCGCGATGTCCGGGTACTCGACGAGAAGTTGATCGAAAGCCGCCGTCCGGATGGCGAACAGGACGCTGCGTTCCATCGCCTGCGCGGTCCCCGGGTAAGGCCCTTCCTGGAAGAAGCCCACGTGAGGGAACATCTGGCCCGCTCCGAGAATGGTGACGATGTGCTCCCGGCCCTCCTCGTCAACTTTGAAGATCTTGATGAGTCCGCGGCGGATGAAGTAGACCGCCTCCCGCTCATCTCCCTCCATGAAGACGTAGTCCCCGCGCTCATACCGGCGCTCAATCGCCAGCGCCTGAACCCGTTGAAGCTCCTCGTCCGTCAGATCCCGGAACAGTTCAATCTCTCTCAGTATCTGCAGGGTATCCATCGGTCAACCCCTCTTTCTGAACATCTCCTCGGGATGTGCATCCCGTTGATCTCCATGTTGTACCAAATCCATTGTAACCGGTGACAGTTGCCGGATGTGACCCGAATCACGCTCATTTTCGGCGAAAACAGTACAGTCTACTGTGTACCCACTTCCTCGACAGGAGGTCTCAACGATGAGTGAATTCACGTATACGGTCAATGCGACGGAGTATCCGCCGCACATGAAACACCGCGTCATTTTTGAGACGTTCGACAAACTGGAACCCGGTCAGGCGATGCTGTTGGTGAACGACCACGATCCGGTCCCGCTGAGGTACCAGTTTGAATTGGAACGCCCCGGCATCTTTGAGTGGGAGTACGTCGAACGCGGTCCGGAGACGTTCCGCGTGCGCATCGGCCGGGTGCAGGGATGAGTGCGGTTGTCCGCTGGCTGCCGGTCGGGCATATCGCGCACGGGTACCGGCGGGCCTTCATCGTTGAACAGGACGGTGTGCTCCGGCACATGGTCGTGCTGGTTCCGATGCCGTACGAGGCGGTGTACCGAGTCAAACAGTTGGCGGGCGACCAACCGGTGGCGGACCCCTCCCTCTGGTGGGGTCTGTCCGTGTTGCGCCAGCTCGTTCGGGAGGGCGTGCTGCTCCATCCCGAGAACCCCGACGTCGCGGACGACGGCTATCTGCAGGTCCGCCCGTCCATCCCGGCCCCGGAGGATCTCATTCCTTTATCGGATCTGACGGTGGCCGCTCGCGACGGCGTGTACCGGCTCAGCGTTTGAGCGGAGGACAGGATGGGGCCGCCCTCGGCGCCCCCCCATCCCACCGCCCCGAGCGGAGGACGGTGCCGTTCGGTGCGCACGAGAGGAGGTGGGACCGATGGCCCAGGTGGAAACCCTGAATCCAACCACATTGCGGATCCACGTGACGCTTCAGGACGCGGTCGACATGGTCGCGGAGGCCGCGCGGGATGTCCGCGGGTACGCGCACGACATCGTCACCATCTATGAAAAGATGCCGATGTTCGACTTCGTTCACTTCTGCTTCTACGCGTACGACAGCGCCCGGCTGTTCGAGCGGCAGATCGGCATCGATCCACGGCAGTACCAGTCGTTCTCGTTGGACGCCCCGGATTCGTTCTTCTACACCCTCTACGGAGGCATGGCTGCGCTGTATCCGCTGGCCACGGCCGCCGAGGACACATCCGCCGGCACCCAGGCGCAGGTTTCCACAGAGAGATAATCCGCATCCGCACAGCACCAAACCATAGAGAACGAGGCGGGCCGGCCGGACATCATCCGGTTGGCCCGCCTCGCACAAGCCCCCGGCCGACGCGGCCGGGGGCTTCGGATATCGTGATTCATGAAGGACCATCACACAGGGCGCTTCACGCACCGGCGCGCTGTCGCCCGCCCTGCACCACACGCAGTGCCGGCGACTGCTCCATCCCGGCCGCGGGATCGGGCAAGACCTGCATCGCCATGTAGCCGTACGTGGTGAAAAGACCTGTCACCACGGTGACGTGCAGCAGGAACGCCAGTGTGCTGATGTGCGTCCAGATCAGCAGCGCCCCGCTCAGCGCCTGAACCAACACCAGGATCACCGCGACGCCGCTGGCGCGAAACAGATCCGGCCGACCACGCCGTTCCCGGCGCGCCAGGACGTGCACCCACACCGCCAGCACCAAAAACCCGAGCGCGGCCGTCCGGTGCAGGACATCCACCAGCAACGCGGGCCCGACGGCGGACCACCGTTCAACGGGCAACGGCCATCCCTCGAACAACGCCCCGAAGCCCGTGCTGGCGACGTACGCCCCGATGTAGGCCGCTACGTACACGTACACTAGACTGAACCAGCTCCAGCGCGCCAGACGACGGCTTGCCGCCAGGGGCCGAAGCGGCAGAAGGACGGCGGCGGGGCCGCCCGCGCGATCCAACCGGCCGATGGTGAGTGTCAACAAGAACAGGGCGACGAACGATGTGATGGCGACACCCAGGTGCACGGCGATCACCGCCGGCGGATTCTGAAACAAGACGGTCATCGCACCGAGGGCGCTCTCCGCCACCACTCCGCCGAGCGTCAACCCCACGAGCCAGCGGACCTCGCGGCGCCGGCCGTACCGGCGCAGAGCCAGCACGGCCAACGGCAGGAGAAACACGCTGGTGAAGAGGATGCTGGCCCGGTGCGTGTACTCAATCACCGTCGCCAGCGTCCAGTGCGACGGAATCAGCCGCCCGTTGCACAGGGGCCAGTCCGGCCCGCACCCCATCGCCGAGCCGGTCACCGCGTCGGTGAAGCCAAGGGTGTTGCCGAGGAACATGGCGATGAGCGTCGCCCACGACAGCCAGCCCGTCAACGAGAGACGGCGCGCCGTCTGCGCCGGATTCCGTTTGTCTGCCAAGCCAATCACCCTCCTTCTTCACCCCGGTGCCGGCCCGCGGGCTACTGCACCTGGTAGTGGAAGCTCATGATCCAGATGGACATCAGCGCGATGGCGAACGTGAAGATCAGCCCGAGCACCAACGCCATCGAGTGGAACGGCGGGCCGTCGCCCTCCGTCACGTGCATGAAGAAGAACAGCTGCACCACAATCTGCAGCGCGCCGAGAATCAACAGAGTCAGCGCCAACGGGCCGCCCGCCATGTGGTGCCCGAGCGCGAGCCAGAACGCGATGGCGGTCAGCACCAGGGAGGCGATGTAGCCGACGATGTACAGGCCCGGCCCGTGGTGTTCATGTGCCGGCGCCGGCCCGTCATGGAGTTCCACGTGTCCGTGAGCCATGTTACAACACCACCCCAAACAGGTATACGACCGTGAAGATGAACACCCAGACCACGTCGAGGAAGTGCCAGTACAGGTTGACGATGAAGATCTTGCGCGCCGTCACCTGTGTCAGCCCGCGTTTGGCCACCTGAAGCAGGATGGAGAACATCCACACGATGCCCAGGGAGACGTGGCTGCCGTGTGTACCGACCAACGTGAAGAACGCGGACAAAAACGCGCTGCGCTGCATCGTCGCGCCTTCCAGGACGTCCTTGTAGAACTCCTGGGCCTCCAATCCGACGAACGACAGGCCGAGGAGAATGGTCACCGCCAACCAGGCCAGCACCTGTTTCTTGTTGCGGTTGCGCATCGCGAGCGTCGCCAGACCGCCCGTGAAGCTGCTGGTCAACAGGATGAACGTCTCCGCCGTGAAGCCCGGAATGTCGAACAGCTCCTTGGCCGTCGGGCCCCCGTCCGTGTGCGTGTGCAAGACCAGGTACGTCGCGAACAGGCACCCGAACAGCAGCATGTCGGTGGCCAGGAACAGCCAGAAGCCGAGAATGCGAACCGACTGATGCGGGTCCTGATACTCCAACGGTTTGGCCAGGTCCGCGCCGGACAGGTGTCCGTGCGCGTGACCCAGCGCCTTTTCTGCGACCGCCATGGTTCACAACCTCCCCAGCGCCGCTTCGACGTGCTCAACCTCTTCCGGCTGGATGTAGTACTCGTCATCGTACTCGAACGAACGCGCGAGCAGCGTCACGACGACACCCAGCAGGCCGAGGACGGCGAGGACATACCAGTTGAACACGAACCCGAGGCCGGCCACGAAGAACAGAACGCCCATGATGAACGGACGCCCGGAGTTCTTCGGCATGTGGATGGGCTGGATATCCTCCGGTTTCGGCTTGAGCTCATCGGTGCGGCCCTCTTCTTTCAACTTCCACCAGTAGTCGCGGTCCGTGACCGTCGGAATGACCGCGAAGTTGTAGTGCGGCACCGGCGACGGCAGCGACCACTCGAGCGTGCGGCCGTCCCAGGGATCGCCCGTCAGGTCCCGTTCGCCGTATTTGATGCTGTACAGCACCTGCGCGACGATGAGGACGAACCCGATGCCCATCAGATACGCGCCGACGGTCGAGATGAAGTTCAGCGTGCCCCACCCCATGTCCGCCGGGTAGGTGTACATGCGCCGCTGCATCCCCATGAACCCGAGCGCGTACTGGGGCATGAAGCAGACATAGAAGCCGATGTTGAAGAACCAGAACGCCCAGCGCCCAATCCGTTCATCGAGCTTGAAGCCGAACATCTTCGGCCACCAGTAGTACATGCCGGCGAGCATACCGAACACCACGCCGCCGATGAGCACCTGGTGGAAGTGCGCAATCAGGAAGTAACTGTTGTGGTACTGGTAGTCGGCCGGTGCCGCCGCCAGCATGATGCCCGTCGCGCCGCCGAGCGCAAAGCACGGAACGAACGCGATGGTCCACAGCATGGGCAGATTCAACCGAATCCGTCCGCGGTACATCGTGAACAGCCAGTTGAACACCTTCACGCCGGTCGGGATGCCGACCGCCATCGACGCCACGGCGAAGAACGTGTTCACGTCCGCGCCAGCGCCCATCGTGAAGAAGTGGTGCGCCCACACGAAGTAGCTGATGACGCTGATGAGAATCAGCGACGCCACCATGGACGAGTAGCCGAACACCCGCTTGCGTGAGAACGTCGCCACAACCTCCGAGAAAATGCCGAACGCGGGCAGCACCACGATGTACACCTCGGGGTGACCCCAGACCCAGAACAGGTTGATGTACATCATCGGATTGCCGCCGTGCAGAATCGTGAAGAAGTGGGTCCCGACGATGCGATCCAGCATCAAAAGCGCCAGCGCGACCGTCAACGCCGGGAAGGCGAAGATGATCACGATGCAGGCCGCCACGACCGACCAGGTGAACAGCGGCATCCGCATCAGCGTCATGCCCGGCGCGCGCATCTTCAGGATGGTCGCCAGGAAGTTGATCCCCGTCGCGATGGAACCGATACCCGAGATCTGCAGCGCGAGCAAGTAGAAGTTCTCGCCCGGCCCCGGATCGAACTGAAGCTCGGAGAGCGGCGGATAGCTGAACCAACCCGCGTCCGGCGAACCGCCGAACACAAACGAGATATTGAACAACAGCGCCCCGAAGAAGAACAGCCAGAAGCTGATGGCGTTCAGGTACGGGAACGCCACGTCGCGCGCCCCGATCTGCAGAGGTACGACGATGTTGAACATCGCGAAGATGAACGGCATCGCCATGAACAGGATCATGATGGTGCCGTGTGTCGTGAAGATCTGGTCGTAGTGCTCGGCGTCCAGGAAATGCATCCCCGGCGCCGCCAGCTGCGTGCGCATCAGGAGACCGTCCGCACCGCCGCGGAACATCATCAACAGCGCGGCGATGAGGTACATGATGCCGATCTTCTTGTGATCGACCGTCGTCAGCCACTCCCGCCACAGCCACTTCCATTTCTTAAAGTAGGTGAGGGTGGCGACGATCCCGATGCTCGTCAGCAGGATGAGGACGTCCGAGATCCAGATCATCGGACCTTCCTGCCACATCAGATACGTGTCTGCGAATTGCCGCAGTGCATCCGGCATCTTGTTTCGCCCCTTTCCGGATCAGTGACCGGCCGACTGGCCGCCATCCATCTGCATGCCCGGCATCGACGACGTGTCACCGGCCGGCGACTTCGCCGTGTCGGTCGCAGCACCGTTCGGTTTGGCCGCATCCGCGGTCTGACCCTGCATGCCCGTCATGTCATTCATCATGTCCGGCATGTAGCGGCCGCCGTCCGCCCAGACGACGTCGTGGAACAACCCCGGCGGATACGACGAGTACGACATGGTGCCGACGACACTCGGCTGCTTGAGCTGTTCATAGCCGGTCATCGTCAACGCCGGCGAGTTCGACTTGATTTGTTTCACCCACTGATCAAACTCGTCCTGCGACACCGCCTTGACGGTGAAGTTCATGTGCGCAAAGCCCTTGCCGGTGAAGTTCGCGCCGCTACCGTAGTAGGTTCCCGGTTTGTCGGCCTCGAGCCACAGGCGCATGGCCATCCCTGGCATGGTGTACTCCTGGCCGCCCAGCTCGGGAACCCAGAAGGAGTTCATCGGTGCATCGGCTGTCAGCTCAAACTGAATCGGCACACCGACCGGAATCTCGACGTAGTTGACCGTCGCCACGTTCTGGCCGGGATATTGGAACAGCCACTTCCAGTTGAGCGAGGTCACCTGGACCGTCAACGGCTGCACATCCTTCTGCGGCGGTTCGGTCAGATTAAAGGTGGACTTGCCGGTGTAGTAGCCGAGCACGGCGACGATGACCACCGGAATGCCCCACCACACAACCTCCAGCGCCTTGCTTTCCGACCACTTCGGCGTGTACGGCGCCTTGTTGTCGGGTTTGTCGCGGTAGCGCCAAACAATGTACGCCAAAAGCGCCAGCACCGGGATGATGACAATCAGGACGAGCACGGTGGACAACTCAATCAGATGGAGTTCCTCCCGAGCCACCGGCCCCGCCGGATTGAGCACCAGATACTCCGGCCCGCAGCCGGACACCAGCAACGCCGTCAGCGCAGCCAGCGCCAACACGCGGTTGGACTTTGGCAATTGGGTCCGCTTCAAGCGCGGTCCCCTCCTTTCTGAGCAGATTGCTTCCGAGGTGACAGGATAATGCCGAAGACAGCGGATGGCGTGTGCCACAGATCACACGCTCGACGTACAGAAACACGCTGTTCACGGTTCTGTCGCCTTCACCGGTTTTCGGTTACAACCCTACATCGAAATGCGTGCTGTCAGGCAGACCTGGAGCGACCATTTTTTCGTTGGTCCATGTGGACCATTCGACACGGTTCGACATGGTCCGAGAGGACTAGGCGAATGGTCCGTTTGGACTACAGAGGTTGAACCAAGCGCGGAAATAGTCCATTCGGACTATGGGAATAGTCCCGCGAGGGCTGGCGAAAACCGCCGCCACGGTGCAAACTGATGTCATGATGAGGTCCTCGTGAAACGATTCTGGCAGTGATGGCATTTGAGAATCCGGTGCACAGAGGAGGGATGGTCGTGAAGGGGCTGGACCGCGTTCAATCCTGGTGCAGCCGCTTGGACGCGCGGCTGGTCGGCTTCGTCCGCACGCACGCGCATCTGTTTGCGGCCACCTGTGCACTTTTACTGTGTGTATGGGGCCTCACGGTAAGGCATGTGGGATTCGCGCTGGGCATGGTGATCCTCGGGGCCGTCGGCTATTTCATCGGATTGGTGGTCGCCCTCGGCATCGGCGTCGTGCTGACTGCCCTGGACGTGTACGCCGCCATTCACACCGATTGGGTGGCCTCGACCCTGCTTCTGGAGATGGTTGGATACGCCTGCATCGCCTGGCTCGGTTATTCGCACCGGCAACAGAAGGAGCGTCAAAAGAGAATGGCGTTGGAGATACACGAACCCCAAGTTCTGCCTTGGAGCGTCGTCAACGAGGTGCGGACATCGCTGGCCGCCATCCGATTCCTCCTGTTCCCGCTGCACGGGGACAACAATCAGGAGGTTCGGCGCGCGACGGATGAACTGTCCCGGTTGGAACGGCTGTTCACAGAAATCGAACGAGAGGAAAAGGCCCGCGAGCGAGAGGCGCGTGAGCGCGCGGCTCAGGAGTGGGGGCCGTCC
>NZ_JAIMAV010000005.1 GCF_023511815.1 Alicyclobacillus sp.
GTCCAATTTTTGTGGGACCAGATTGGGCTCACCGACATCATCCGCGATGCACTCAAAGACCGGGATGTCACGTTCGATGTCGCTCGCTACATTCAGGCCATGGTCATCGGACGTCTCGTAGACCCCTCGAGCAAACTTCACCTGTTTGAAACGCTGGAAGACCTGTATCTCCCCGATTCGGGTGAACCTTGGCAGCTGCAGCACTTCTACCGGGCGCTGGACTACCTCATGGATATCAAGCCCGAGCTGGAGCGGGCTTTATATACCAGGCTGACGGACCTTTTAAGCTTTCGACTCAGCCTGGTACTGTACGACGTTACCAGCACACATGTGACCGGGCACCACTGCCCCATCGCACATCATGGGTACTCCCGGACACATCGTCCTGATCTGGAACAGGTTGAGCTAGGGCTCCTTGTCACGCCGGAGGGTTTGCCCATTACACATGAGGTGTTCCCCGGCAACGTAGCGGACAAGCAAACGGTACCTCAGATTCTGGAGCGGCTAAGGCGTGAGTTTGCAGTCGATCAGTGCGTGTTCGTCGGCGACAGGGGCATGGTGACGGAGCGCAACATTTCTCTGCTTCGGGAAGCGGGCTTTCCGTACATAGTGGGCTACCACAAGCGTGGCCGTATCGTCAGTGACCAGCTCCTCGAGAAGTTCCAGGACCTCAGCCGATTTGCAAGCATTCAGGACAACCTGTGGTACCTGGAAGTCGCCGCGAGTGAGGTGGACGACGACGAGAAAGGGTCGGATACCCGGTACATCCTGTGCTACAACCCCGTCAAGGCAGAACAGGACGCAGCGTACCGTGAGTCGGCACTGGAAGAGGCCCAGCAAGCGTTGGACGAGCTAAACACTCGTCTGACACAGCCACGCCGGGGACGGAAGCTTACGATGCAGGGCGTGATGCTGAAGGTGGCCGACATTCTGACGCGCCGAGGGGTGGAAGCGTTCTTCGAAGTGGAGTACGATGGCGGGCGCCTGCGCTGGACCCGCGTTGAAGAGACCATCCGGCGCGAGAAATTGAGGGATGGCAAGTTCATCGTGAAGACCAACACCACCCTGCCAGCCGATGAAGTGGTGCGCTCTTACAAGACGCTGATGGGCGTGGAGAGAGCGTTTCGCGAAATCAAGAACTCGCTTGAAGTCGGCCCCATGTATCACTGGAACGAGCACCGTGTACGCGGCCATATCTTCGTATGTGTGCTGGCCTACTTGTTTGAACAAGAGCTGCAGGTCCTGCACCGGCGGTCTTTGGACGCCGAGATGCAGAGGGCACTGGACATCACCGACGAATCACAACGACAGTCGAAGCTGCGTGATCTCGAGAAGAAGCGCTACACGGGAGCCAAGATTGTTCAGGAGATTGGTCGTTGGGGTGCCCTCAAGGCGAGCTTTCTCGGTAAGACGTTTCTCAGCGTGCCACCTGCACCGCCGATTGTGGCGGATGTCATGAAGCGCCTCGGTATCCCGCAACCCAGCAAGATAATGGAAATCATGTCGACCAACTGACGCCTGGGCCACAACGCGGTAAGGTGCGAAATACGAAGACCAGCCTCATCGGACGATGGGGCTGGTCGTGTTGTAGTGCAAACTTGTATCCACAATCCCGCGCCACTACAAGGGTACTGTCAAACCTGGGGTGGAAGGCCGGAGCGGACGGGGGCATGGGCCTTGCCGGCGTCATCGGGATCGGATATCATGACATTGGAGGGATCTGCGATGTCCATTGAAGAACGGATTCAGGAGGCGCTGGCGGGCATCCGAGACGCCATTCAGATGGATGGCGGCGATGTGGAGTTCGTGTCCTACGACGACGAGACGAAGACGGTGTACGTCGCGTTGACCGGGAGCTGCGTGGGTTGCCCCGCGAGCGTGCTGACGCTCAAGATGGGTGTGGAACGGGCCATCAAGGCGCAGGTCCCCGAGGTGGAGTACGTCGAGGCGTATTGAACCCGTGCCCATCCGGCACTTGGGTTGACGGAGATCGCGTTCGCGGCCGGGCGACGGCCGCGTTTTTCGTTTGGAGGGATGGACGTGGACGTCGGGATCCACAAGGACGCCCTGGTCGCGGTGGTGCCGGCCGGGATGGCGGGGCAGCCCTGCCGGCATCTGCTGCGCGCGCTGTCGTTGCCCGATGCCTTGGTGGAGCGGCTGTTCCGCCAGGGGGCGGTGCGGCTCGGCCAGAGTCCGGTCCATCCGGACCAACCCTTGGTCACCGGGGCCAGGGTCCATCTCCTCGGCGGGGTGGAGGAGCCGGAGCCTCTGTTGGAGGAGGGCGTCCCCGATGCGGGATGGCCCGCCGTCGATGTGCTGTACGAGGACGACCACCAGCTGGTGGTGAATAAACCTTCCGGCATCCTGGTGCATCCGGGTGGACCCGCGGACACGGACACGATGGCGCACCGGGTGGCGTGGCACCTCTGGTGCGAGGGCCTCGCCCGGCGGGCTCGCCATGTTCACCGGTTGGACAAGGACACCACGGGGGCGCTCCTGTACGCCAAGCACAGCTGGGCGGCACGGGCGCTGGATCGCCAGCTGGCCGAAGGACTCATCTCGCGGGTGTACTGGGCCATCGTGGTGGGGCGGCTGACGCCCGATGACGGCGTGATCGACGAACCCATCGGACGAGACCGGCACGTCGCGGGCCGGTTTCGCGTGTCGGCGACGGGCAAGCCGGCTCGGACCCGCTACACCACCCTGGATGCGGCCAGGCAGGCGGGAGGGTGGGTGTCGTTGGTCGAATGCCGGCTGGACACCGGCCGAACGCATCAGATCCGCGTGCATCTGTCGCACCGCGGGTGTCCGGTGGTGGGCGACACCCTGTACGGAGGCGGGCGAGGCGCCGGTTCTCTTCCGTGGAACGAGGGGCACGCCCTGCACGCCCGCACGATTTCGTTTCGCCATCTGTACAGTGGCGATCCGCTGCAGGTGGAGGCGCCGCTGCCGCCGGCATTTCGGGCCGCCCTGGACGCCTGGGGGTTGACCGTATGACGCGGCCGGCGGGCCGAGGGAGAGGGGCCTGGCTTCAAGGCGTCGGACGAGGGCTGTGGGCACTCGCGATGTCCGTGGCGCGGCACGACATCGCTTCCTTGGCGGCGGTCATCTCGTTCTACGCGTTCTTCTCCCTGTTTCCGCTGCTGGTGTTGATCATCTACACCGTGTCCCGGCTGGTGCCGGACGCGCAAATCGCGGGATTGCTCACATCCCTGCTGCACTCCTATTTTCCCGCCATGCGCGAGGAGACGCAGGTCATCGAAGGCAACATCGGCTGGCTGTCCGCCGCCGGTGCGCGCGTGGGGGTGCTCAGCGCCGCGACCCTGCTGTGGTCGGCGACCAGCGGCTTCATCGCCGTCCAGCAGGCCATGGACGTGATCTGGGAGTGCCCGCAGCGCTCCTTTTTCGCCCGCCGCTGGATCGCGTTTCTGATGCTGTGCGTGTTGACGTGCCTCGGCTTGGGTTCGGCCCTGGTGATGACGCTGTATCCGGCGATGCGCCACTTCATCGCCGACAAACCGGCCCTGGCGGTTCCCCTGTCCGTCCTGCACGGGCTGTCGCGCGTCGTGTTCCCGCTGTCTCTGTTCCTCGCCTTCGCGATCTCGTACCGCTATCTTCCTTCCCGCAAGCCGCCTTGGGTGGCCCTCGTCCCGGGGGCGCTGACCGCCGCCCTGCTGTTGGATCAGGGGCGGCAGCTGTTCGTGTGGTACGCCGGGTTGGCCATCGGCCGGTACCAGCTGGTGTACGGCACCCTGACGGCCGTCATGCTGTTTCTGCTGTGGCTGTACGTGGGCAGCATCGTGATGCTGTTCGGGGTGGAGGTGGCCTGCGCGATTGACCGCGCACTGGAAGATGAGGACGCGAAAGACGGCGTCTGAGACGGTGGCGCGCCGAATCCGGCCGTCTGTCTCCGCCAGCGTCCCGCGCACGGCCCCGGGCCGCGCGCCGGGCCGGTTTACAAGCGGCGGGCGAGTTGGCAAGATGGGATCGTTGTCTTGGAGGACCGGCGCACAGCGCAAGGACGGACAGGGCGGTGACGAGGGTGCGGTTCATCTGGAACAACGAGCGGTTGAGCATCGCCAACGGAAGTTTCGCAAACATCAGCATGAGCATCGTGAACGGATTTGTGGCGATGTACCTGCTCGACAGCCTGCACGCCACCGACGGGGAGATGGGGTTGCTCAACTCCTTGCCGTCGCTCGTCAACCTGTTCGCGATGCTGGCGGCGGCGCTGGCGATGACAAAGGTGGTCAGCAAGAAGCGCTTCTGCGTCACCGCGACGGTGGTGTCGCGCACGTTTTACGTCTGGATGGCCCTGGTGCCGTGGTTGCCGTTGGCGCACCCGGCGCTGTGGGTGGTGTGGCTGGTGGCGCTCACCCGCGTGCCGCAGTCGTTCGGGGATCTGTCGTGGCAGGCCCTCATCGGCGATTTGATTGCGCCGGAGCGGCGATCGGCGTTCTTCAGCGAGCGCTACCGGGTCCTGACCCTCGTCGGACTTGTCGCCACCTTCGCCACGGGGTGGGTGCTTCAGCAGTTCGACCGGCACTGGGCGCTCCCCTACCAGGTGGCGTTTCTGTCGACGGTGATCTTCTCGGCGCTGGAGATCTGGCTGTTGATCCGGCACGACGAGTCGAAGGCCGAGGGGATCGCCCCGGGATCGTCTCCGGCCGCCGCCCTGTTCAACCGGGCGGAGATCCGGGCGCTGCTCGGCGACCGGCGGTTCTGGCTCGTGGTCGGGGCGATGCTGTTGTTCAACTTCGGATGGCAGCTGTCCTGGCCGCTGTTCAACATCTATCAGATCCGAACGGCGCACGCCCCCGCCTTCTGGCTCGGGTTGTTCACGGTGTTCAACCAGCTGACCCAGATTCTCACGTATCGCTGGTGGGGCCGGATGGCGGAGCGGCACGGCAACGGGCGCATGATGGCCATCGCCGCGCTGGGGATGTCGCTGGCGCCGGTGTTGACCATCGTCTCGACCAACCTGTACTATCTGTGCGCCGTCAATGTGATCACCGGAATTCCGATGGCGGGGACCAACCTTCTGCTGTTCAACTACCTGCTCGAGGTGAGCCCTCCGCAACGGCGCACGACCTGCATCGCGGTGTACAACGTGGTGCTCGCGGTGGTGGGGTTCGCGGCGCCCGAGTTCGGGATCTTCCTGCTCGAGCGGGCCGGCATGACCGCCGGCATGCTCACCTCCACCGCGCTCCGGGCGCTCTCGGGGGCGGCGCTGTGGTGGGTGGCGATGTCCATTCACCGGTCCCGGATCCGCCCCGTGTCGCCGGTGTCGTTGGGAAGGTGACCGGACCGACGGCCGCTGGGGGCGCACCGCCATGCGCGTTGCCGCGCGTGTTGCCGTGTGTGTGGCCACGGGCGTTGCCTTGCATGTTCCGGAGCGCCGGCCGCCTTGGTGCCGGCCGCTGGGGCGGGCATTCCGCGGGATCGCCCGCCGGAGTGCTCACGGAGAGGAGGCCGCCCGGATCTCGACGCGGGGTTCGACGCGCACCTCCACATTGCCGCGCAGGGCGCTGGAGACCATGCAGGCGTGCTCCGCGTGTTCGCACAGGATGCGCACGTGGTCGGCCTGCCCGGCGGCGTCGGGATGGAGCAGGACCAGCGGGCGGTGTTCAATTCTATCAAACCGCAGCCCGCGGTCGTTTTCCACAAACCCGCGCGATTCCAGGCGGATCTCGTCAAACGGGATGCGCCGGTTGCGCAACAGTTTGCCGAGCGTGATGAGGTAACAACCGGCGGCGGCGCCGAGCAGAAGCTCCTCCGGGTTGGTGCCGATGCCGGGCCCACCCAGCTCGGCGGGGATGCTGAAGGAAACGGACAGGCCGTCTCCGGAAAGCTGTCCACCTTCGTCAAGATTGGACGGCAGATGGCCGGTGACCGCGAATTCATGCATCTGGCTCATGTGCAGGAGTCCCTCCGGATGGTTGTGAATGGGGGAATCGAAATGTTAAGGCAATTGTACACCGGCGCGCCGGTGATTTCCAGCGCCAAAGCGGAGGACGCCGCATGCATCGGGTGAGCGCCGTCATCGCCACAAAGGACCGGCTTGGGGAGCTCGCCGGATGCCTGTCGGCCATCGCGGCGCAGCGCTTCGATGGAGCGCTGGAGGTCATCGTCGTCAACGACGGCGGGGCCAGGGTGGACGAGGTGTGCCGCGCCTTCGCCGACCGGATGGAGATCCGTTGGATCAATCTGGACGAACCATGCGGGCAGGTGGCCGCCCGAAACCGGGCGCTGTCGCTCGCCACGGGCGATCTCGCCGCGTTCTGCGACGACGACGACCGCTGGCTGCCGGAGCACGTGGCGGCCCTGGTGGACGCGCTGGACGCGCACCCGGAGGCGGTGGCGGCCTTCACCGATGCGGAGCTGGTGGAGGTTGGCCCCATGGATGGGCGGGGCCGCGCCGGCGGCGAGGCGCGGGAATCCGGGGACAGGGGAGCGTCGACATCCGGGCGGCGCGGCCCCGGTCCCTCCTTTGCGCCGGCGTCCGCCCAGCCTACGGCCGGGCGTGTGACGGGCGAGCGGCGCGTGTTCGCGTGGCGCGATCCACTGTCCCTGCTCACCCGGTACAATCCGATCATCCCTTCCAGCCTGATGTACCGCACCCGGGTGCATGGCGTCATCGGCGGGCTCGATGAAGCGATGTCCCACTACTGGGACTGGGACTTTGCGCTCCGGCTCGCGAAGGCGGGGACGCTTCTGCGGGTGCCGCGCTGCCTCACCCTGTACGCCGTGCACACCGGCGGAGAGAATCTGTCGGCGGACCCGGCGCGGATGGCCGATGCGCGCCGGGCGCTGTTCGCGAAACACGGTCTCGTGGACACGGGGCCGAGCAATTTCTGGCGCATGTGCGCGGATCCGCGCCTGGCGCCGGAGCGGGCCGAGAGCGAACGGGTCTGGGACGGGGACCCCGCCATCTTTCATCCGCCCGTCTGACACCCGCCGCCCGCGTGGCGCGGCGAAGGAGGCTTTCACGTGGATTCCATCATCCTGCGCAACATGACGTTCTACGGCTATCACGGGGCGTTTCCGGAGGAAAAGGCCATCGGCCAGCGATTCTCGGTCAGCCTGACGCTGTATCTGGATCTGCGCGAGGCCGGCGCGTCCGACAGGCTGGCGGACACCGTCAACTACGCCAAGGTGTACGAGGACGTCAAACGGATTCTGGAAGGTCCCGCGTACAATCTGCTCGAGCGGGTGGCCGAGCGCGTGGCCGAAGAGGTTCTGACCCGCCATCCGCGTCTTTGCGGCGTTCGGGTGGCCATCGAGAAGCCATCGGCGCCGATTCCGGGCGCCCTGGAGTCTGTCGGGATCGTGATCGAACGGTGGCGGTGAAAGACGTCCGACGGGCCGGGGACCGCGACGCCATCAGCGGACGCGCCGGTACAGCAGGCACGCGCCGTAGTACGTCCAGGCCGTCGGGCCGAATCGCCACACCAAGCGCCGGACCGGCCGCACATCCGGTTGCCGGCCGGCCTTGGCGTCGGACAGGTACATGGCCAACAGGCCGTGCACCACATCCTGGTGGATGCGCGCGTCCGGCAACGCCCTGGCCGCCTCGCGACTGCGGCGGGCGAACCATTCGATGCGGCGGCGCGCCTCCTCCAGGCTGGGGTAGCAGCGGACGAAGTTGAAGTCTCCTCCCTCCAGATCCTCCTCCAGGTCAATCAGGTAGTCGAGCAGGATGTGCAGGCCGCAGATCCAGGGGAAGTACGCCTCCATGAGGACGGGGATGTCCCGCTCCGGGAGATCGGAGGCCGCGGCGAGAAAGAGCGCGAACACCCCGAGGGTCGATCCGGTGGCCGCCGCGAACTCCCACCAGTGCACCTCGGGAAAGCGCTTTTGATGGGGTTCCCACCAGGCCACCAGCCGATCCCGGCGCAGCGCCGGGTCCACGTGCTTGTGCACCTGCAGCTCGCAGTAGCGGTCCACCAGCCAGCGGGTGACCTCGAGGATCCGCCGGTGGCCGGGAAGCCGCGTGAGCGTCTCCTGGCAGGTGCGCACCAAGGCCGCCAGGTATCCGCCGTCATCCGGGTTGCCGCGCAGGCGGTAGTAGGCCCGCGGCGGCGCGCCGGGCTGGACGGCGTCCCGCATGGCCTGATGCAGCAGGGTGAAATCCGCGTCATCGTACCGTCCGCAGCGGTCGCACAGGTTGTCCAGGTAATCGCTGATGGTCTGCAGCGCGACGATGAGGCGCACGAGCGCCGGGGTGAAGAGGGGATGGCAGGCCGCGTACACACACCCGCCGTCGGCGTGGAATCGCTTGTGGCGCAGGCTCTGCAGCGCCTGCTCGCGCAGGGTTTCGTCCGGAATGGCCCGGGCGCGGGCGGTCCACATCCGCAACTCCGCGCGCGCCAGCGGCATCACATGGCGAAAGAGGCGATAGAGGAATTGGGGCGCCGATCTCGGGGCGGCATCCGGTTGCACGGGGCACCTCCAGCCCGGCGGACGCCGCGTTCGGCGCTCCGGCCGGTTATTTTTTGTCAATCAACAGCTGACTCAGCTCACCCGCCCACGTCAGCATCCGGCGCGCGTTCCTGCGGTTCACGTACCGGTTCCACGGGATGGGTGCGCCGAGCAGCGGCCCGGAAAACGGGTGAGGCGCCGGTGCGTGGCTCTTGGCCTGGCCGCCGGCTTTTTCGGACGAGGTCTTGCTCTTGCCGTCCGCCTCTTCCGCCTTGGCCGATCCCGGCGCGAACGGGATGGGATGTCCGCCGTCGTCGTCTTTCTCGTCGTTCGCACCTGGGCCGCCCGGCGCGGCCTTTGCATTCCCCTTGGCCGCGGGAGGAGGCCCGATCCACCCGCGGCGCTTGGCGCCGCGGTGAATCATCGTCACCAGCTCCTGCACCTTCTCATCCTGGGCCACGTGAAACATCAGGGAACCAAATTTGGCCAGTGAGTTCCACTGCATGGGACCACCCCCGGACGGACACCTTCTGCTCCACCGTATGCGCCGCGCGTCTGCCGCGACGCTGCGGATGTCCGGTGGGCGGCCGGCCGGGACGCGGCTTTGCGCCGCCTGTCGTCCTCCTCTAGCTTATCCGCCGGGGTGGACCCATAGTCCGGGAAACCAGGCGGCGCGCGAGCTGTCTCAAAACCGTGGAACCGCATGCCCACCTGTGCTACTGTAGGATGGAGGCCACCGTGTTCGCCGAACCGGGGCCATCGCAGGGGAGAGGAACGACATCATGCACGAAGTTGTGGCCATGCATCACCCGAAGGTGCAAGCTCTGCGGAACCTGCGGGCGCGCATGGAAGCGGCGGGCGACGCCGACATCGCCTCCCGGCTGGCCGATCTGGCGGACCGGTTGGAGGCGGGCGATTCGCGGCCGCACATCGCGTTCTGCGGTCTGTTCTCCGCGGGAAAGTCGAGTTTGATCAACGCGATCGCCAGGACCCAGGCCCGCCCGACGGGGGCGGTGCCGACGACCGCGGCGGTTGAGAGTTTGGAATACGAAGGTCCCGAAGGAACGCTGATCCTGATGGACACCCCGGGGATTGACTCCACGGACCCGGCGCACCAGGCGGAGATGGAGGCGGCCCTGCACCGCGCGGACGGCGTGGTGCTGGTCATGGACTACCAGCACGTGGAGGCCGAGGAGAATCTGGAGCTGGCGCACAGCCTCCTGGCGCAGGGCAAGCGGCTCCTTCTGGTGGTGAACCAGGTCGACAAGCACGTCGATTGGGAGCTGGATTTCTCCGAGTACCAGCGGCGCGTCGAGGAGACGTTGGAGGCGTACGACATCCGCTGCGAGGGGCTGTATTACACCTCGACACGCGCGTCCGTGTACAGCCAGCTGGATGACCTGCGCCGCCACCTGGACGAGTGGGCGGCGGGCGCCGACGACGTGGCGGAGGCGGGCCTCTGGAAGAGCGTGCGGGAACTGGTGCGCCAGCACACCGCATCCCAATTCCGGCCGGCGGTGGACGAGGCGTGGCGGCGCGTGGAAGCCGTGCTCGGTTCGGCGCCCAACGCCGACGAGATCCCAAAGCTTCGCGAGATGCTGGCGCAGGAGTGGGCGCGTGCGGCGGACGAGCGGGATCGGAAGTTGAAGGAGGTCGCCGCCGAACGCGAGGCGGTGCGCCAGTCCTTCCTCCGCATGATTGATCTCGCGCAGATTGCCCCGTACGAGACGACGGAGCGGGGACGGCTGTACGTCGAGAGCCTCCGGCCCGACTTTCGGGTGGGCTGGTTGGGTTGGCGCGAGAAGACGCAGCGCGAACGGGCCGGCCGCAAGGCACGGTTCGTCGCCGATTTGGCGGAGCGCACCGACAAATACCTCCTGGTGCCGCTGCAGAACGCGCTGCGGGAGTGGGTGAGGACCACCCCGTGGGCGGACGCCGCATGGCTGGAGGACATTCCGGGCATTCGGCTGACGGTCGACGAGGCGCTGGTGGACGCTCAGGTCCGCCCGGGCGCCATCGGCTCCGACACGTATCCCTACCAGTACGTCAAGGACGTGGTGGCAGCCATCAAGCGTCAGGCGTACGGGGGGCTGACGCAGGTGTTGGAGACGTGGTGGAAGGCGGCCGACGCGGCCGTCCGGGCGGCGTTGGCGCCGGTGGAGGCGCGCATGAACGACCTGCAGACGCGGTTTGACGCCATCGCCGAGTGGCAGGGGCTCGTCGCCGAACAGGAAGCGTACGCCGATCGGGTCTGGCGCGAGGTTCTGGAGGATGCGGAAGGAGGGGTGGCGGATGTCGCGGGTTGAGGAGCGGCTGAACGAGGCCGCATCGCGCCAGGCGCTCGTCTCGACGCTGGAGGAGGCGGCCCGGCACCTGTCCGCGACCGGCGCGCCCGCGGCGTGGCGGCGGGAGGTCGAGGAGCTGCGGGATCGCATCCGGGCTGCGACCAAGATGGTCGCCGTCTTCGGCGCTTTTTCCGCAGGCAAGTCGTCCCTGATCAACGCCCTGCTCGGCGAGCCGGTGCTGGTGGTCTCGCCCAACCCGACGACCGCCGCCGTCACCCAGGTGGCCGGGCGGTTGCCCGACGGGGCCCAGGCGCGGGTTCACTTCAAGACGGCCGCGCAGGTGTGGGAGGACGTCGAACAGGCCATGCGCTTTCTCAGCCGGCCGGCCGCGGACCTGGAGGACGCCCTGCGCCAGGCGCGGGCGTGGAAACTGCTCGAATTCGCTCCCTCCGCTCGCCGGCACGCCGCGTTCGTCAAGGCGGTCGCCGCCGGGTACGCCGAGGTCGCGGACCGGCTCGGGTCGGTGTTGCCGGCCTCGCGCGAGGAGGTCGGCCGGTACACGGCGCAGGAGCGGTACGCCTGCTTCGTCCAGCGGGTCGATCTCGCCGAACCGGCGCCCATCCTCGCGTCCGGCGCGGTGCTGGTCGACACGCCTGGGGTGGACTCCATCCACCGCCGGCACACGGATGTGGCGTTCGGGTACATGCAGGCGGCCGACGCCATCGTGTTCGTCCTGTATTACACGCACGCCTTTTCCCGGGCGGACCGGGAGTTTCTGCGCGAGCTCGGGCAGGTGCAGGACATCCTCGGCACCGACAAGCTGTTCGTCGTGATCAACGCCGTCGACTTGGCCAGCGATGACGAGGAGCGCGCCGCCGTTCGGGAGCGGGTGCTGGAGGAGCTGCGGCGGCTGGGTGTGAGGCGCCCGCGCGTGCACGAGGTGTCGAGCCAACTGGCGCTGGTGGCGCTGCAGTGGGCGCGGCACCCGGAGGACCCGCGCTTTGCCGGGTTGCTTCGACAACGCCTCGGGCTCTCCGAGGGCGACGCCCTGCCGGATGCGGAGCAAATCCTCGCGCAATCGGGCATCCCGGCGCTTGCGTCGGATCTGACCGCCTTTGTCGACGGGCAGTCGCTCGCCATCGCCCGCGACGCGGTCGGCCGTCTGCTTCGCACGCGCGCGGCGGACGTGCGGCGCACCGTGGCCGCCCTTCGCGACGCCCGGTCGGCCGACGAGGCCACCCGCGCCCGCTGGCGCACGGAACAGCAAGCTCTGGCGCAGGCGTGGCGGCAGGCCGCGGCGGACGTGGCGGCGGGGGACGATCCGGTGGAGCGGGCGCTCAAGGCCGAGTGGGATGAGCTGGCGTATCACATCGGGGAGCGCGTGCGCCTGCGGTTCGCCGAACTGTTCCGAGAGGCGTTCCATCCCGGCCGGCTCCGGCCGGGCGCCGGCCGAGGCGCGCTCGAGGAGGCGGCCGCGGAGCTGGCGGACGCCATCGCCCGCCAGCTGTCCTCGGAGGTGCGCACCTTCGCCCTGCGCGTGCAGCGGCAGACGGAGCGGGCCCTGGCGGAGCAGCGGGAGCGGATGGGCAGGCGGATGGAGGAGGCGCACGCCGACTTGAGTCGGCTCCCGGAGCCGGATCCCGTCCCCGCCGCCGAGGCGGCGCGGGCGCAGATCTCGCCGCAGCGGGCGTCAGGGGCATTCCGGCACTTCTCCAATCCGAAACAGTTTTTCGAGGGCAACGGTGCCCAACTGATGCTCGAGGAACTGGAGGGCCTGTTCGTCCCGGATGCCAGGGCGGAGGCGGTTTCGCTCACGGAGGCGGTGGCCGCCAAGGTGACGGCGGCCTACCGGGAGATCGCGGCGGCCCTGTACACCGGCGGGGCGGCGGCGCTCGAGGACGGCGCCGGCGCAAAGCCGGATGCCGGGGCGGACGCCCAGTACGCCGCCTGGGAGGCGGCCGACACCTGGTTCGGGAATTGGTTGCGCGACGAGGCGTGACCGGTTGAGACGAGAGAGGCGGGGGATGCGGGTGAAACGAAAGGTGACGGCGGAGGACCTCTTTCGCATCGCGCTGGTCGGCGATGTGGCGATGCACCCCGGGGGCGGGCAGGTGGCGGTGACCCTGACGCGCCTCAACCCGGAGGACAACGAGTATCACACCCACATCTGGATGGTGGCCACCACCAGCGGGGAGGCCGTCCCGTTCACCGCGGGGCCCGGGTCGCAGACCAAACCGGCCTGGTCGCCGGACGGGCGCCACCTGGCGTTTCTCGCGAAACGCGGGTCGGACGCCGCCCAGGTGCACGTGATGCCCGCGGGCGGCGGCGAGGGCGTGGCGGTGACCCACCAGGCGGAGGGGGTGGAGGCGTTTCGCTGGAGCCCGGACGGGCGGCGGATTGCCTTCGTGTGCCGGACGGCGGAATGGGCCAAGGACACGGTGAACCCCGGTGACGAACGGATCGACCCATCGCCCCGCGCGCGTTTCACCGCCGACGTGAAGACCATCCGGCGCCTGCACTGGCGCCTCGACGGGGTGGGGGCGTTCGAGGACCGGCGCCTGCACCTGTTTGTGGTGGATCTCGCGGATCTGATTGCCCATCGCCGGCACGTGGTCTGGTCGTTCGATCCCGACGGGCAAAGCCCCGCCGTCACGGTTCGCCGTCTGACGGAAGGGCCGTTTGACATCCACGGGTTCGACTGGACGCCCGACGGCTCGGCGCTCGTGGTTGCGACCAACCGGGAGCCGGACGCGGACCGGACCGGGGCGGTGTATCTGCACCGCGTGCCCGTGCCGGCGAATCTCGCGGGCTTCGCCCAACCGCACCCGCCGGAGGCGGTGGAGCGACTGCCGGGATCGCCCGCCTTTGTCGACGGCCCGCGCTGCGCACCGGACGGACGCCTGGTCGCCTTTTTCGGACACAACTTCGAGCACGGCATGTACACCCAGGCCGGCGTGTGGCTGTACGACCTGGCCGAGGGCCGCGCCCGCAAGGCGGTCGACGGGACGGACGGGGACTTTGGAAACGAGGCCCTGACGGATACGCGGGCGGGCGGATCGGAGGGGCTGGTGTGGGCGGATCACGGCCGCTCCCTGTACACCCTCCTCTCACGGCGCGGCACGGTGCAATTGGCGCGCATCGACCTGCGCAGTGGACGCGTGACGCCCGTCACCGAAGGGGAACACGTGATCTTCACCTATGCTATCAACCAAAAAGGGTCTGCGGCGGCGGTCGTCCGAGGCACCCCGGTGGAGCCTGCGAACGTGTTCTGGGTGGATCTGCCAGGCGCGGAGGACGAACGCCCGGCGCTCAGGCGCCTGACCCAGTGGAACCACGACTGGCTGGCGGAGGTGGATCTCGCTGTCCCGCAACGTTTCCGGTTCACGTCGGACGGGATGGAGCTCGACGGTTGGGTGATGCTCCCGAACACCCCGCCGCCGCCCGGCGGCCACCCGGCGGTGGTGCAGGTGCACGGCGGGCCGATGGCGATGTACGCCGACGCCTTCTTTTTGGAGTTTCAACTGCTGGCGGCAAGCGGAATGGCGGTCGTGTACAGCAACCCCCGCGGCAGCCGCGGCTACGGGCAGGACTTCTGCGCCTGCATCCGCGGCCGGTGGGGAACGCTCGACTTCGCCGACGTGGAGGCGCTCGCCGAGGCGGCGACGGCCCGGTTTGCCCTCAACCCGGCGCGCCTCGCCATCGCCGGCGGCAGCTACGGCGGGTTCATGGCCGCGTGGGCGGTTGGGCATACAAACAGGTACAGGGCCGCCGTTGTGATGCGCGCGTGTGTGAATGAGTACAGCATGTTCGGGACGTGCGATGTGGGGTACTTCGATCTCGACGACATCGGCTGCGCCCCGTGGGAGGACCCGGGCCCCTACCTCGCCATGTCGCCGGTGCACTTCGCCGGCAACATCTCGGCGGACGTGCTGATCCTGCACAGTGAAAACGACCTGAGATGCCCCATCGAGCAGGCGGAACAGCTGTACACCGCGCTGAAGGTCCGCGGGGTGCCGGTGGAGTTCGTGCGCTTTCCGGGGGAGAGCCACGGCCTGTCGCGCAGTGGAAAACCGTGGCACCGCGTGGTTCGCTTGGAGAAAATCCAGTCGTTTCTGATCCGCACCCTGGAGCTGGAGCCTTGGGACGCGAAACGACGGTGAGGAGGGACGGGGATGGCGAGGGGCTGGCGCCGACACGACGATGCCGACTGGAGTGAGGATTGGGGCCGGAGGGGGCGCGCGCCGCGCTGGCGCCGACACGTGGGTGCCGGCGCCGCCGTGTTCGTCATCGGCGCGGCGGCGGGCTGCGCCGGCACCGCCTGGTTGATGCAGGGAGGTGCGGGCCGGACGGCCGCGCAAACCGGTGCGCTTGGGCCGGCCGCGGCGGGGGTGGGCGGCAATCCCGGCGCGGGCACGACAGGGGACGGGGGTTCCGGAACCGGCAATCCGGCCGGCCTCCCGCCGCAGACGTCGACGCCATCGAATCCGGTGTGGCCGTCCACGCCGGGGTTTGCGCCCTCGCCGTCCGGCACCCTTCCCGGGGCCGCCGGGTGGGCCGGCGCGCCGGCCGGCGCGGATGTCACCGCCGTCTACCGGGCCGTCTCACCGGGCGTGGCGACCATCACCGCGGTGACGGCCGCGGGCAAGAGCGACAATCCGCAGGAGGACATCGGGACGGGGTTTCTCATCGACAACCAGGGGGATCTGGCCACCAATGAGCACGTGGTCAGCGGCAAGAAGACGGTGGCCGTGAAGCTGGGCGGCAGGACCTACACCGGTCAGGTGCTGGGCACGGACCCGATGGACGACCTGGCGGTCGTGCGGATCTCGCCTCCGCCGGACGTGCGTCCGCTCTCCCTGGGCAGCGCCGAGGGCCTTCAGCCCGGCCAGCCCGTGATCGCCATCGGGAACCCGTTCCAGCTGACCAACAGCGTGTCGGCGGGCATCATCAGCGGGTTGAACCGCTCCATGCCGACGGACAGCGGGCGTCTGATGAGCGGGCTGATCCAAATCGACGCCGCGCTCAACCCGGGCAACTCGGGCGGGCCTCTGCTGAACGCCAGCGGCCAGGTCATCGGGATCAACACCGCCATTGAGAGCCCGGTGGCGGGATTCGTCGGGATCGGCTTTGCGATTCCCATCGACCGGTTCGTCCACCTGCTCCCGAGCCTGCTGCAGGGGGCCGCGGTAGATCACCCCTGGCTCGGCATTCGTGCGCTCGACATCGATCCGGCGGTGCAGCAGCAGTTCAAGCTGCCGGTCTCTCAGGGCGTGCTCGTGATCAGCACGGTGGCGGGCGGGCCGGCGGCGAAGGCCGGGCTGCACGCGGACAGCGGCGGCGCCGACAAGCCGGTCGGAGACGGGGACATCATCACCGCGATTGACGGAAAGCCGGTGGCGGATGTGGCGGAGCTGACCTCGGCCATCAACCAGGATCGGGTCGGCCAGACGGTGACGCTCAGCGTCCTGCGCCGGGGCAAGGCCATCTCGGTGCAGGTCACGCTCGGGCCTTGGCCGGACGGCCAGTGACCGGGCCGGGAGATTGCTCGGGGCCGCTGGGACCGTGACCGAGGGGCGTTCGGGGTTTGGACGGTGACCGGGCCGGCGGACTGCATGGGGCCGGCCCGTCGTCTTCAGCCTCGGCGCCGCCAGGTCCCCCACCAGGCGGCCCCTGCGGCCGCGCCGCCGATGGCGAGTCCGAGGCTGACGAACCAAAACGGCGGCCGGTAGGTCAACACCAACCGGTGGGTCCCGGCGGGCACCCGGATGGCGGTGAGGACATCGCCGTAACCGGAGCCCGCGGGCAGGACCTGTGCCCGTTGTCCGTCCACCGTCGCGCGCCAGCCGGGATCGTACGTCTGGGACAACACCATCCATCCGCCGGCATCCGAATGAACCTGCCACACCTGCCGGTTGGGGCCCCACACCATCAACCTCACGGTCCCCGGGATGGGCGCCAGTCCCCCCAGATCCAGGGTCATCCATGCCGGACGAGCGGGGTCCGGGTTCTCCCACACTGTCTCCTTGCCATCCGCAAACACCTTTCGCCATGGTTTCGGCCCGATGGTCCGATCCACCTGAAGCGCGCCGCTTTGTTCCGCGTGTGGTCCGCCGACCCAATGCAGCAAATCCACGGTGAACGATCCACTCCACGCCTCGCTCCGGATGCTGATCCGGGTGGCGCGATCACGCGGCCAATCGGACGGCAGCGTGATGTAGTAATCCTGGGTCGGGTAGCTGTAGAGCCAGTGTGTCACCGACCGGTCCCCGGCGGCCAGGGTGATGGAGCACAGGGGCCGCCCGTCCGCGAGCGGGGCGGGTTCGGCAAGGTGCACGCGCAGGCCGATGGCGTCCGTCGGCACCGCGGGAACCCAGTGGCTGTAGGACGCGGTCGCCCCGGGGAGGCCGAACACCGGTTCATCGCCGGCGGGCGTGACGACGTAGCGGACGTCATACGCGTCGAGGATGGACTCGGGTTGGCTCTTGAGCACCTGATCCGTCCAGGTCAGGGCGACGGACCGGTTGTACCAGTCCGGAACCAGCGAGTCGTATCCGTTCAGCGCCGGGACGGCGTGGGCCGCACCCTCGTCGAACGAGACGGAGGTCTCGCCGAAGCCGGCGGCGCGGACCAGCGGATTGTCCGCAGGCAGGTGCGCCGCAAGGAACCGGATGGCGCCACTGGGCGCTTCGTAGGACGCCACGGGCACGAGGACGAACGGCGACAGAAGCGCCGCCTGGCCGACGCTGGTGGCCATGGCCGCGCCGCCGAGAAGGCCCGAGGCCAAGCGGGGGCTGCGGCCGCAGGCGAGGGCGGCGATGCCCGCCGCGGCGAACACCAGCATCGGGTGGGTGTACGCGGCCGCGGGTGCGTGCGCGAGCGGCCCCCGCCAGCGGGCGAGGGTCAGAAGGACGAGGAAGCCGAGGCACCAGGCGGCGGTGCAAAGGCGCACCCGCCGATCTCCGCTGGCGAGCCGATGGACGCCGATCCCGCTCAGGGCCGCAAGGCAAAACGCCGTGAGTCCCGTGTAGCGGGCCGGAAGGCGAAAGAGGTTGAACCCCGGGACGTGAACGAGCACCCAGTCGAGACACCCGTACCCGCCGAGCGCCAGCCCGCCGCTCACCACGGCGATGACGGCGAGCCGCCCCACCTCCGGGCTGTGGCGAAACCGGGTGGTCATGGTGGCCAGCGCGATGGGCAGCGCGGCAATCCCCACGGCACATGTGAATTCCCAGAACAGGTCGCTGTGGTCGACCGGCATCAGGGTGGACCAGGAGATGGGCACGCCCGTGTCGCCCCCGCCGATGGCAAATGGGCTCAGCCACTGCAGCCAGGCGCTCGGGGCCATGGACCCCTCGAGCAGGAAGGCGGCCGAGGGGTGCTGGCGGTCCGAGTAGCGCATCAACCCGAGGGTCGGCAACCACTGCGGCGCGGACAG
This sequence comes from Alicyclobacillus sp., assembly GCF_023511815.1. Lineage (GTDB taxonomy): Bacteria > Bacillota > Bacilli > Alicyclobacillales > Alicyclobacillaceae > Alicyclobacillus_H. The sequence goes on from NZ_JAIMAV010000005.1 coordinate 18,142, forward strand.
GAGCAGGCCGATGACCGCCGCGCCGGCGACCGCCGCCGGCCGCCGCCACACCTTGGGCCACACGGGGCCCCATATGGGACGCCATTTCGGACGCCACATGCGACGGCGTGCTGGGCGCCGCACCTTGTCCCACACCTTGAGCCATACGGGATGCCGCTGCGGATGGCGCGGCGCATCGCCGGTGAGGGCGGGATTCGCGTCCGGATGCGCTCGGTCCGCGGGCGTGGGGGTTCGGCGGGATCGAGCGATTTCGACACCCCACAGCAGGAGATACAGGCCCAGATAGAGAAACGTGTAGAAGGTGACCTGCGGGTGTCCGGCGTACACCATCATGGCCAGTGCGGCGGCGAGAACCGCGGCGTGCCGGGGTCGACCGGCCCCGTGAAGCAGGCATCGCGCCGCCCACGCAATCCAGGGCAGCCAGGTCATGGCGTCGAACATCTGCGTGTGCACCTGGTGTCCGATGAAAAACCCGCTCGTGATGAACGCGACGGCGCCGCCGGCCGCACCGAACCGGCTGTTCACGAGGGACCACACGAACAGATACATCCCGGTGGCGCCCGCCAGTTCGTGCGCCAGATAGGACCATTTCATCGCGGCGGACGCGGGCCCGAGCAGGAAGAGCAGGTTCGGGAGGTACAGGGGACCGGATTGCCCGGCGGCGAGAAAGGGTTGTCCGCCGAAGCTGAACGGGTTCCACAGCGGCCACTGGTGATGCCGGAAGAACCACGACAAGAGGGCGCGCTGCGGGCCGTTCAGCCGGGAGAGGTCGTCATACCCCAGGGCGTCCGAGAAGGCCCACTGGGGATAGGCGACGAGCACCAGCGCAAAGATGCCCCCAAGCGCCAGGATGTGTGGCCACCGGCCCGACGCAGGGATGCAAGAGGGTTCGGCCGAAGTCGATGCATCGGCGGCGGGCGGTCGACGACGGAATTGAAGGAGATGCCAGATTGCCACTCGTTCCCCTCCGTGAACCCTCGCACAGTTCATCCAAGCCCTCTCCGGCAGACGGATTGGAAGTCAGGGACGGTTCGCCCGGCGAGGGGGTGCTGTCCTTGCAACCGAGGAGTGTCGCCATGGGGTGTTACGGTGTCGAATGTCACGAACCGTTTTGCGCCTACGGGTGCTTCCGTGAACACGCTGCCATGGTCCGCCACCTAGTCTACCACATCACGCGGGACCCGAATGACGTGGAAGACTTGACGCAGGAGATCATGCTCAAGGCGTACCGCTCTCTGGATGGTTACCGCGGCGGGAGCTTTCGTGCCTGGTTGGCGCGCATCGCCCGCAACCACTGTTACGATGTCCTGCGCCGGCGCCAGACGGACGATCTGCCGCTGGCCGACGAGGTGTTGGCGACGGTCGAACCGGGACCGGAGGATGTGGTGGTGTGGCGGGAGGCGGTGTGGGAGGTGGCGCAGGCCATCAATCGGCTGCCGCCGGTGGATCGGGAGATTCTCCTGCTTCGTCATGTGCATCAGTTCAGCTACGACGAAATTGCGGCGGCGGTCAACATGCGGCCGGGGGCCGTCCGCACCCGGGTCGTCCGCGCCCGGCGAAAACTGGCCGATCTCGTGGACGGGAGGGAGATTCGTGAAACACCTGAGTTGGGATGAGGCCTGGGAGATGGTGCAGGGCGCGGATCCCGGGGAGCGCCGGGCGCATGTGGCCGACTGCCCGGTGTGCGGGGAGCGGTTGCGGCGGTGCAACGACCTGCAGCGCGCCCTGGTGTGCGCCCTGACCGCGGGCGTCGGGGCGACGGGTGGCGACGACGAGGCGCTGCTGGCCGCGCTTCGGCGGGAGTTGGGCCATCCGCCGATGGTGGGCGCGAGCGTGGCGGGCGCGGGCGCGGGTGCGAGCGTGGGCGTGGCCGGCGCGGGCGCGGCCGGCGTGAACGCGGCGGGGCGCCGTCGGGAACCGTTCGCCGGAGCGGCGCCGAGCACCGCGCCCGGGGCGAAGGCGGACGCCGGCCCGGTGCGTCCCGCGTCCAAGGTGTCGACCGCGCCCATTCGGGTGTCTCGACCGGGGGCCCGCCGTTGGGTTCGCGCGGCGGTCGGTGTCGGCGCCGCCGCGTGTGTGGCCGCAGGGGTGTCGTGGCCAATCCTGCAGGGGCGCCTCGGCGGACGGGACCTCGCATCGGCCATCGCCGTCGCCATCGGAGCGGGGGACGCGCGGGATGCGGGGAGTCCCGTACAGGGTGGCGCCCAGCGCACAGATGCGGGACATGGCGGAGAGCGAAATGGGGCGGCCGTGGCGCCGAGCGGTGAAGAGCGCGGGTCGGCGGGACTTCCCACCGCCGCGGCCGGCGCCCCCTCCGGGGATTCGGTTTCGCCAAGCGGCGACGCTTCTGCGGACGCCCTGCCGGCTTCACGGCGCGGCGCCGGCTTTGTGACCGGCGGTGCGGGCCATACCGGCACGGCCGACGGCCGCGGGGGCGGCACGAGCGGGAGCGAGGTTTCGACGGAACAGGTGTCCACGCGAGGCACCGCCGGCCACACGGGCTCTGGCATCGTCCACGGCAACGACAGCGATGCGTCCGGTGCGGGCGCGGGCGAGGCGGGATCGACCACGGTTCAGAAGCCCGTGGGTCCCGCGCGGGTAAAGGGGCAGGTCGAGGTCCGAGCCGCGGACGGAACCCCTCTCGCCGGCGCGACGGTGACGCTTTCGGCGGGGGGCCGTGTGCTCGCCTCCGCCCGCACGCAGAACGACGGCCAAACGCCGGTTCTGGCGTTCACCGCCCCGGCCGACCCGATGCTCACCGGATCCGATCCGGGAGCCGAAGGCCCGGGCGTGGCGGTCTTGACGGTGCAACTGGCGGGGTATCGGACGGCCGTGGTCTATCAGGTCGGCCTCGCCGATGGGGCGTGGATCCACCCCGTGGTCACGCTGCAGCCCGCAGTGCGGGCCAATCCAGGCCGGGTCGTGCCGGGTCCCGTCCCCGGCGCGGCTCCGGCGCCCGGATGGACGCCCTCACCGACCCTGCAGGCGTGAACCAACACGGCTGCGCATATCCCCTATGGAGAGAGCCGGGGTCCTAGGACTCCCGGCTCTCGTCGGACTTTCGCGTGTAGACGAACGGCTTTCGACGCCTGCGGCCCGCGTACGACTGGTGGAACATCTTCAGCAGCGCGCGCTTCTCGAGGCGGGAGACGTACGAGCGCGAGATGCCGAGCATATCGGCCACCTCGTTCTGCGTCCACTCCTGGCCGTCCGCGAGGCCGAACCGCAGTTCAATCACCCGCCGCTCCCGCTCGTCCAACGTATCCATCAACTTCAGCACATGCCGGATCTCCATGCGCTTGCTGACCTCTTCCTCGGTGTCGTCGGCGTCGGTGCCGAGCACATCGCCGATGGTGATCTCGTTGCCCTCCTTGTCCGTCCCGATGGGACTGTTGAGCGAGACGTCCTTTCTCGTCTTCTTCAGGGCCCTCAGCTGCATCAGGATCTCATTTTGGATGCAGCGGGCCGCGTAGGTCGCGAACTTCGTGCCCTTGTCCGGTTGAAAGGTCTCGACGGCCTTGATGAGGCCGACCGTGCCGATGGAGATGAGATCGTCGTGATCGATCCCGGAGGAGTCAAACTTCTTCGCCACATGCGCCACAAGCCGGAGGTTGTGTTCGATGAGCTCGTGGTAGGCGGCGCGATCGCCCTTCATCCACCGTTCGAAACATTCGCGCTCCTGGTCTTTGTCCAGTGGCTGGGGAAAGGATTGGTGCATGTACCCGGTCACCAGGGTGATGTCCCGGAGGAGGGCCGCCATGGCCATGGAAAGAGACAACACTGCCGCTGCACCTCCGAACCGTGGAAAATGCACAGCATGTTGCAACGTATGCGGGCGGATGGGAAGTGTGCGGGCGGATGGCGGGGCCGGTTGGGGAGCCGCCGATGCGTTGAAGCGGTAGAATGGAGATGCAAGCTTCCCATTATACGGAATCGGTGGCCACATCGAATGGACCGGTTCCTTTCGGGGGCGTGGCCATCGGCGACTCTCGACGGGGGGGGGCGGACTCCATATCCAATGAATGTTGGGTTGGCGCAAGCGGATTGGATCGGCTGGTGCGGCTGGGCCGTCGCCGCGGTGTGGAGTGTCCTCGGATCGGAGGACACAGCGCCATTCGGCTCCGCCCCGACGACGACGCCGCGCTCGGCCGGATGCTTCGGCGGTGCGGCTGCCGCTCGTGTCTGGTATGGGCCGGGGATCGTGTGATGTTGCGCTGGTATTCGCAGGTGCGCGAGATGGTTCGGGGATTGGAGAAAAGCCCGCACGCGGCGTTTGGGTACCGGGCATGGGCGCTGTTCGGGGTCATTCCGCTGTTGCTCGGCCTGTACGAAGGGCCCCTGGTGGGCACCCTCCTCGGAACCGGGCACCGCTGGGGTTGGGTGGCGGCGCTCGCCGCGGTGACCGGGTTGTCCGCCGTGGTGGCCGGGGGCCTGTTTCGGACGGGCGCGGTGCGCGTGGCGGCGGCAACCGCGTTGTGGCCGTTTGGCGTGGTCGTCCTCGCCATGGCGTATCCGCGGGCCTCCTGGCGCCTCGCGCGACGCGGCGGATTGGAATGGCGGGGGACGTTCTATTCGGCGACCATCCTTCGCCAGGGACTGCGCCCGCACGGCTGGGGACGCGAGGGCACCCTGCGCCAGAGCCTGCGGCGTCCGGGCACAGGCCCCCGGGGGCGGGGGCGCCGGGGTTCGGATCACCAGAACCTGGGTCCCGGCCCCGGTCCCCACGGACCGCGGGGACCCTCGTACCGCTGATCCTTTCATTGAATGCCCAGGATGGGGCCCAGGTGACGTGCGATCACGCGGTGGCCCTCGTCGTTCGGATGCACGGGGAGGACGGGATCGGTGAGCACATCCTCCAGCCGCCCCGTTCGGTAGCCGCGGATGAGCAGCGCCTCGCGGCCCGCGAACCAGGTGTCGGCCGGGGCCAGAGCGGCGCCGAATTCGGCGGCGACGCTCCTGGTGGCCTGGTTGAGCTGCGCGATCGCCATGGCGGCCAGCGGGCTGTTGGGGAACGGGTTGTACTGGGTGCACACCACGAGCCGGGCGCGGCTCGTTTGGCGCAGATGGCGCAACAGATGCGCCAGGTGGCGGCGATGCGACGCGATGGCCGCCTCAATCAGCCGCGGCGCGGCCTGTCCGATGGCGGACCGGGGAACTCGGAGCAGCGCCAGACCCGCGGCCGCGAGATCGTCGCCCCCGATCCAGACCGAGATGGCGTCCGCCCGGGTCAGCCAAAGGGGATCCTGCTCCAGGACGGCCGCGTCCAGCGCCGCGGTGGTCCAGCCCGGTTCCGCGAGGACCGCCAGGCAATCAGCAAGTCCCGGACGGCGGGCGGCGGGAGAACGAGTCCGTGCTGAGGCCTCCAGAATGCGTGCGGGATACGCCCGATCGGGGCGGCTCGCCCCGGACCCGGCGGTGATGGAATCCCCGAGCGCGGTGTATCGCAACCGAGTCACCTCCGCATCGGCGGCCCCGCCGTCCGTGGGGCGGCGGGGTCACCGATGCATCCGTATGTGACGTCCTCCGGCCCGGCCACGGCAAGGGTCCGCCCGTCCTGTCCCGAACTTCTCCCCGAGGGACGGGGGCCGGATTCCGAACGAGGATCGGGGCCTCTGGGCTCAGTCCCGCGGGGAGTCTTCCCCGGGCTCCGGATGGGTGGGCGGCGCGCCGCGCAGCGGTTCCTCGGTGCGGGGGCGGGTGGGATCGCACGCCGGCGCCGGGATGTTTGAACTCTCCGCCAGTTTCAGCAGGTAGTAGCACTCCTCGCGGGCCATGTGGTCCGGCATCAGCGGCGAGAGGGCGCCGAGCAGGCGGTCGTCGAGTTCCATCTCCGCCAGCTCGTGGAGAAAGTCGCTGAACAACCGGATCTCCAGGTTGACCTCCTGATTGAAACGGGCGAGGGCGGGGAATTCCTCCATTCGGGTGCGCAGATACCCCGCCAGTTCAACCGCCTTGAGGTAATACGCTTCGAACACCTGGGTGAAGCGATCGCTTTTTTCCATCACCCGTTTTTCCGTCGGATCGACCAGGTCGGACAGGGTGGCCGAATGGCCGGCGGCGTCGAGCAGCCACAACAGGTGGTGATGCACGGGGTGGACACGCGGCGGCATCCGTCCGGCCACCAGCGCCCGGAGGATGCGCAGGTATTCCTCCACCTCGTTGACCATGTGGTTGAGGAAGGTGGGCGGCAGCGACAGGGCGATCTCGCCGCGCAGATGCCGGCGCAGAAGGTGCAGTTTGTAGGCGCGGATCTGCCGGGCCATGTGCAGGGCCTGCTGGTTGAGGGCCGCGAGCGCGGCGCCGGATGGCGTCCGGCGGGCCTGCTCGAGCAGTTCGTCGAAGGCATCCATGAAGGCGCGCGCCCGCTGAATCTCCCGCGTCTCGCGGGAAGAGAGCGCGTCGTGGATGAAGCGGGCGTGATCGCCCAGGACCTGCAGCCAGAATCGGTGTTCGAAGCCTGCGGCCGATGCGAGGTCCACATCCGGCATTCCCATCATCACCTCGTCGGGGCACCTTTCCCCGCGGGATGCCGGGGAATCGGGGCGGGTGCCCGGAATGGTCGCTGCCAGCGTATGCCTTCCAGCGGGCCGGCGTCACCGGCGGTGACGGCAGGAGACCATGATTCGGGTGTCGAAATGACGGGAGCGGATGGACATGAGGTGAAGGAGGCGGCGCTGGATGATGGAACCGGGACGAGCGCCCGTGGTGGACAACTTCCACGGAACGCTGGTGGCGGACCCGTTTCGCTGGCTGGAGGATCTCTCCAGCCCTCAGGTGCGGGCGTTCATCGCGCGACAGAACGAGCAAACGCGGGCGTATCTTGCGAACACCGGCACGCGGGAGCGCGTGCGGGCACGGATGGCCGAACTGTGGGATTTCCCGAGGTTCTATGCGCCGCGAAAGAAGGCGGGCCGGCTGTTTTACATGGAACACGACGGCCGGCAGAATCAGCCGGTGCTGTGGGTGGAGCGAGACGGAGCACGGCGGGTGCTGGTGGATCCGAATCCGCTGTCGGCGGACGGTACGGTGGCGGTGATGACGACCTCCCCCAGTCCGGACGGGGCGCGGGTCGCGTACTCCCTGTCGGAGAGTGGAGGCGATTGGCAGACCATCCGCGTCCGCCGGGTGGAGGACGGCGAAGATGAGCCGGATCGGGTGTGCTGGTGCAAGTTCACACAAATTGTGTGGCATCCGGACGGCAGCGGCTTTTTCTACACCCGGTTTCCGGAACCCGGGACGGTGGCGCCGGACGAGGAGAGCCGCCACGCCCGGGTGTGTTTTCACCGGCTCGGGACGCCGCAGGCGGACGATCCGGTGGTGTTCGAGCCGTCGGATCCGGATCTCAACCCGCACGTGTCGATCACGGACGACGGCCGGTACCTTCTGGTCTCCCTGACGCGCGGCACCGACCGGAGAAACGGCCTCTTTGTGCGCTTGGCCGAGGCTCCGGTGACGGGGGAATGGACGGCGTGGTTTGAACCGGAACGGGCGACTTACGAGTTCATCGGATCCCTTGGGGACGTGTTGTACTTCATCACGACGGAGGGCGCGCCGAGGGGCCGGGTGGTGGCCGTCGACGCCCAGGCGCCCGCCGACTCCATGCGCGAGGTGGTGCCGGAGGGGCCGGACGCGCTGGCGTTCGGGCGCGTGGTCAACGGCGCTCTGGCGTTGGTGTGTCTGCACAACGCGCATCACGTGCTGCGAATTCACCACCCGGACGGGCGGTTGATGGACGAACCGCGGCTGCCCGCCCCCGGCACCGTGCTGGCGCTCACCGGCGGGGCCGACGACGGGGAGCTGTTCGTCGAATTCACCTCGTATCTGCATCCCCAGCAGGTGTGGCGGTACGATTTCACCACCGGGCGCCTCACACCGCATCGGGTCCCCGAGGCCGGCCTGGACCCGCAGGTGTACGAGACACAACAGGTGTGGTTCACATCGAACGACGGGACCCGCGTACCGATGTTTCTCACGCACCGGCGTGGGATTGCCCGGGACGGAAAGCGGCCGGTGCTCCTGTACGGATACGGCGGGTTCAACCTGGCGCAGACCCCGCAGTACCAGCCGGCGCACCGGATGCTGCTCGAGCGCGGCGGGGTGTTCGCCGTCGTGTCGCTGCGCGGCGGCAGCGAGTTCGGGGAGGCCTGGCATCGGGCGGGGATGCTGGAGAAAAAGCAGAATGTCTTCGATGACTTCCACGCGGCGGCCCGTTGGCTCATCGACAACGGCTACACCAACCCCGGGAGGTTGGGCATCATGGGGCGAAGCAACGGGGGCCTCCTGGTCTCCGCCGTGATGCTCCAACATCCGGAACTGTACGGCGCGGTGCTGTGCCAGGTGCCCGTGACGGATATGCTGCGGTACCACCGCTTCACGGTGGGGCGGTTTTGGGTGCCGGAGTACGGAAACGCCGAGGCGGATCCGGAGCACTTCCGCTTTCTGTACGCGTATTCGCCCTTGCACAACGTGCGGTACGGGCGGGTCTATCCCCCGATTCTCATCACGACGGGGGACAGCGACGATCGCGTCGCCCCGCTGCACGCCTACAAACTGGCGGCGACCCTCCAGGCGGCATCTCCCGGGGTGCATCCCGTGCTGTTGCGGGTTGACGAACGAGCGGGGCACGGGCTGGGGAAACCGGTGGGAAAACTGGTGGACGAGTGGGCGGACATGTATACATTTTTATTCCACGCGTTGGCGATCCCATTGGAGGAAGACCCAACCGCGTGACACCCGCCAGGCCCTGTGAGCCGTCTCCGCGCATGGATTGGAAAAGAAAGCCCTGGCGGTGGCGCGGGAGGACGATGGAGGTGAGGATGCGTGCTTCAACAGACGAATGGGCGGTGGGGGGACCGCCTTCCGCCGGGCCAGATCCGGACGGAGAAGTGGCCGGTGTTGCACGCCGGCACGGTGCCCCGCGTGGATCTGGCGACCTGGACCTTTCGCATCTTCGGCCTGGTCGACGCCGAGCGGACGCTGACGTGGCCGGAGTTTCTCGCCCTGCCGAAGTATGAGCACACCAGCGACATCCACTGTGTCACCACCTGGTCGAGATTCGACAACCGCTGGGAGGGCGTGGCGTTTCGGGATGTGATGAACTTGGTTCGGGTGGCAACGGAGGCCCGGTACGTGATGGTGCACGCCGAGCAGGGATACACGACCAACCTGCCGTTGGAAGACCTGCTGCAGGAGGGGGTGATGTTCGCGCTCCGGCATGACGGGCGCGACCTGACGCCCGAGCACGGCTGGCCGCTGCGCCTGGTGGTGCCGCATCTGTACTTCTGGAAAAGCGCCAAGTGGGTGCGGGGGATTGAGTTCATGGCGGAGGACCGGCCGGGCTTCTGGGAGCAGTACGGCTACCATCTGTATGGGGACCCGTGGCAGGAACAGCGGTACCGGGACGATCCGGAGTGGCTCGGCACGGGCCCGACGACCGAGGATTACTACCGAACCATCAGGTCGCGCGTGCGGCGGGCGATGCGGGAATCGGATACGACCACAGATCAAAGGCCATGACGGTGTCGGGGAAGACGGCGCGCGCCTCTTCAAGGAGGCGTTGTGCGCCGTCTTTGTCGTAACGGGCGCTGATGTGGGTGAGAATGAGCGCCCGGGCCCCCGCGTCGCGGGCCGTGCGGGCGGCGTCGGCGGCGGTGCTGTGGCCGAAGGCCGGAGCGAGATCGGCGCGGTCCGACCCGAACGTCGCCTCGTGCACGAGCACATCCGCGCCGCGGGCGAGCGATGCGGCGCCGGCGCACGGCCGGGTGTCTCCGAGCACGGTCAGGACGCGGCCGGGCGTGGGCGGATCCAGGACGTCGCGGGGATGGACCATCCCGCCGCCGGGGCGGGGGACGGGGCGGCCGCGTTTAAGGGCACCGTACAGCGGCCCGGGTGGGATACCGAGGGCCCGCAGGCGGTCGGTGCGAAGCCGCCCGGGTCGATCCCGCTCCACCACGCGATACCCCAGCGACGGCAGGGTGTGATCCAGCCAGTCCGCGCGCACCTCGTACCGGTCGTCGCGGTGAATGACGCCTGCGTTACGGATTTCGATGATCTCCAGGGGATACGTCAGGTGCGTGCGGCTGACCTCGAGCGTCCATTCGAGGTAACGGCGGATGCCCTCGGGCCCGTAGACCGTGACGGGATCGACCGCACCCTGAAAGGAACGGGACCCCAACAGGCCCGGCAGGCCGAACAGGTGGTCTCCGTGCAGATGGGTGAGAAAGATCCGGCGCAGCTGGCGGGCGCGCACCCGCGCCCCGCCGCTGGTCCTGGCCTGTTGCAGGCGGTGTTGGGTGGCTTCCCCGCAGTCGAACAGCCACGCCTCGGGCCGCTCGGGCCACAGGGTGAGCGCGATGGCGGTGACGTTGCGCGCGGTGGTGGGCACTCCGGCGCCTGTTCCAAGAAACACCAGTTCCACGCGTTTTCCCCCTTCCGCTCGCAATCGTCGAGGTCAGCAGCAGTAGCGCCGGCGGCTTTTGCGCTGGCGTTCCGCGGGGTCGGGGAAGTCGTCGGGATCGTCCTCGTCGGGCGCCATCATGTGGCGGCCGCGCTCCGAGTCGACCTTCCCCGCGGCCGCCTTGGCGTCGGGCGATCCCGGCACCTGCCCGACATTCTCAAACGTGCCGAAGACCGTCGGTTTTCCATCCTTCACCACCTGCCGGCCCTTCGCGAACACGTGTTGGATCTCGAACGCGTCGTTCGTCAGGACGAGGTCTGCGGCGAGCCCTTCCTGGATGCGGCCCTTGCGGCCGAGTTTGAGGACGCGGGCGACGTTGCGCGTCACCATCGCGACGGCCACCTCCACGGGCACCTCCTCCTCGACGATGGCGTCCCGGGTCTCCTCCCACAGGGTCGCGATGGACCCGATGCCCATGGCGACGAGTTTCCCGCGATCGTCGAAAATGGGCGAGCTGCCGTTGCTGTCGGAGCTCATGGTGATGTGTTTGGGATTCACGCCGGCGTCGAGCAGCTTCCGGATGGCCTGAGACGGTTTCACGGAGATGTGGTCGTGCGCGTCGGGCCGGATCCCGGAGGTCACGTCGACATAACCGCCCTCCTTGCCGTACCGGATGGCGTCCTGGAGCAGGTCCGGGTTGCGGTTGAGATGCGTGGGCGTGAACATCTCCCGCGGCAATTCGGTCCGCTTGAGCAGTTCGAACAGGATGGACAGGCGCGTGTCGTCGTCTCCGACATGCAGGTGCAACACGCCCGCCTTGCCGGCCAGCAGTCCGCCGACGCGCGCCTCGCTCGCCAGCTCGGCCAGCTCCTGCTCGCTCGGGTGGCTGGACCGCGTGTCGGAGATGGCGATTTCGCCGACGCCAATCACCTTGTCAATCAGCACGATGTCGCTGCGCGGGGTGCCGGTGATGGTGCGCGTCGGGATCTGATAGGCGCCACAGTAGATGTAGGTGGTGACGCCCTCAAACTCCAGCCCGTTGGCCTTTGCGAGCAGCTCTCGCGTGTTTCGCGTCACCCCGTCGGTGCCGAGTACGCCGACCAGGGTGGTGACGCCCGCGGTGGTGATGTGGCTGAGGGAGATCTCGGGGGTCCGGTAGTGAAAGCCCCCTTCTCCGCCGCCGCCGGCCATGTGCACGTGTTGATCGATGAGGCCGGGGAACAGGATGAGCCCTCGCGCGTCGATCTCGCGCACGAGCGGCACACTTCCATGAAACGACAGGTCCTCGCCGATGGCGAGAATCTGGTCCTGGCAGAACAGGACGTCGCGCGATCCCAGGGGGTCCGGCGCGTAGATCCGCGCCCCTTTGATGAGCGTCAGCGGCGCTTCCACAGGGTATCCACCTCCGGTTCAGAACGTGGGCCGTGGATAGTGTTGCCAAACCCGGAGGAGGGAATCCCTATGGGGCCGGCGGGAGCCCATTGGGGGTGAACCGGTACCAATTCATCTGTCCGCCCGGTTGAAACCACAGGTCGTCTCCGCGCGCCTGCGCCTGCTGGACCCAGTGGCCGAGCGCGATGGCATGGAGGCGATCGTCGGCCAGCGTGAACATGGCCTGGCGGCCGGAGAAGTTCGTCATGGCCGGCTCGACGAGGTGTCGGGTCTCGAAATAAACGACGTCCCACCCCACCGCGTACCAGCTGTACTGGCCATCCCCGTTGGTCAACCGGGCGATGGGCGTGAGGTGGTTTTCCCCCTCTCGCCAGTGGTACAGCCAGATCTCCTGGACGTCACCGGATTGGGGAATGGCGGATACGGCGATGACGGCGCCATCCGCAACACGGTAGAGGCCGAATGGATAGAGTTGATACGATCCGGTGGATGCCGCCCCATCGGGATGCGATCCGGCGGATGCCGCATCGCTCGTGCTCTTCGATCCGTCAGGCGGCGGACCACCCGGCTGCGCGTTCGCCGCGGTGTCGACGGTCTCTCCGGTCAACGCCACGCCGGCTTTGGATGCCTCCGTCACCCCCGTGGCGCCACCGCCGGAGGCGGCCCTGTTCGACTTCGCCCCATCCTGGGAAAGGGTTGGGTTCGCCGGTCCGGGTGCTTCGCTCCTGTCCCCGCTTCCGCTGGTGCCATTGCCGGGCGCGGTGGCGTCTGTGGACGCGGTGCCTCCGCCTGGCGGGGTTGCGTTTGCCGGTCCGGGTGCTTCGCTCCTGTCCCCGCTTCCGCCGGTGCCATTTCCGGGCGCGGTGGCGTCTGTGGACGCGGTGCCTCCGCCTGGCGGGGTGGCGTTCGTCGGTGCGGTGTCGCCGCCTGGCGGGGAGGCGTTTGTGGACGCGGTGCCTCCGCCCGGCGGGGTGGCGTTCGTGGACGCGGTGCCGCTGCCGGGCGGGCTACTGTTACCGGACGGAGTGGCGTCTGTGGACGCCGTCCCGTTTCCCGCGGCGTCGTGCGGGGTGGCGGCCGGGGACCACCGCGTCCAACCATCCTGTGCGGGGCCGGCCTTCCCAGGACTGCCGTACACCGGCAGCGTCGTCAGGGTCACCGCATCCTCGGTGAGGCTCGCGACCGGATGGCGAAACGGGGTGTATTCGAGGACCGCGGGGCTTCGGGCCGGACCACGCTGTCCGTCCGGGCGCATGAGCGTGGGCGGGATGGGCCACCACAGCACGCCGCGGCTGAGCGCAATGGCCAAAATCCTTCCGGGCAGCGCGGCCGGGACGGTGACCCGACCCTCGGCCGTGGTGAGGGTGCTCTGGTGGAAACTGGTGCGCGGATTGACGCCATATTGCAGCACCACCGCCGCGGATCCCGGTCCGGGGGCGGGCGGACCGCTGGCGGGGATGACTCGTCCGCCCTGCACAGGGCTGAAACCCACATCACGCGCGGGTGGCGGAGGTGGTGTGGCACCGGCGGACGGTCCCGTCGCATCGCCCGGCGGTTTCGTCGGCGATCCGGGCCCCTCCGCGGCTCCGGGCCCCGGTGTGGGTGAAGTGCCTCTTTGCGCCGCACCGGAGGTGCTTGTCCGGTTGGCCGGGGAGGAGACGGCCGACGTGGTGCCCGCGACCTCTGAGGCCGCTCGCCGGTCATGGATCCACACGGAGCCGCCGAGGATGACGGCGCTGGCGGCGGCGGTCAACAGGGGCGGCCACAGCGTGGAGAGTCGGAGCGGGTGTCGCAGAGGCATGCAAATCCTCCTCTCGTCCGGGAGGTCGCGTCGTCCGGTCGCGTGCGTCGGACCACTATGCTCGATTGTAACCGAAATCTAGCGGGGTATGGTAGACTGTGGCCACACAGGAAGACAGATAGAGATACAGGGGGATGAAGGAATGAGATGGAAAGTGTTGGGGCTCGCGGTGTTCGCCGTGGTGATTGCCGTGTTCACTCTGGTGAACGCCGAGACCGTGACCGTGAACTTCCTTTTCCGCCGTGTTGAGGTCAATCTGATTCTCGTGATTCTCGTCTCGATTCTGGTCGGCATGGTCCTGATGGCTGGGCTGTGGTCCACGTGGGCCTGGCGGCTTCGCGGTGAGCGGAATGCCCTCCGCAGACGCGCCGAGGCGTTGGAGGCCCAGCTGCAGGAGGCGGTGTCATCCGGGGATGGCCCTTCTCCCGCCGATTCGGAGACCTCTCGTTCTGGGAGCGGGCAGGCGGCGCCGGACGAAACCGGACGGGAATGAGGGCAGGGGGGCGTCGGAGCGCTTGGGGAGCGGGGGCGCTGAGGGAGCGGGGGCACCGTCCCAACCCGGAAAGAACAGAGGCGCCACCCAGCGCTGAGGCTGGGTGGCGCCTTGAGCAAAGGGTCCGAGGACATTGCGGACCCTCCGAATCGCAATCACTTCACGGCCGCTTCGTAGCGCTTGCCGACCTCCGCCCAGTTGACGACGTTCCACCAGGCCGCGATGTAGTCCGGGCGCTTGTTCTGGTACTTCAGGTAGTACGCGTGCTCCCAGACGTCCAGGCCGAGGATCGGCGTCTTGCCCTCCATGAGCGGGTTGTCCTGGTTCGGGGTGCTGGTGATGGCCAGCTTGCCGTTGTCCACCACAAGCCACGCCCAACCGCTGCCGAACCGTCCGGCCGCCGCTTTGGAGAACTCGTCCTTGAACTTCTCGAAGCTGCCGAACGTGCTGTTGATGGCGTCCGCCAGCGCACCGGTCGGCTGTCCGCCGCCGTTCGGGCTCATGATCTCCCAGAACAGGCTGTGGTTGGCGTGCCCGCCGCCGTTGTTGCGCACCGCGGTGCGGATGGACTCCGGCACGCTGTTGATGCCGCGCAACAGCTCGTCCAAGGACTTGGCCTGCAGATCCGCATGCCCCTCGAGCGCCGCGTTCAGGTTGTTGACATAGGTTCCGTGGTGACGGTCATGGTGAATGCGCATCGTCTGCTCGTCGATGTGCGGCTCCAGCGCGTTGTAGTCGTAAGGAAGCGGTGGGAGTTCATGCGCCATGATGGATCCCTCCTATGTACTGTGGGATGGATTGACACAACCTCATCTTAGCGCAATCGTTCCGCGATTGCCAACCGGAGGGACCATCGCATGCCAAATCATCCCCGGCCCGAGGCTCATCGGCCGCGGTGGTCCGCCCCGATGGCCTCCTCAATCTTTTCAAATCCATCGCGCGCGAGCCGCTGCGCAAGCCCGTCGGCAATCTCCCGGACAATGCCCGGCCCGCGGTAGATGAATCCGGTGTACACCTGAACCAGGCTGGCCCCCGCGCGGATCTTCTCGTAGGCGTCGTCGGCGGAAAACACCCCGCCGCTGCCGATGATGGGGATCTTCCCTCGGGTGGCCTCGTACAATTGACGCACCACCGCGGTGGCGCGTTCGCGCAGCGGCTTTCCGCTCAGGCCGCCCGGTTCGTTCGCGAAGGGCGTGTGAAGCTTCGGCCGCGCGATGGTCGTGTTGGTGGCGATGAGCCCGTCGACGCCGATGTTTGTCAGCGCCACCGCCAGTTCCGCCAGGTCCTCGTCGGACAGATCCGGGGCGAGTTTGACCAGCAGCGGAGGCCGAGAACCTTCCGTGAGTCGGTCCCGTTCGGCCAGGACCGCCCGCACCAAGGGGACGAGTTGTTCCTGCGCCTGCAGATCGCGCAGGCCGGGGGTGTTGGGCGAGCTGACGTTGATCACGAGATAGTCGGCGATGGCGCAAAACACCCGGACGTTCGCCAGATAATCCTCCAGCGCCGCGTCGTTCGGCGTTGTTTTGTTCTTACCGAGGTTGACGCCGATGATCCCGAGGCCGCGCCAGCGGTGAACGCGTTGCGCCACGAGGTCGGCGCCGTCGTTGTTGAACCCCATGCGGTTGATCAGCGCCTCGTCCGCCGGCAGCCGGAACAGACGCGGTTTCGGGTTTCCGGGCTGAGGTCGCGGGGTGACGGTGCCGACCTCGACGAAGGAGAACCCGCACTGAAACAGCGCCGGAACCGCGACGGCGTTTTTGTCCAATCCGGCGGCGAGTCCGACGGGGTGTGGAAATCTCCTGCCCCAAAGCGTCTGGCCCAGGGCGGGAGATGGAGACACGGGGGCGCAGGCCAGCCGGACGGACCACGGCATCCGGGCGAGCAGCGCGAGGATGGTGTGATGGGCCGCCTCGGGCTCCATCCGAAACAGAACGGGGCGCAGCAGATGGTACACGGCGATTCCTCCGATGCGTGCGTGGCAATGCTTGGACGTATTGCGCCGGGCGCGCGGTTGAACGGGGCTCAACCCGGCGCCCGGTGACTTGGAAGGTCGATGTCTCCGGGCCTTCGGGAGCCCGGTGGAATCGACGCGATCGTCACGACGTCTCTCTGGGAGTGTACCAGCTCGTCCGGAGGGAGGAAAGCGGGCGGGCGACGATTCGCGTAGCGGATGTTTCGCAGGGGACGATTTGATAAATGCGAAATTTTACCCGTCCGTGATAGTTTGATTTATTACGCCTGTGTCATATAATAAGTTTGACCCAGAGGCACCCAGGGGCTCTCTGGAGTTTTCCCAATAGAAAGGGGAGATGGTATGGAAGGGAAGTTCAAAAAGAAGCTGACCCTGCTCGACCTCACCTTCCTCGGGCTCGGGTCCATCATCGGCTCCGGCTGGTTGTTCGCATCCATGAACGGGGCGCAATTCGCCGGGTCGGTGGCATGGTTGGCTTGGGTGGGCGGCGCCATCGCGGTCTTATTGATTGGTCTTGTGTACGGTGAGTTGGCGGCCGCCATCCCGCGCGCGGGCGGATTCGTCCGCTATCCGGAGTACACCCACGGGTCGCTCGTCGGGTACATGACCGGCTTCGCCTCCCTGATGGCGTACTCCAGCGTGGCGGGCATCGAGGTGGAGGCGGTGGTCAGCCACGCGTCCTACTATGCTCCTTGGTTGATGGGCGACAAGGGGCCCTCGTTGGCCGGGACCATCGTCGAAATTCTGTTGCTTCTGGTCTTCTTCCTGCTCAACTACTGGAGCGTCAACGTGTTCGGCAAGGTCAACACCATCGTCACGGCGTTCAAGTTCATCGTGCCGACCTGCACCATCATCGCCCTGTTGATGTTCTTCAAGGGGTCGAACCTGTCCGTGGGCGGCGCGGCGCCGGGCGGCGCCGAGGGTGTGTTCACCGCCATCGCGGGCGGCGGCATCGTGTTCGCCTTCCTCGGATTCCGGCAGGCGGTGGACTTCGGGGCCGAGGCGAAGAATCCCCAGCGCGACATCCCGCGGGCCATCATCATCGCGGTTTTCCTGGGGACGGCGGTGTACATCCTGTTGCAGCTGGCGTTCCTCGGCGCGGTCCCCGCGGATGCGCTCGGCCAGGGCTGGGGCCATATCAAAGACGCCATGCCCAAGACGGCCAACTACCCGTTTGTCTGGGTGGCTTCGTCGCTCGGGCTGACCTGGCTGTCGACCCTGCTCCTGATTGACGCGGTCATCTCGCCGGCGGGCACGGGGAACATCTACCTGTCCGGAACCGGGCGGGTGCTGTACGCTTGGTCGAACAACCGGCACTTCTACTCGTTTTTCTCCAAGGTACATCCGAAGACCGGTGTGCCGCGGGCCGCGCTGTGGCTGAGCTTCATCCTCGCCATCGTGTGGATCCTGCCGGCGCAATTCGATACCTGGAGCAAGCTGGTGGACGCTGTCACCTCGGCGACGGTGATGACGTACATGGTCGGCCCCATCTCCATGATGTCCATGCGTCGGACGCTGCCGAATATGAAGCGGCCATTCCGTCTGCCGGGCGGTCAGATCCTGGCGCCGTTGGCGTTCATCGCCGCCACCTGCATCATCTACTGGGCGGGATGGAACACCAACCGCTTCCTCATCGGACTGACGCTGGCCTCGCTCATCCTGTACTTCGCGTTCATGGACAAGAGCGACGAGACGCGCGGCCGTCTGGGCCGGGATTGGCGGGCCGGGGCGTGGCTGGTGGTGTACTACCTGTTCATCCTGGCGATGTCGTACATCGGGGCGTACGGACCGCTGAAAAACCCCTGGATCCCGGGACCGTATCTCGACACCATCGTCGTCGTGATCGGCGCCATCATTCTCTACTTCTGGGGGCTGAATTCCGCGCTGCCGGAGCCGTCCTTCGAGACGGACACCGCGGGCGAGGCGCCGCCGGAGTTTGTCGAGGCGTGAACGAACCGTCCAATCCCGCACCGGTTGCAGGACTCCTTCATCGCACCGGCTGGCGGAGAGGTTCGCGAAACAAAAATCGAAGACAAGGGCCGGAGGGGTCTCCGGCCCTTTTTGTCACACGATGGGCCGTTGCGTCGTCAAGTTCTCCGGAGGGTTTGGCGGGAGGTGAGGGGGACGGTGGGACATCTTGCGGGATGCGGCACGGAGGACGCCCTCGCCACCCTGGAGGCCTGGATGGCCGCGTATGGAACGGACGTGTTGAACGTGGCCTACTCATACGTTCGCAACTACCATCAGGCGCAGGACATCGCGCAGGACGTGTTTTTGCGGGCGCTCACCAAGATGGACTCGTTCCGCGGCGAGAGCAGTGTGAAGGCCTGGCTGCTATCCATCACCGTCAATCGCTGCAAGGATCACCTGCGGTCCTGGTCCGTCCGGCACGAGGTGCACGATGAAGAACAGGTGGCCTTGAGCCGGGCGGCATCCGATACGGAGGCCGAGGCGGTGGGCCGGCTGGAGCGCGAGCGGGTTTGGCAGGCGCTTCAACGGTTGCCGGTCAAATACCGGGAAGTGGTGGTGCTGTACTACATGCGCGGTCTCCCGGGCCATGAGGTGGCCAGGGTGTTGGGGATCTCGGAGCAGAATGTGCGCACGCGCCTGCATCGCGGGCGGGCCCTGTTGCGTGAGATGCTGGACGAGGGGGTGGACAGGCATGAACGACTTTGACGAGGAACTGAAACAGCGCCTGCGGGCATTGCCCGAGCTGCCATTCACGCCCGAGCTGGCGGATCAGATTCGGCGGGAGGCCCGCCGGGCGTCCTCGCGCCGCTCGTCATCACGCCGCCGTGGGTCCACCTGGTTGGTCGGGGCATCCGGGGTCGGTGTCGCCGCCGCGATGGCGTGGCTCGTGTGGGCAGGCATCGACGCCGACCACAGGGCGTTGCCAAAGCCCAATCAGACGTTGTCCGCGTCGGCGAGCCGCGCGGTCTCACCGGCGGATGTCGGCCTGTCGACAGCGCCCATCAGTGTCGGGTTCATCGGGGTGACCGGATCCGGCGCGGGTCCGCGAGACACCGTGACCGCGACGCTGACCAATGTGGGCACCGTCCCGCTCGGACAGGAGGATGTCTTCGGGGTCCTGAGCTTTCAGTCCGATGCGGACAAAGACCTGCTCGGGGCCACCCGCTGGGTCACGTTGGTCGACGCGCCGGCGCAGCCGATTCAGCCGGGGCAGACGGTGACCTGGACGTTCCGGCCCGTGGGAGCGCCGGCGGATGCACAGGGCAACTTGACTCTGTCACCACGGCTCGTATTCTTTAAGAAGGGACTGGCGCCCGCGGCGCAGGCCGACGTGGTGTGGCGGACGCCGCGATTGGCGACGGGGCGGATCGCGGTCGAACCGACCTCGCAGTGGCCGAACGGCGAAGCGTTCACGGTGCGCGTCCACGTGTCCAACGTTGGTTCCACGCCCGTGCGGCTGCATGACCTGTTGGCCATCCTGTGGTTCACGGAGCCGGGGGCCTCGGAGGACTGGACGGATCACCGTGCGACCCGATTCATGGCCCAGGTGGACCCGGATCCGGCCTCGGCGCGCCTGCTCGGCCCGGGGCAGGAGACGGACGTGGTGTTTCGGCTGATTGGGCCGCCCGTGGATTACGCCTTGCTGTCCCCCCACGTTCAGTGGATTCTTCGGTAAGGGAGAGAACGGCGTGACGACCCGGTTCAGCCTGGCTGAGTTGGCCGAGATGATGCACACCGACGTGTCCGTGATCCGCCAGGCCGTCGACGCGCTGGCGGCGGAAGGGAAGCTGACCGCCGAGTCGTTCGTGTTCGGCGATCGCAACTGGCGGATTGCCCCGACGGACACCAAGCGGATTCAGGATTGGATAGAAGCGCAGCGCGCGGCGGGCCGTATTCCCGCCGAACCCCCGCGCAGACGGGTGGTCAAAAAGCTGGTGCGCGCCGATGAATCGGAGTGAGCCGCGGTCGATGGCCGCGGCTCACGGCGTTCAATGAATTGCACCCGCACCGGCGGTGATCTACACTGAGGGCGGAGTGGACATCCTTTTGGATGGACAGGTGAGAAAGGAGTCATTCGAACGTGATCATCGGGGTTCCGAAAGAGCTGAAGGACAACGAGAACCGGGTGGCCATCACGCCGGCCGGCGTGCACGCCTTGGTGAGCGCCGGACACCAGGTGATTGTGGAAACCTCCGCCGGGGAGGGCAGCGGCTTTGGCGATGCCGCCTATGAGCAGGCGGGCGCAAAGATTGCGTCATCGGCGGCGGAGGTGTGGAACTCGGCCAACATGGTGATGAAAGTCAAGGAGCCGCTCCCGGTAGAATATGGATATTTCCGGAGCGACCTGACCCTGTTCACCTATCTGCACCTGGCGCCGGAGCCGGAGTTGACCAAGGCGCTCATGGACAGCGGCATGATGGCCATCGCGTACGAGACGGTTCAATTGCCCGACGGGAGTCTTCCTCTGCTCACGCCGATGAGTGAGGTGGCGGGGCGCATGTCCATCCAGATCGGTGCGCATTTTTTGGAGAAGGCGCACGGTGGGCGCGGCGAGCTCTTGGGAGGCGTCCCGGGTGTTCCCCCGGCGCGCGTGGTGGTGGTCGGCGGCGGGATCGTCGGCACGAACGCGGCGCGCATCGCCCTCGGTATGGGCGCGCAGGTGACCATTCTCGACACGAACGTCAACCGGCTGCGCCAGTTGCAGGACATCTTCGGCAGCCAGCTGCGCACGGTGATGTCGAACGCCTACAATCTCAGACAGGAGTTGGAAGGTTGTGACCTGCTCGTCGGTGCGGTGCTGATCCCCGGCGCCAGGGCGCCGAAGATCGTCACCGAAGAGATGGTCAAGGGAATGAATCCGGGGGCCGTGGTGGTGGACGTCGCGATTGACCAGGGAGGGTCGGTCGAGACCATCGACCGCATCACCACACACAGCGACCCCACCTATGTGAAGCACGGCGTGGTGCATTACGCGGTGGCGAACATGCCGGGCGCGGTCCCGCGCACCTCGACCCTGGCCCTGACGAACGTGACGGTGCCCTACGCGGTGCAGCTGGCGAATCTCGGACCCGAGGCGGCCGTCCGGGCCAACCCGGCGCTCGCCAAAGGGGTGAATGTCTTTAAGGGCAAGGTGACCTACGAGGCGGTCGCGCGGTCCCTGAATCTGACGTACACGCCGTTGGCCGAGGTGGTCTGAGCATCCGAATGTGATGCGGTTCTCATCCGTGGACGCGGGGGCCGGGTACCCTAAGAGGAGAATCGCCCATGGGGAGGAGGAGTCTGGAATGAAAGGTGTGTGGGTGGGGTTGAGCCTGCTCGCCGTGGCCGGTTTGGCCACCGGGTGCGGCGGGTCTGCCGACGGGGGGCAGAGCGGTAGCGGGTCGGTTCCCGCGAATGCGGTCAAGGTCAATGTGCAGGCATCGAACTGGAAGTGGACCTTGGATCAGACGACGTTCAAGGTCGGGGTGCCCGTGGACTTCCGGGTGCAGGCGACGGAAGGCGCGCACGGTTTCTCCATCGCCGGGACGAACATCAACCGGACCGTCGCGCAGGGACAGGATCCGGTCGATGTGGTGTGGACGCCGGATAAGCCGGGCACGTACACGATCCAGTGCAGTGTGTACTGCGGCACCGGACATGGGACGATGCAGACCCAGATCACGGTGACGCCCTGACGCCGGAAGGCATTGACGGATGGCAGACGGGCGCATCGCAGCACGGGGCGGATGCGTGCGGACAAAGCTGGAGGAGGTTGACGCGATGCCGGTGACGGAGGAGATGGTGCGCGGCGTTTTGACCGACGTGCTGGATCCGGAGATCCAGATTGACATCGTCAATCTGGGGATGGTCTACGGGGTCGACATCTCGGAGGACGGGAAAAAGGTGACGGTCACCATGACGTTGACCACCATGGGATGCCCGATTTTTGAGGACCTGAAGGACCAGATCATCGAGCGGGTCAAAGCGCTCCCTGGGGTCGAGGACGTCGAGGTGATCCTCACGTTCGATCCGCCCTGGGACAAAGAGATGATGTCCGAAGAGGCCAAGCTGGTGTTCAAGTACCTGTTCTGATGTGTCAATCGTTTCCAGTCATGAGCCGCGGCAATCGCGGCGGCACGCCCTGGGCGCGTTGCCGCGATTGCATTTTCTTCGCGGTGTGATAAGCTTAGAGTTGAAACATGACTTTTACAGTCAACTTTGGATGCGACAACATTCACGGAAAGGTTGGTTCACGAATGGCGGGTCCCGTGTTTGAGATTGAAGATCTGCGGGTGAGCGTGGAAGACAAGGAGATCGTCCGCGGTTTGAATCTGACCCTCAGAGGTGGCGAGATCCACGCCATCATGGGGCCGAACGGCACCGGAAAGAGCACCCTGGCGTCGGCTCTGATGGGACATCCGGCGTACGAGGTGACCGGCGGCCGGGTGACGTTGGACGGGGAGGACGTCCTCGAGATGGCCGTCGATGAACGGGCGCGCAAGGGTATGTTCCTGGCGATGCAGTACCCGGCGGAGGTGCCCGGCGTCTCCAACGCCAACTTCATCCGGACGGCGTTGAACGCGCGCCTGGGTGAGGGCAACGAGGTGCCGGTGATCAAATTCCACCGGGAGCTGCAGGCCCAGATGAAGCGGTTGAACATCGATCCGGTGTTCGCCGAGCGCTATCTGAACGAGGGGTTCTCGGGCGGCGAGAAAAAGCGCAACGAGATCCTCCAGATGGTCATGCTCAAGCCGCGTGTGGTGATCCTGGACGAGATTGACTCGGGCCTGGACATCGACGCCCTGAAGATTGTCGCTGAGGCGGTCAACTCCATGCGCTCGCCCGAGGTGACGTTCCTCATCATCACCCACTATCAGCGGTTGTTGCAGTACATTGTGCCGGATCACGTGCACGTGATGATGCAGGGGCGCATCGTCCGTTCCGGCGGCCGTGAGTTGGCGGAGCGGCTGGAGGCGGAAGGCTACGACTGGCTCAAGCATGAGCTGGGCATCGAAGATGAGACCGTCGGAGCGCAGGCGTGAGGAGGGAGTCGGACGATGGCGGAACAGACGGGCACAATCGTCTCTGTGACGGCGGCTGACCTCGCCAAACGCAACGGGGAGCCCGGGTGGCTGCGCGATGCGCGCAATGCGGCTTGGAACGCATTCCAATCCCTCCCCGCGCCCAGGTTGGAGAAGACCGACCTGCGGGATCGGTCCTGGGATCTCGGGCCCTATCCGAGCACGCCGGGACCTGCCTCCGACGAGGTCGCGGAATTGGTCGCGAAACTGGCGGGTCAGCCGCTGGTGTACGTGCGGGATGGTTTCACCGTCGCGTTGCATCTGCCCGAGACGTGGGTTGAGCAGGGCGTGGTGCTGTTGGACCTCACGACCGCGGCGCGTGAACACTCGGCGGTGGTGCAGGCCCACCTGGGCACCGTGGTCAAAGAGGACGAGTCCAAGTGGGCGGCGCTGAACACCGCGTTGTGGAACGGCGGGCTGTTCCTGTATGTACCGCGCGGCGTCGAGATGGATCAACCGGTGCACTTCGTGTACGAGGAGACCGGACAGGCCGCGGGGGGCGCGCCGCGCGCGCTGGTGGTGGCCGATGAGAACAGCCGGGTGTCGTACGTGGAGGTGCACTTTACGGGACAGGCGGCGGACAAGGTGCACGCCGGGGTCACCGAGGTCATTGCGAAGGCGGGCGCGAAAGTGACCGCCTCGGTGGTGACACAGTACCGCAAGGGGCCCAACCACCTTTCCGTGCGAAGGGCCTCGGTCGGCAACGACGCCACGGTGGACTGGGTGTTCTCCGACATCGGCGACGGGTTCTCGGTCGTCCTGTTGGAGAGCGATCTCGTCGGACAGGGGTCCCAGTCGACCATCCAGGGGATCGGCATCGGGACGGGGCGGCAGCACCTGGACCTGACGGCGAGCGTGTTGCACCACGGACGCTACTCCACCAGCGACATCCGCCTGCACGGTGTGATCAAGCAACGCGCGAACGCGGTGTATCGCAGTTCCACGCACATCTTCAAGAACGCGGTCGGTGCCGGCAGCGAACAGCACGACCGCATGCTGATGCTCGATAAACGGGCGCGGGCGGACGCCATCCCGATGCTGCTCATCGACGAGAATGATGTGCAGCGCTGCGGGCACGCCGCCAGCGTGGGACGGATGGACGAGAACCAGATATACTACCTGATGTCGCGTGGGATTCCGCGCGTCGAGGCGACCAAGATGATCCTGTGGGGCTACCTGGAACCGACCGTGCAGCGCGTGTCGTCGGACGTCATCCGCGAATATCTGGCGGCGCGCATTGACAGGGAGCTGGAAGCATGAACGCAGAAGAGATCCGCAAGGATTTTCCCATCCTGCAGCAGGAGATCAACGGCCATCCGCTGGTGTACCTGGACAGCGCGGCGACCTCGCAGAAACCGCGTCCGGTCATTGAGACGTTGCGCCGCTACTATGAATCGGACAACGCGAACGTCCACCGCGGGGTGCACACCCTCGGATCGCGCGCCACGGAAGCGTACGAGCTCGCGCGCGAGAAGGTGGCGCGGTTCATCCACGCCCCGAGCCCGGAGCAGATTGTGTTCACGCGCGGCACGACGGAATCCCTCAACATGGTGGCGTACGGATACGCGCGGTTGAAGCTGAAGGAAGGCGACGAAATCGTTCTGACGCCGGCGGAACACCACAGCAATCTCATCCCGTGGCAGCAGGTGGCGCGGTTCACGGGTGCGAAATTGAAATACATCCCGCTCCAGCCGGATGGCACCATCCGGCTCGAGGATGCCCGGTCCGTCATCGGTCCGAACACGCGGCTCGTGGCGATGGCCCACGTGTCCAACGTGCTCGGGACGATTCATCCCGTTCGCGAGATTGCGGCGCTGGCCCACGCCAACGGCGCGGTGATGGTGGTCGACGGGGCGCAGAGCGTTCCGCACATGCCGGTGGATGTGCAGGAATTGGACTGCGATTTCCTCGCCTTCTCGGGCCACAAGATGTGCGGGCCCACCGGCATCGGGGTCCTCTACGGGAAGCGGGCGTTGCTGGAGGAGATGGAACCCACCTACTTCGGGGGCGAGATGATTGACGTCGTCGAGCTGTATGAGGCGACGTGGAAGGAGCCGCCCTGGAAATTCGAGGGCGGTACCCCGATCATCGCGGGGGCCATCGGGCTGGGTGCCGCCGTGGACTATCTGACGCAGATCGGAATGGACGAGATCCGGGCGCACGACCGGCGGCTCGCCGCGTACGCTTTGGAAAAACTGAGTTCCATCCCGGAGATTGAGGTCTACGGGCCGCGCCAGGGAACCGATCGCGGCGGGCTGGTGACCTTCAACCTCCAGGGCGTTCACCCGCATGATGTCTCGACGGTGCTGGACGCCGAGGGCATCGCCATCCGGGCCGGACATCACTGCGCGCAGCCGCTGATGCGCTGGCTGGGTGTGACGGCGACGGCGCGGGCGAGCTTTTACCTGTACAACACGGAGGCGGACATCGATCGGCTCGCCTCGGCGTTGCAGACCGCAAAGGAGTTTTTCCAACATGCAATTGGATGACCTGTACCGGCAAGTCATCATGGATCACTACCAACGCCCGCGCAACCTGGGGGAGTTGGAGCACGGCACGGTGACCGTCGACCTTCGCAATCCGAGTTGCGGCGACGAGATCCGGTTGCAGTTGTTGGTGGAGGACGGCGTCGTGAAGGATGTGCGGTTCCGCGGCGCCGGGTGTTCCATCTCGATGTCATCCGCCTCCATGATGACCGAAGCCATCAAGGGCAAGCCGGTGGATGAGGCGCTGCGGTTGTCCCACACGTTTCGGGCGATGATCCGCGGGGAGGACGTGGACACCGAGCCGCTCGGGGACCTGGAGGCGCTGCAGGGCGTGTCGAAGTTTCCGGCGCGCGTGAAGTGCGCGACGCTCGCCTGGCAGGCGCTGGAGCGCGCGGTGGGTTCCGACGAGGACGCGTCGCGTTGAGCCGGTGAGCGCCGGTTGCACGGCGGACGCAAGGATGCGGGGCGAAAAGCCGAAGACAAGGTTTCCGGATTGAATATCCGATTTGGGAGGGATCACCATGGCGAAGGTGCTGCCGGAACTGGAGGAGTACCAGTACGGATTTCGCGACCGGGACATCTCCATCGTGAAGTTCCAGAAGGGCCTGTCGCGCAAGGTCGTCGAGGAGATCTCGATGATGAAAAACGAGCCGGGGTGGATGACCGACTTCCGCCTGCGTGCGCTCGACATCTTCTATCAGAAGCCGATGCCGACCTGGGGTGCGGATCTCGGCGAACTCGACTTTGACGACATCACGTACTACGTGAAGCCGACGGAGAAGAAGGGCAAGACCTGGGAGGAAGTTCCTCAGGAGATCAAGAACACGTTCGATCGCCTGGGCATTCCGGAGGCGGAGCAGAAGTTTCTGGCCGGGGTCTCGGCGCAGTACGAGTCGGAGGTCGTGTACCACTCGATGCGCGCCGACCTGGAGAAGCTCGGGATTCTGTTCACCGACACCGACACGGCGCTGCGCGAGTACCCGGAGATCTTCAAGGAGTACTTCGGGACCGTCATTCCGCCCGAGGACAATAAGTTCGCGGCGCTCAACAGCGCGGTCTGGTCGGGCGGCAGCTTCATCTATGTGCCGAAGGGCGTCAAGTGCGATGTGCCGCTGCAGGCGTACTTCCGCATCAATTCGGAGAACATGGGTCAGTTCGAGCGCACCCTGATCATCGCGGACGAGGACAGCTTCGTGCACTATGTCGAAGGTTGCACCGCGCCGATCTACAGCACCAACTCGCTGCACAGCGCCGTGGTGGAGATCATCGTCAAGGACCGGGCGCGCGTACGCTACACGACCATTCAGAACTGGGCGCCGAACATCTACAATCTGGTGACCAAGCGCGCCGTGGCGCATCGGGATGCGACCATGGAGTGGGTCGACGGCAACATCGGATCGAAGGTGACCATGAAGTACCCGAGCGTGTACCTCATGGGCGAAGGTGCCAAGGGGATGGTGCTGTCCATCGCCGTGGCCGGCCGCAACCAGCATCAGGACACGGGGGCCAAGATGGTGCACATGGCGCCGAACACCACCTCGACCATCGTGTCCAAGTCCATCAGCAAGCACGGCGGCAAGACGACATACCGCGGGCTGGCTAGCTTCGGGCCGAACGCGACCAACGCCAAGGCGAACGTCAAGTGCGACACCCTGATCCTCGACGATGATTCGACGTCCGACACCATCCCGTACAACGAGATCCGCAACGACGACGTCACCCTCGAGCACGAGGCGAGCGTGTCGAAGGTCAGCGAGGAGCAGCTGTTCTACCTGATGAGCCGCGGCATCTCCGAGGAGGACGCGACGCGGATGATCGTCATGGGCTTCATCGAGCCGTTCACGCGCGAGCTGCCCATGGAGTACGCGGTCGAGATGAACCGGTTGATCAAATTCGAGATGGAAGGGTCCATCGGCTGAATGGCGTGGGTGAAGGTCGCCCGGGTGGACGAGGTTCCGCTCGGGCGGATGGTGAAGGTGACCGTCGACGAGGACGATATCGCGGTGTACCATACAGAGGAAGGGATCTTTGCGACGTCGGACGTGTGCACACACGCAACCGCCTCGCTCTCGAGCGGGAAGCTGGACGGTTGCATCGTGACCTGCCCCAAGCACGGGGGGAAGTTCGACGTGCGGACCGGCGCGGCCGTGACGTTGCCGTGCGTGTTCCCCGTCGAAACGTTTCCGGTCGAGGTGCGCGGCGACGAGATTTGGTTGGATGTGTGACGCACACCGGGCGGTCGCCCGGGTGGCCGCTGCCAATGCTGATCACGTGCACACGCGGATTCAGGCGAACTTCGCTCGGTCCTTTGCCGCGGTGGCCGGGGGCCGGGCCGTGACACTGGGGGTATGGCCGTGAAGGTGTCGAGGCGGACGGAGTACGGCCTGCGCGCGATGGTGGCGTTGGCGGAATTGGCGGGGGACCGTCGACCGGTGTCGCTGCCCACCATCGCCGAGGCGGAGGGAATCCCGGAGCAGTTCTTGGATCAGATTGTGGCAAAGTTGCGCAGGGCGGGTTTTGTGAAGAGTGTGCGCGGCGTCAACGGCGGTTACCTGTTGGCGCGCCCGGCGGAGGAGATCTCCATCGGCGCGTTGGTGCGCCTTCTCGAAGGGTCGCTCGCACCCATCGAATGCATCGGGGAAGACGTGCGCGATCCCGGCGCCATCTGCGGCCGGGCTGGCGCCTGCCACACCCGCAACGTGTGGTTGCGGGTGATGAACGCCCTGACGGACGCGTTGGACTCGTTGACGCTGGCGGACGTCATGCGCGACGAGGTGACGGTGCACGAGGCCGCACCCTGACTTGATGCGGCGGTTTGTGCGAAGCGGATGCAAACCGACGTGCCGCTGACCACGGGTGGGCGGCACGCGGCCCCAAACGGATAATAGCCCGGGTGGACAGGTCCAAGTCCACCCGGGCTATTTTCGCTGCCCGCGGTACCCGGTTTGCCGACCGAAGCCTCTGGCCGAGCGGGAGGACGCCCGCCCGGCCAAAGGCGACGCGGCGTTTTGGGAACCGTCAGTTGGCGTCGAAGCCGAGATCGATCTTCGGCAACTCCTGAATGCGCTGCACCGCGAGGCTGCGCTGCCGGCATGCCGCGACGTATTCGCGGTACACGGAGAGCAGCTGCGGGTGTTCGCGCAGCAACTGGTCATCCAGTCGGACGTGGTGCTCTTCGTGGTCGTACGCGAGGTGGTAGCTGGGGTTGTACCCCAGATCCCGCAACGTGTTCAGCAGGGCGGACAACAATTCATTCACACGGTGATGCGCGCGACTCCACTCCTCAGACGACTGCATGAGGTCCATCCCATTTCCCCCTTCCCTATGCAGAGCGCGGGTTTGGGCCTACTCCATCGCTTCGGGTTGGCGCAAATTTGAAACGTGTCCTGCCTCCATAGTATAATCCTTCATGTGCTTCACCGCCAGTCGCAGCCAAAGTTCACCAGATACAGTCACGAGGAGGGAACGATATGCCACTCGTCGGTCAACCCGCTCCCGATTTTGACATGCTGAGCACCAAGAACATGAAGACGTTGGACGAGCACGTCCGCCTGTCCGACTATCGGGGTAAGTGGTTGGTGATGTTCTTCTATCCGGCGGACTTCACGTTTGTCTGCCCGACCGAGATCATCGCCATGAACGAGCGTCTGCAGGAGTTCAAGGACCTGGACGCGGAGGTTCTGGGTGTCAGCTGTGACTCCGTGCACAGCCACAAGGCCTGGATCAACACCCCGCGTTCCGAGAACGGCCTGGGCGGTCTGGATTATCCGCTGGCGGCGGACTTCACCAAGGAGGTCGCGCGCAAGTACGACGTTTTGGTGGAGGAATCCGGACAAGCCCTGCGCGGGCTGTTCATCATCGACCCGGAGGGCATCCTGCGCTACCAGGTCGTGCACGACATGAACATCGGGCGCAGCGTCGATGAGACCCTGCGCGTGCTGGAGGCGCTCCAGGCGGGCGGCATGTGCCCGGCCAACTGGAAGCCCGGCGACAAGCTGTTGGAAGTCTGAGCAGGCGGCCTGCCGAATGGCCGATTCAAGCGGCCGGCGGCGAAGGGCTCACGCCGGTGGCATCCGCCGGTGCGGCGCGAATCCTCCACGGGTTCGCGCCTTTTTCCCATCGGCGGCGTGATGCCATCCGCCAGGGCGGAGCGTCCGCGTGGGCCGAATTTCAGACGGGGGGATGATCCCATGCCGATGCGGTTGGGCACGCCCATGCCGAGTTTGGAAGGCGCCACCGAGTGGTGGCACACGGACGGCGGGGCGCCGAAACTGGAACCTGGCAAGGTGACGCTGATTCACTTCTGGGCGGTGTCGTGCCACATCTGCCATGAGACGATGAACGACGTCATCGCCATCAAAGAGAAGTACGAGCCACAGGGCCTTCAGGTGGTGGCGCTGCACATGCCGCGCTACGAGGAGGACGCGGACGCCAAGCGGGTGAAGGAGGACGTGGAGACGTACCGGATCACGCAGCCGGTCGGATTGGACCATCTGCACCGGATCGCCAACGCGTTTCAGAACGAGTACGTCCCGGCCTTCTTCGTGTTTGGGCGCGACGGAAATCTGATGTTCCGCGCCGCGGGCGACAAGGGCTTTCAGAAGGTGGAACCGAAAATCCGGGAGGCGCTCGGGTTGCCGGCCGAGGCTTGAGACCTACGCGGCCGGGGATGAGGCGGGCGCCTGAGGTGAGGGGGTGTGCGGCGGTGCCGAACACCCCCTCAAACAATTTGACATCCTCTCGCATATCTCGTACAATGACGTCGTATAAATGAATGACAATTCATTCAGCGGGAGGGGCAGGGTATCGCAAACCGGCGCGATGAAGCCAAGTATGACGCGATTCTGGCGGCAGCCGTCCAGGTCATGGCCGAGCACGGCTACCACCACGCGCAGATCTCCCGCATCGCGCGGACGGCGGGTGTGGCGGATGGAACCGTGTATCTCTATTTCAAAAACAAGGAGGACATCCTGATCTCCTTGTTGCGGCAGGCCATCGGCCGCATCGTCGAAAAGCTCCAGCAACGGATCGCCGGCTTGGAACGGGCGGAGGATCAGCTGCGCGCGCTCGTCGAGCTGTATCTGCAGGAGCTCGGGGCCCATCCGCAGCTGGCGATGGTCACCCAGGTGCACCTTCGCCAGGTGGACGCGGGCATCCGGCGTGAAATCGGGGACATCATGAAACCGTTTTATCGTGCGCTCGACGACGTGATTGAGCTGGGCATGCGGCAGGGGGTGTTCCGGCCGAACATCAATCCGCGCATCGCCAGGCGGATGATCTTCGGGACGCTGGATGAGACGGTGACCGCGTGGGTGTTGCCGGGCGGCAAGTACGACCTGGCCAGTCTGGCGGAGGATGTCGTGGATGTGTTGTTGTACGGATTGTCCCGGACGCGGGCGGCGGAGGCACCCGGCCGCGGGGAGATCCCCCCGGCCGAGGTCATGTGACCGTCGCCCAGATGGAGGAGAGGAGAGGGACCGTGAACATTCTGGTGTGCTTGAAGCAGACGTTTGACACCGAGGAGCGCATCGTGGTCGAGAACGGCCGCGTGAAGGAGGACGGGGTCAAGTTCATCATCAACCCGTATGACGAGTACGCGGTTGAGGAGGCGCTCCGCCTGAAGGAGGAACACGGCGGCGAGGTGACGGTGGTCTCCGTCGGCCCGTCGCGTTTCGAGGAAGCGATTCGCACCGCGCTCGCCATGGGCGCCGATGAGGGCATTCTCGCGGATGACCCGGCGCTGTTCGGCGACGAGTACACGGTGGCCAAGGTTTTGGCGGCCATCATCCGGCAACGGCCGTACGACATCATCCTCGCCGGCAACCAGGCGATTGACGATGGCTCCGGCCAGGTGGCGGTCCGTCTGGCGGAGGAACTCGGCATCCCGCACATCTCGACCCTGACCAAATTGGTCGTGGAGGGCAACCAGGTCACGGGCTACCGCGACGCCGAAGGCGACGTGGAGGTGGTCCAGGGCACCCTTCCGGTGGTGGTCACCGCGCAGCAGGGGCTGAATGACCCGCGTTACCCGACCCTGATTGGCATCCGCAAGGCGAGCAAGAAACCCATCACGCGCGTGACGGCGGCGGACCTCGGCCTCAACCCGGACGACATCCGGCCGCGCACCAAGGTCGTGGACACGTTTCTGCCGAAGCCGAAGCAGGCGGGCAAGATCCTGCAGGGCGAGCTGCAGGACCAGGTCCGCGAGTTGATCCAGTCGCTGCGCACGGTCGACAAGGTCATTGGTTGACAACGACGGGAGGGACCCGAGACATGGCGAAGAATGTGTTGGTGTTGGCGGATGTCCGCCGGGGCAAGTTGCGCAATGTGACCTTCGAGATGCTCGGCGCGGCGCATCGCATCGCGGACGGGGGCGAGGTGTCGATCGCGATCCTCGGCCATGGAGTGGAGGCGCTGGCGGAGGGCCTCGGCGCCCACGGCGCGGACCGGGTGTTCGTGGTGGACGCGCCGGAGCTTGAACACTACACGCCGGACGCCCACAGGAAGGCGTTCATGGAGTGCGTGCGCGCGGCGAATCCGGACATCCTGCTGTTCGCACACTCCGCGGTGGGCAAGGATCTGGCACCGGTCATCGCGACGCGGTTGGGCGCGGGCCAGGTGTCGGACGTGGTGGACATCGAGGGCACCGGGGACTCGCTGACGTTCACCCGGCCGATTTACGCCGGGAAGGCGTTCACCAAGGTCCAGGTCACCGAGGGGAAGGTGGTTGTCACCGTACGCCCGAACAACCTGACGCCGGCGGAGGGAGACCTCGGAAAAGCCGGTCAGGTGGAGAAGCTGGCGGTGAGCTTCGGGCCGCAGGATTTGGCGACGGTGGTCAAGGAGATCGTCCAGAAGACGACATCGGGCGTGGACCTCACGGAGGCGAAGATCATCGTCTCCGGCGGCCGCGGCGTCAAGAGCGCGGAAGGATTCAAGCCGTTGTACGAGCTGGCGGCGGTGCTCGGCGCCGCCGTCGGGGCGTCGCGCGGGGCCTGCGACGCGGGGTACTGCGAT
Source organism: Alicyclobacillus sp. (assembly GCF_023511815.1). Taxonomy (GTDB): domain Bacteria; phylum Bacillota; class Bacilli; order Alicyclobacillales; family Alicyclobacillaceae; genus Alicyclobacillus_H. The sequence continues at coordinate 50,730 of NZ_JAIMAV010000005.1, forward strand.
TACGCGTTGCAGATTGGGCAGACCGGCAAGGTTGTGACCCCGGATCTGTACATCGCCTGCGGCATCTCCGGCGCCATCCAGCATCTGGCCGGGATGTCCAACTCGAAGGTGATTGTCGCCATCAACAAGGACCCGGAGGCGCCGATCTTCCAGGTGGCGGACTACGGCATTGTGGGCGACCTGTTCGAAGTGGTCCCGATGATGACCGAGCTGCTCAAGAAGGAGTTGGCCTGACCGAAGGAGTCGGCCCGACAAACCGTGGGGCGGGGTGTGATGCACCCCGCCCCATCGTCTGTGCGCCGTCAGTGGAGCAGATTCGCCGCCTGTGCGGTCACGAACGACGTGTCCACCTTCGGAAACGGCGGTTGCGGGCGGAAGGTCTCGATGGCCTCGATGACGAGCGCAATGACGAATAAGGCCAGGAAGAACCGACGCATCCTGAATGTCCTCCTTTGCAAGACCCCGGGCCTCGGCTGCGATGTGCCGTGTCCCCCGGGCGGTGTGCCGTAAACTCCCAACCCATTGTAGCAAAACCGCGTGCGCCCTGCACCGCGGCCGCCGGCGGGTCGATGTTTCGCCTTCGGGTTGGTGCCGACCACGCGCGTGTGGCGGACGCCTGCACCGCGGCCGCTGGCGGGTCGATGTTTCGCCGGGTGAAATTCCCCGGCCGGCACGGCTTGAACGCCGGGGACAACACCGCTACACTGAGACGTGTGAGAATCCGGCAAAGGGCCCGATTCGCGCGACATCGGCCGGCATCCGGCAGAAGGAGTCAGACATCGAGTGAACGCGTTCGATCCGCTGGATTGGATCCACCAATGGGATGATTTCGAGATGATGATGTACGCCCGCTCCGAACCGGACGAGCCCGGGATCTTCATGCAGGTCTCCCGCCGTGTGCAGCGCGAGGGTGCTGAGGAATGGGAAATTTTGTATGACCGCCGGATCGCGGACATTCCGGCGGGCATTGACGAGGCGCCCGGGACCGATGCGTGGGAGGAACGGGTTCTGCGCCGCCATCTCACCGACCATCCACAGCTCGTCAACGAGGAGAAACGGTACTTGGCCGAATTCCTGGCCGGCAGGGAGCGTGAACGATGAGCAAGCGGAGAATCACCGCAGAGGACGTGCAGAAGTTCGAGTGGCCGGGCAATCCCGTCCTGTCGCCGGATGGGCGGTGGGTCGTGTACGAGCGCACGGTGGCGAACGTCAAGGACGATGATTACGAGACGCATCTGGTGCTGGCGGCGGCCGACGGATCGACCAGCCGGACGCTGACCAACTCCGGGAAGCGCAACTGGGGGGCCGTCTGGTCGCCGGATGGCAGGACGCTCGCCTTCTTGTCCAATCGGGCGTTCGGGACGCAGGTGTGGCTGCTCCCGATGGACGGCGGGGAAGCCCGCCGACTGACGCGGTTTCGCCGCGGGATCAGCGCCCTGACCTGGGCGCCGGACGGGAGCCGGCTGTACGGTCTGGTGCCGGTGCCGAAGGACGGCCAGGTGGAACTGTACGATGAGGGGCTGTCCGAAAAGGAAGCGAAGGAGCTGGCGGACAAGGACCGCGAGGAGTGGGAGAAGAACCCCAAGCGGTACGATTGGCTGTACTACAAGCGGGACGGCGGCGGCCTGACGCGCGGCTTCAAGAACCAGCTGGTGGCCGTGGACGTGGCGACCGGCGCGGTGCAGCAGCTGACCAGCGGCCCCTACGACGTCGGCGAACCCGCCGTGTCGCCGGACGGCAAGTACGTGGCCTTCCCGTCGAACCGGGCGGCCAATCCGGAGACGGAGTTCCGGTCGGATCTGTACCGGGTGCCCGCCACGGGCGGAGAGCTGGAGCTGTTGTGCGACGACGCCATTGTCTATCAGCTCTCGTACTCGCCCGACGGCCGGACCATCGCGTTTTTCGGGAACCGCAACGAGTTCTGGTTCGCGACCCACACCCGGCTGTTCGTGGTGTCGAGCGAGGGCGGGGCGTCCACCGATCTCGGGGTGGACTTCCCGGATACGCTCGGCAACGAGTGCGTCTCCGATATGCGCAGCCACGAACACACCCCCGGCCCCCTGTGGTCCAGGGACGGCCGTGCCATTTACGCCCTGAGCACGCGCGAGGGCCGCTGCGAGGTGGTCCGGTTCACCCTGAATGAGGCCGGCGCGACGGGCGAGGTGGTCATCGGCGGGGATCGCGAGGTGTACGGGCTGTCGTACGATGGCGGGACGCGGTTTGCCATCGCGTACGCGACCCCGGTGCACCCCGGCCGCATCGCGGTGGTCGACACCTCTGGCGGCGTGGTGCGCCCGCGGCGTCCTCGGGCGGTGACCGAGCGGATGGACGAGGAGCGGGTGGCACCCTTCCCGGCCGGAGAGGTCCGCCTGGACGACTGCAACGACCGGCTGTTGGCGGAGGTCGAGGTGGTGGAGCCGGAGGTGTTCTACTACACCTCGGAAGACGGCTGGCAGGTGCAGGGATTCGTCCTGCGGCCCGTGGGCTTTGAGCCCGGCAAGAAGTACCCGGTCATTCTCGAGATCCACGGCGGTCCGCACGCCATGTACGCCTACTCCTTCTTCCACGAGATGCAGTGGTTTGCCGCGGAGGGATACGCGGTCGTGTACGTCAATCCGCGCGGCAGCTCGGGGTACGGGCAGGAGTTCGTGAACGCGGTGCGGCATCACTATGGTGAAAAGGATGCGGCCGACATCCTCAACGGACTGGACGCGGCGCTGGAGCGGTTCGACTTCCTCGACGGAAGCCGCGTCGCCGTCACGGGCGGCAGCTACGGCGGCTTCATGACCAACTGGCTGGTGGGTCACACCGACCGCTTCTTTGCCGCCGCGTCGCAGCGGTCCATCTCCAACTGGATCTCGTTCTACGGGGTGTCGGACATCGGACCGCGGTTCACCGAGACCGAGGTGGGCGGGGACGTGCTGCATGACTTTGAAAAGCTGTGGAAGGCCTCTCCGCTGGCGTACGCGGCGAACGTGAAGACGCCGCTTCTGCTCAAGCACGGGGAGAACGACCTGCGTTGCCCGATTGAACAGGCGGAGCAGTTCTACACCGCCATCAAGCGCAACGGGGGCGAGGTCGAGCTGTTCAGGGTGCCCAACGCGAGCCACGACCTGTCGCGCACCGGCAAGCCGAAGCTCCGAGTGGCACGCCTGCAGGCCATTTTCAACTTCATCAACGACCGATTGCCAAAGCGGGGTTGATCCCGACCGCGGCGCGGACGGAGGTGGGCTGGCATGGGCAAGCAGCGCAGGGGGCGGGCGGTGGCGCGCGACCGGGATGACGACAAGCCGGCCTTTGCGGCGGACATCGTCCCGGAGCCGGCGAAACCGCGCGAAAAACGGGCGGACGGCCTGACCGGCATCACCGCCGCGGATCGATTTGGCCGGGATACCGCGGAGAAGCTGGCGAAACTGAAGGCGGCCATCCAGGCGGAGACGGAACGGGCCGCCAAGGAGGCGCAATCCGGCCGCTCGCCCCGGCGTGCCGACGGACCGGTGCGGCCGAGATCCGGGACGGCCGGCCGGACCGGGACCCGGCCGGAGGAGGCCGACGCCGAGCGCGAGGCGTCCTTCGCGGAACTGTTCGACCCGCAGCCGGGCGACGACGAGTCCTTTGCGGACCTGCTCGAGCGTTCCCAACTCGATTGGCGAAAATTTAAGGACGAATGAAAAGCGGGGGCCCTGGGCCCCCGCCTTTCTGATCGGGGGGTGCGGCGGTCGCCCCCCTTGTTGTGCCGCCCATCCAGATGGCTCAGTCGCTGGTCTCTCCCGGCTCGCGGGCGGGCAGCGTGGCGTACCCGATCCACCCGTCGCTCGGACCCGCGTTGGCAGAGGTGACGGGTCGCGCGGCGGGTGCATCCGCGGATTCCGCCGGGGTCCGCGGGGGTGTGAACGACCGGGCGGCGGGCGGCGTCCGATGACCGGCCAGAGCCTCTCCTGATTCCGCCAGGGTCCGCGGCGTGACCAGCGACAGCCGGTTGACGTCGAGCGCGCGCTGGAGCGCCGCCTCGTCGACGCCGAGCGCCCGGCCTGCCTCCAGCAGGCTGGTGTCGTGCGCGAGCGCGTGTTTGACCACCTTGGCGGCGGTGTCGTACCCGACGACGGTGTTCAGCGCGGTGGCCAGCGACAGGGACCGTTCGGCGTAGGCCCGGCACCGCTCTGCGTCCGCCGTGATGCCGCGGACGCAACGGTCCGTGAACACCCGCACCGCGTTGGTCAGGATGGCGATTTCGTGCAGGAGATTCGCGGCCATCACCGGCATCATCACATTCAGTTCGAGCTGGCCCGCGCCCCCCGCCTGGGCGATGGTGGTGTCACACCCCAGGACCTGGAATACGACCATGTTCAGCATCTCGGCCATGACGGGGTTCACCTTGCCGGGCATGATGGACGATCCGGGCTGCACGGCCGGCAGGGTGATCTCCGCCAGCCCGGTGCGCGGCCCGGAGGACAGCAGGCGTAGGTCGTTCGCGATCCGCTGCAGCGCCAGGGCGAGGTTGCGCAACGCGGCGCTTACCCACACCACCTCGTCCGGATTCTGATTGAACGTGAAGGGATTGGCCGGCAGCCGGAACGAGAGGCCGGTGTATTCGGCCACATGGCGCACCGCCAGCTCGGCGAACCCGGGCGGGGTGTTGATGCCGGTGCCGATCGCGTTGCCGCCGAAGCCGATGGCCAACAGGTCCCCCGCCGCCTGTTCCACCCACCGCCGGTGGCGTGCGAGATTGTCCGCCCACGCGGCGAACTCGTCCCCCAGCCGCATCGGCACCGCGTCCTGCAGGTGCGTCCGCCCGGATTTCACGATGTCGCCGAACGCGGCGGCTTTCTCGCGCAGGGCCTGTTCCAGATCGGCCAGGGCCGGATCGAGACGGTGCGCCAGTTCCTCGACGGCCGCGATGTTCATGGCGATGTGGATGGTGTCGTTGGTCGATTGGGACATGTTGACGTCGTCGTTGGGATGCACCAGGCGCGTGTCGCCGCGCGCGCCGCCCAGCAATTCCGCGGCCCGCGCCGCGATGACCTCGTTGGCGTTCATGTTCTGCGAGGTGCCGGCGCCGGCCTGGTACACGTCGACCCGGAACCAATCGTCGAGATCCCCGCGGATGACCTCCTCCGCCGCGCGGCAGATGGCGTCCGCCTTGCGCGCGTCCAGCGCGCCGAGTTGCGCGTGCGCCCGCGCGGCCGCCCACTTGACGATGCCCTGGGCGCGGATGAACGCCCGCGGCAGCCGCAGCCCGCTGATGGGGAAGTTGTCCATCGCACGGGCCGTCTGCGCCCCGTAGTACGCCTCGGCGGGCACCTCCAGTTCTCCCAGTGAATCGCGTACGATGCGCGTCTCCAACCGCACCGCCCTCCCGTTCGTGCGCGGCGCCCCGAGTCGTGGACGAAGCGCCGCGAGGATGTGCAGGTATCCAAATCTGGCTGAGATTAGTATGGCCCACCGGCCTGCGGTTCGCAAGCCGCCCCGCCGCCGTGCCGTCTCGCCGCCCCGCCGTCTCGCCGCCCCGGCCACCGCACCTTGGCGGCCCGGGGGCCAGTGGCGCTCCAGCGCAGGAGGGCGGTGGCCGCGTGGCTCGTACCGCGACCGGAGGACGGCGGCCGCGGGACACCCGTCGGGGCTTGGTTGCGGTACAATGGCATCATGCGCAGTCCCCGTCCGCGCGGCGCTGGCCCGGGGTCGGCCGTGGGCTCGAACGTCCGCGGCGCATGGGTCGCGGGGACGGGGCCGCGGGCAAAGCGCCGGGGTGCGGTTGGCGCAGCCGGGTTCGGTCCGTTAAGATGAGACAGGAGTGTGAACGATGATCTGGATTCATGCGCTGTTGGGGTGGGTGACGCTGCTGGCCGCGTTCGCGGTGTGCGTGTGGGCGTGGCTCGGGGCATCGGGACGCACCGGCGCCCGGTTGCCGTCGAGGGTTTTGATTGGGCTGATTGACCTTCAGATCCTGGTCGGCATCATCACCTGGGTGCTCCACCGGATGTGGAATCTGCATCCCATTCTCGGCATCGCGGCGGCGGTGGTCGCGCACGTCTGGCTGAAGGACAGGCGTTCGCGAACCACGCAGGCGTGGGCGGCCACCGCCGTGTTCATCCTGTTGGGAATCACCGCCTGGATCGGGCGGTGATCCCGGACGTCGAAGGGGTCAGGGCGATTGCAGACACAACATCTCATGCAGTGTTTGGCGACCGCCGTCGAGGCGGCGCTGGAAGCGGGCGACTATTTTCGAGAACGTGTCGACTCCATCCGCGACATCAAGGCCAAGTCGTCCCCGAACGACCTGGTGACCGATGTCGATCCCGCCTGCGAAACGATGATCCGCCGGCGCATCGGCCTGCGCTTCCCGGATCACGAGGTGCTCGGCGAGGAGACGACCGAACCCGGCGCCGCGGCGTCGGCGGCCGCCGCGGAGCGGGTCTGGGACCGGCCGCATCTGTGGATTGTCGATCCGATTGACGGCACCACCAACTTCGTCCATCACCTGCCGCTGTCCGTGGTGTCCATCGCGTACGCCGCGGACGGAAACACCCAGGTCGGGGTGGTGTACGATCCGTACCACCGCGAGGTGTTCTACGCGGTGCGCGGCCAGGGGGCGCACCTGGCCGACGCGGCCGCCATGCGGGCGTGGGCCGGCGCCCCGTCCGATTTTCCCGTGGGGCGGCGGCTTGTGGCGTCGCCGGTGGAGGCGCTCCGGCGGGCCGTGGTGGCGTCCGGGTTTCCGACGCGATCGCGCACGTACGCCGAGACGACGGCGAACACGGCGCGGCTGTTCGGCCAGGTCAAGAGCATCCGCGCGCTGGGCAGCGCGGCTCTGCATCTGGCGTACGTCGCCGCGGGTCGCATCGATGGTTTTTTTGAATACGATCTCAACGCCTGGGACGTGGCCGCCGGAACCCTTCTGGTGGAGGAAGCCGGCGGATGTGTCGGGGAGCTCGGCGGGGGACGGTATCACCTTCGGGTCCGCGACATCGTCGCCGGCGGACGGGCGGAGCTGGTGAAGGCGATGGATCGGATCCTGACGGGGGAGGTGTGAACGGTGGCGCAAGCGGACAGTGTGACGGCGTTGGACCAGCGGCACGAGCGGGCGCTCGCCCGCATCGAGGCGATCTCGCAGTTGCCGGTGTACCGCGGCCGGCCGGTCTCCCTGCTGACCGATCTGTACGAGCTGACGATGATGTACGGGCATTTCCGAGCCGGGAAGCATCGCCAGCGCGTGGTCTTCGACCTGTATTACCGCAACAATCCTTCCGGGAACGGCTACGTGATCGCGGCGGGGCTGGAACAGGTGGTGTGGTACCTGCACAACCTGCGTTTCACCGATGACGACATCGCGTATCTGCGAAGCCTCGGCCTGTTCCCCGAAACGTTTCTGGAGTACCTTCGAACGTTTCGCTTCACGGGCGATCTGTACGCCGTGCCGGAGGGGACCATCGTGTTCCCGAACGAACCGCTGCTGCGGCTGGAGGGGCCCATCGACGAGCTGCAGTTGGTGGAGTCCGCGCTGATGACGTTCATCAACCACCAGAGCCTCATCGCGACCAAGGCGCAGCGCATCGTCGACGCGGCGGCGACGGCCCAGGGCGCACGCGGCCCGGTCATCGAGATGGGCCTGCGCCGGGCGCAGAACATGGACGCCTCCGTGTTCGGGGCGCGGGCGGCGTTCATCGGAGGATGCGTGGGGACGAGCAACGTGCTCGCCGGGCGCAGTTTCGGCATTCCGGTGTCGGGGACCATGGGTCACAGCTGGGTGCAGAGCTTTCCGACGGAACTCGAGGCGTTCCGCGCGTATGCCAGAGCGTTCCCGGACGACACCGTGCTTTTGGTCGATACGTACGACGTTTTGCGCAGCGGCGTGCCGAACGCCATCCAGGTGGGGCGGGAGCTCTTGGCCGAGGGACGGCGGTTGAAGGCCATCCGCATCGACAGCGGCGACATCGCCTATCTGTCCAAGCAGGCGCGGCGCATGCTCGACGAGGCGGGGCTGACGGAGGTCGGCATCATCGCCTCCTCGGACCTGAACGAGTGGACCATCCGGGATCTGATCATCCAGGGCGCGCGGGTGACCGGCTGGGGGGTGGGGACGAACCTCATCACCAGCTACGACCAGCCGGCGCTCGGCGCGGTGTACAAGCTCGCCGCGCAGGAGGAGGCGGGGGAGCTGCGCCCGCGCATCAAAATCTCGGAGAACGCGAACAAAATCACGAACCCCGGAAAGAAAAAGGTGTTACGATTCTATTTGAACGGGCGCGCATCGGCGGATCTGATCTGCCTCGACGACGAGACGTTCAATCCGGCCGAGCCGTTGGAATTGTTCGATCCCGTTCACACCTACAAGCGCAAGGTGATCCAGGGCTACGAGATGGAGGCGTTGTTGCAGCCGGTCTTTGTCGGCGGACGTCTGGTGTATGAGCTGCCTGACCTGCCCGCGATCCGGCGCCACGTGGAGGCGGGCTTGGCACGCTTTTCACCGGAGATCCTGCGCCACGTGAATCCGCACATCTATCACGTGGATCTGTCGCAACGGCTGTGGGATCTCAAGCAGCGTCTGCTGCACGAGTGGCGGCCATGACGCCAGGCGGTTCGTGGATGCATCGGCCCGAGCCCTGCGCTGGAAGTGAGGGACCTGGATGAAGGTGATCAAAATCGCGCCGCGCGGGTACTGTTACGGCGTGGTCGACGCCATGGTGATGGCCAAACAGGCGGCCGACGATCCCACGCTCCCGCGGCCGATCTATATTCTCGGCATGATTGTGCACAACCGGCACGTGGTCGAGGCGTTTGAACGGGAAGGGGTGATCACCCTCGACGGCGCCAATCGCCTGGAACTGTTGGAGCAGGTCCGGGAGGGCACCGTGATCTTCACCGCGCACGGGGTGTCCCCCGAGGTCAAGCGGCGCGCGGCGGAGCGAGGGTTGCACACGATTGACGCCACCTGCCCGGACGTGACGCGGACGCACGACCTGATCCGCGACCGGGTCGCCAAGGGATACGACATCATCTACATCGGGCGCAAGGGCCATCCCGAGCCGGAGGGCGCCATGGGCGTCGCGCCGGGGCGGGTGCATCTGGTGGAGAACATGGAGGACATCGAGGCGCTGACGGTGGCCAACGAGAAGATCGCGGTCACCAACCAGACCACCATGAGCCAGTGGGACACGGCGGATCTGATGCAGGCGGTCAAACGCAAGTATCCGCAGGCGGAGATCTACAACGAGATCTGCATGGCGACCCAGATGCGCCAGCAGGCGGTCGCAGAGCAGGCGAAAGAGGCGGATCTGTGCATCGTCGTCGGCGATCCGCGCAGCAACAACTCGAATCGCCTGGCGCAGGTCGCCGAGGAGATCGCCAAGGTGCCCGCGCACCGGGTCGCGGACGTCACCGAGATCAAACCCGAATGGCTTCGCGGGGTGCGAACCGTCGCCGTGACGGCCGGGGCGTCGACGCCGACGGCCATCACCAAAGAGGTCATCGAGTACCTGGAGCAGTTTGATGAGAACAACCCGTCCACCTGGACGCCGAAACGTACGGCGGGACCGGACCGGATTCTTTTGACGTCGCGCCGCACGTGACGCACCGCCGGAGGACGGGACTGGGTGGGGAGAGTGGCCGTGCAGGTCGGGATGCTGGTTGTGTTGCTGGCCATCGCGGTGCTGTGCAGCTGGCTGCGGCGAAGGGCCGTCCGGTGGCTGTTCACGTTGCTCGCGGTGGTGTTCTGGATCGCGTTTTTCGCGTTGCTCGGGTTCGTCATCGGATACAGCGCCGGAGAGCGCGGGGTGCACGTCCTGCACGCGCTCATGTAGGGGAGGAAGCACGATGGAGCAATGGATGCGGTCTGTGCTCCTGTCGATGGCGAAAAACCGCGCCGCGAACCGGTGGGCGAAGCGTTACGGGCTCCGGCTCGGCGCCCGCCGGTTTGTGGCCGGGGAGACGATTGAGGAGGCCGTCCGGGTGGTGGCGGACCTGAACCGGATGGGCATGTCCGCGACGCTGGATCACCTCGGGGAGTTTGTCGGCGACGCGCTGGAAGCCCGCGAGGCCGCGGACGCCTGCATCGAGGCGTTGATGGCCATCCGCCGGTCGGGGGTGGACGCGACCCTCTCCGTGAAGCTGACCCAGCTGGGGTTGGACATCGACCGGGACCTGTGCCTCGAGAACATGCGGCGCATCCTGGCGTGCGCGCGCGAGGGGGGCATCCGGGTGACCATCGATATGGAGGACTCGCCGCGCTGCGAGGCCACGTTGCGGCTGTTCGACGAGCTGCGCGCCGAGTTCGACAATGTCGGAACGGTCATTCAGGCGTACCTGTACCGGAGCCTGGAGGACGTGCTTCGGCTAGCCCAGGACGGGGTGCACCTCAGGATCGTCAAGGGGGCGTACAAGGAGCCGCCGGAGGTGGCGTATCCGGACAAGGCGGACGTGGACGCGAACTACGTGAAACTCATGGAGGCGCAGCTGCTCAGCCCCGGATTCACGGCCATCGCGACACACGATGAGAAGATCATCGAGCACGCGAAGCGATTCATCGCCGAGCACGGCATCCCGCGCGATCGCTACGAGTTTCAAATGTTGTACGGCATCCGCACGAACCTGCAGCAGCAGCTGGTGCAGGAGGGGTATCCGCTGCGGTTGTACGTGCCCTACGGGGTGGACTGGTACGGGTATTTCATGCGCCGTCTGGCGGAGCGCCCGGCCAACGTCTGGTTCGTTCTGCGCGGTCTGCGCTGACCTGGCCGTTCGGATGCTCGCGCGGGGACGCGTTGGCGCGGCCTCGCAACACAGGGAGGTGTCGCCGGTGGAGATCATCCCCGATTCGCTGGAGTGGCAGGCGTGTTACAAGCTGCTCGTCGGGTGCGTGGTGCCGCGCCCGATTGCGTTCGTGTCGACGCGAAGCGCGGACGGCGTGCGCAACCTCGCCGCCTTCAGTTTCTTCAACGGCGTGTGCCCGAAGCCGTTCATCCTGTCCGTGGCCCCGATGTTCCGGGCGGACGGGCGTAAGAAGGACACGCTGCGAAACATCGAGGAGACCGGGCAGTTCGTGGTCAATGTCGTGGACGATCCCCTCGTCCAGCGGATGAACCTCACGGCGCCGGAATTTCCGCCCGAGGTCGACGAGTTTGAGATCTCCGGTTTGACGCCCATCCCCAGCCGCGCGGTGCGTCCGCCCCGGGTGGCGGAGAGCCCGATTCAGATGGAATGCGAGCGGGTGCAGATCCTCCAGTTCGGCGACGGACCGGGCGGCGGTTTTCTCGTGTTGGGCCGGGTGGTCTGTGTGCACGTGCGCGACGAGCTGTGGGCGGGGGACCGCATTGACGGCGCCCGTTGGACGCCCGTCGGCCGCATGGCGGGGGACGAGTACACGCGGGCGACCGACCGGTTTCGCCTGCGCCGGCCGCCCCTGCCGGACACCTATCGCTGATCACCCGGGCACAGTTCCCGGTACACCTGCGTGAACGCCTCGGCCGAGCGCCGCCAGGAGAACGTCTGCGCGCGCCGCCGAGCGCCGTCGCTGAGGGCCTCCCAGCGGGCGCGGTCGGCCATCAGGGTGCGGATGGCCCGGGCGAAGGCGGCGGGATCGCGGTACTGTCGGACAAGGATGCCGCACGAGGCGTCGACGATTTCCGGGATGCCGCCCTGCCGGCTGGCGATGACCGGCACGCCGGCGGCCATCGCCTCCACATTGACCAGGCCGAACGCCTCCGGCGCCTGCGAGGGGCAGACCAGGGCGTGCGCCCGCCAAAGACGGGGCGGCAGCTCGGCGGGCGGGACGAAACCCGTCCAGCGCACGGGCAACCCGCGCATCTGGATGCGCAGGCGGCGCTCGTACGCCGCTTCCCAGGGCGGGGTGCGGCCGACAAGGGTCAGGCGCACCGGGATGTGCGTTTGCCTGAGCTGGCGCACGGCCTCGACCAGGACGTGCACGCCTTTTCCACGGATGACGCGGCCGACGTACAGGAGCCGGAACGGCGGCCACGCACCGCGTTCACGGCCCTCGGGGAGGGCGAAGCGGGCCAGGTCCACGCCCGGGTGGATCACCACCGGGCGCCAATCCCCTCCATCCAACCGAAAGGTACGGGCGATCTCGCGCCGGAGGAAATCGCTGTTGAGGACCACCCGGTCCGCGTCACGCAGCACGCGGCGCGCCCGAGCGCGGTCGATGTGCCGCGGGCCGAGAAACGTGGTGGAGTGCAGGTTGAGCAGCACCCGGGCGGAGGGCACGGCCCGCCGCACCCACGGCACGAAGTCCGGCCGGTTGTCCACCTGGACGACGTCGGGTTGCATCCGCCGCAACTCGGCCAGGCAGGCGCTGCGGTACGTCACCTTCTCCATCCCGGCCAGCCGGATGTGATTCCGGCAGGCGGCCTCTCCCGCCCCCGGCGACAGCAGGGTCGCGTCAATCCCCAGGCGATCCAATTCCCGAGCCAACGCCTCCAGGTAAATCTGAACCGAACCGCCGCGCACCGGCGGAATGGGCAAACCCTCCGGCGCGACGAGCGCCACGCGCACGGCCATCGGTGTCCCTCCCCGAAACAACGCCCAGCGCCGCATTCGACACAGGGTATGCACGTTTCGCGGGGATGGTCACATAGCGTGTATCATCTGCGCGCGGGGAGGCGTTCGTATGCTCATCACCATCACGGGGGCCGCACCGGCCACGGTGCGGCCGCGGCGCAGGCACCTGTGGTTCCGGTCGCTCGGCGAGGCGGCCGCCGCCTGGGACATGCCGCTGGTGGTCACGCCGCCCGCGGTGGCGGTGAAAGGTCTTCCGGATCACGTGACGGGGTGGATGTATGCGGGCGAGGCGGGGTGGCAACGCCGGCGGCTGGTCGTCCCCGAACGGGCGGTCGTGTACGACGCCATGTACCTGGAGGACCTGCGGCATCACCGGCGCGCTCACCGCCGCCTGACGGAAACGCTGGCCGAGTGCGGGATCGCCGCCTTCAACCCCGTGCTTCCGCCCAAGGACGAGGTGTACCGCCTGATCCTGGCGGATCGCGCCGCGCGCGACGTCCTGCCCCCGACCCGGTTTCGCGTCACCCCACGGGCGTTTCTGCAGTTGGCGGAGGCGTGGGGGGCCGCGTGGTGGAAACCGGTGTACGGTTCCGGGGGGCGGAATATGCTGTTCGTCCGCCCATTGGCGCGCGGACGCTGGTATGTGGCCGGAGAGCGCTTCTTCGGCCGGGCCATCCGGCGGGAGATGGACCGGGAGGACCTGTTGCGCCTGCTGTCGTTCAGCCTTCGCCACCGCCGGTACATGGCGCAGGGACACATCCCCCTGTGGCGTCTGGAGGACGGGCGCCTTTTGGACCTGCGGGTCACCGTGCAGTGCGATCACGACGGGCGCTGGGGCGTCCTCGCCGTGACCGGCCGGAGTGCGGCGCGGGGGGCGATGGTGACCAATTATCACGCCGGCGGGCGGGTGCAGTCGCTCACCCGTCCGACCGAGGCCCAGTGGATCGCTTTGAAGCGGGCGGGGGTGGACGAGGAAACTCTGGATCGGGCCGGCAGACGGGCCCTGCGCGTCGCGCGCACCCTGCAGCGGACGTTCCCGACCCTGGGGGTGCTGGGCGTCGACGTCGGCGGCTCCCAGGGCGAGGATCGGTGCTATGTCTACGACGTCAACAGCCGTCCGGGCCGCGACATCCTGACGGACGCGGAGTTGGTGGCCTTTGCCCGCGGGGTGGCGGGGTTTGCCCACCACCTGCTGCTCCGCCCCGGATCCCAGCGGACGTAGAACCTGACGCGAGGCGATCCCGGTGAAGCGAGGATGCGGTACACTGGTGGAGACGGGCCCGCGGACGGTTGGCGCGGGCCGGAACCGGGTGGAGGCGATCACATGACATCCAACGCGTGGGAGAAGCGGCGGGCGCGTCTGATGCGCGAGATTGGGGCCGCGGGGGTGGACGCGGCGCTCGTCACGGCGCGTCCGAACGTGTATTACCTGACCGGCGTGTGGCTGGACACAGGGGAGCGGGCGAGCGCGCTCATCCTGCGGCCGGACGCGGAACCGGTCTGGGTGGTGCACGAGATGTTCCAGGAGGAGACGGCACGGGCAAACGTGCGCCGGGTTCTGTGGAAGGATGGGGAATCCCCGCATCGGCGGATCCTCGACGTCCTGGGTCGGGCCGAGCGGGTGGCCGTCGATGGCGCGTGGGAATCCCGCCACCTGATGGCCTGTCTGGAGCTGGCGGATGGCGGCTTGCATCCGCTCGACGCGGATCCGCTGATGTCCGCCTTGCGGGGCCGCAAGGATGAGGTCGAGCTGGCGCACCTGGAGCGCGCCTCGGCCATGGCCGACCAAGTGGTGCAGGCGCTGGCCAACGAGATCCGACCCGGGGTCACCGAGGCCGAGCTGGCCAAACGGCTCGAGGCCCTGTGGGAGGCGGCGGGATCGGAGGGGATGTCGTTTCCGCCGATTGTCGCGGTGGGGGAAAACGGGGCGGCGCCGCATCACGAACCGGACGACACCCCCGTGGTGGCGGGCACGACCGTGATCGTCGACACCGGCGGACTGCACCGGCACTATGTCAGCGACATCACCCGGACGTACATCCTCGGGGAGCCGTCGGAGGAGATCCGGGCGGTGTACGACTGTGTCCTGCGTGCCCAGGAGATTGGCATCGCCACCGCGAAGCCGGGCGTGACCCTGGGGGAGGTGGACGACGCCGTGCGCCGCTTTATCCGCGAGGCGGGGTATGGACCGTACTTCACGCATCGCACCGGGCACGGGGTCGGCCTCGACGTCCACGAGGCGCCGTACGTCGTGGGCGGCAACGCGCAGGTGCTGGAGCCGGGCATGGTGATGAGCATCGAGCCGGGGATCTACCTGCCGGGAAAATTCGGTGTGCGCATTGAGGACCTGGTGGTGATTGAGGCCTCGGGGGCTCGTTCGCTGAATCGGGCGCCGAAACGGCTTGAGGCGGTGTGCCTGAAGGTGCAGGGGTGAGCGCATTCGAAAACCGCCCGCCTGGCGTGCTCAGGCGGGCGGAACGAGCATGGCGAGCGGGACGGCGATCTCGGTGCCGTCCGACATGCGGATGCCCCACGCCATCACCCCGTTGACGCGGGTGATGGTCAGACGATCCGGTTCCTCCGCCAAATCGTAGGTGCGGCCGAGTTCGATGCGCACCTGATCCTGAATGAGGTACGACTTGGCCAGATACCATTTCTGCATGGCGACGGCGTAGCGGGGCCAATCCTGCTCGTCGTACGCCTGTTGACCTTCCTGTTGCAGTTTGGCCATCTCGCGCTCGAGTTGTTCTTTGGTCATCTCGCTGTACAAGGGCATGGCGTCCCCGCCTTCGAAGGTTCTTCCCACAGGTGCTGCCGCGTCCGTCATCCGCCGGGGGTGACGGTGACGGCGACAAACAGCTTCTTCGCCACCACCACCGTGTTGACGCGGATCGTGAACTCCTGCTGGTCGATGGTGACCGTCCGGCCGTCCAGCAGGCGATAGGGCAGATCGGGATTGTGATCCAGCGTGGACAGCGGGCGATCCACCAAAAACGCCAGCTGCTTCTTGACGAAATCCACAACCTCCAGCTGGGTCAGCCCGTCCGGCGCCCGGGCGTCCACCTGGATGCTCTCAATCACCGGCTGCGGATTGGGATGCTGGAGCTTGGCCGACAGCAGGCGGACCTGGTCATCCAGCGCCTCCTTTTCCGTTGTACAGGAATTGTACTGCAGGCGCAACTGGGTGATCTCCCGCCCCTGATACACCAGCATCACGCTGGCCCCGAGCAGCACACCGCAGGCCAGCGCGGCCAGCAGGCGGCGATCCGCGCTCATGACGAGCCCCCCTCGCCGGCCAGCCAGCGGATGATGAACGCCCCCACCTCGCAGCCGATGAACGCCGCAATCAAAAACGTGATCTGACGCCCGACGGGGGCCAGCTCGCGCGTCAAAACCCCGGACTCAATCACCTTGAGGGTGTCCATGGTTCCCCCCAGGGTGCTGACCATCGCCCAGATCTTCAACTGTTCGGCGAGGTTGACCATCACGGCCATGGGCGGCGCGTGCATCAGCGACGCGCCGACACCGCCGAGCAGGGACCCGCCGATCACGATGCCCATCGCCACGAAGAAGTCAACCACCAGGCTGGCAGCGAACGACATCCGAAACTCCCCCCGCATCCGGCTGCATGTGGACGCCATTCGTCACCAACATACGGGACAAGGGTGCGAATTATGCCGAGCCGCCTCTCATATCCGTCAGCGTGTGAGGCACACTAGCCCTGACGCCAAGCAGTCAGGCAGCCGAGGAGGTGGCGAGGATGCCGGTGACACACGAGGCCCGGTGTCCCTATTGCGGCGAGACGTGGGAGATGGACGTGGGCGAGCAGGAGGTGTCCGACGAGGGATTTCTCGAGGCGACGAAGACGCCGTTCGTGTACGTGCCGTGCGAACGGTGCACGTATCTGCACTTCGACTGACGGATGACGGACGGATGGTGGAAAGGAGCGATGCGCCATGGGGAAGCGGGATCCCATCACAAACATGCCGGAGCATGACGAGTTCACCGAGTCCGTCGTGGACAGCATCGACCGCATGCGCAACGACGGCGGTCTGGCGCCGGAGATTCCGCATCAGGAGAGCACCCTGGAGGAGCGCGGGGTGTTGGGGACGCGAACGGATCGAAAGTCGTGACAAGGGCAGGATCACCTGGGCGGGGATCCGACGGGGCGGTCAGAAGACCGCCCTTTTTTCACGGGCATCGATGCCGCCGGGTATCGGGGCGCGTCCGTCCAGGAGTCGTCCGCGGCCGCCGGGGGTGCGCGGAATGGTATAATAAATCGGATAGACACCCGCGGCACCGATGGGTGCCCGAGGCCTGAGGGGAACAGCATGCGACGAGCGGATGAACTGGGGATGCGCTTGCACGGACGGGTGGAGGCGCCATCGGTGTGGTGGCAGAGTGGTGCCGTTCGGATGTGGCTCTCGGGAGGGCCAGAACCGGCCGGCCGGGATGCCCTCGCCGATTGGATTCGCGGCCAGCTCGGTCCGGCGGAGGACCTGGAGATCCTCCCGTCCGGCGTGCGTATGGACGCGAGCGCCTTTCTCCGCGTCCTGCCGGGCGTGGCGGACGCGCCCTGGGGCCTGGCGGAGGACCTGGAGGTGTGCGGCCGGGCCGTCGGTTTGGCGATGGCCGTGATCCGGCACAACGACGTCCTTCCGTTCGCGGCGCCGCGGGATCTGCCCGCCGCAAAGCTGTGGGAGACGCTCCTTCGGCTGGCCCAACCCGGGGACCTCGGCTTTTCCGAATGGGAATCGGGTGCCGGCCGCTTCATGGCCGCCTGGATGCCGGCCTGGCGGTCCGCATCCCTGGTGGATGCCAGGATGGCGCTGTTGTCGCAGGCGGAGCGCTGGTGGCAGGCCTCTGAGGCGGACGGGCCGGATGCGGCAGGGGATGCGCGCCAGGTGTGTGACCTCTGGCTGTGCCGCTGTGTCGATCACCTTGCCCGCCGGGCCCTTCGGCCGGACGCCGCGCCCCTCGATTCGGCGCAGGGCGCTTCCCGGGTGCCGTACCGCGGCGAGGCGGAGTTGTTGGCGCGCTTCGGGGCGGCGCTGACCGGATCCGAGACGGGGTTTTCGGCGGACGGCTGGCTTTTGTGGCGCGCCCTGCGGCGGTGGTTTGCGGACAGCGGCTGGCGGACGGCGCCGGAATCGCTGGAGACGGGATCCGGGCGCTATGGGTTGGAGGTGGCCGTGGAACCCCGGGATCCCGCCGAGGATTGGTTCGCCCGCCTGTGGATCCGCCACCTGTCGCGGCCCGCGGTCCGGGTGCCGCTGGCGGATTGGTGGCGGCGGCGGGACGGAACGGTGTGGATTGGCGGCGAGATGCTCCGCAATCCGGACATCTGGTTGCTCCCGCAGCTGCTTCGGGCGGCACAGGTCTGGCCGAGCCTGGCGGAGGCGATGCGCCACCCGGCCCCCCGCGGCTGCCGTCTGCCCGCGGATGACGTGTACCCGTTCCTCATGGACGTCGCGCCCAAGTTGGAAGCGGCGGGGGTGTCGGTCCGGTGGCCGGATCTGCAACGGATGGAGGCCCGGGACGTGCGCATCCGGGTCCGGGTTCGCCAGCGCCGGCGCTCTGTTGCCCCGGCCGCGGCGGGGCGGGAGCGGCCGTGGTTTGACCGCCTTCACCTGGCCGAATTCGACTGGACCCTGGCCGTCGGCGACCAGGTGATCCCCCTCGACACCTTCCTCGACATGGTCCGCCGCGGGACCCCGTTCCTGCGAACGGAATCGGGTTGGCGCTGGTTGCCCCTGAAGGAGATCCTGGAACGGGTGGAGGGCGTGGCCCCCCTGCGGGAGGACCGGGCCCTCCCGGTCGCGGTCCGGGCATGGTTGTGGGCGCAGGAGGACTTCGGGGACGGCGCCGTCGATTGGTCGTTTCATCCGTCGGCCACCGCCCTGCGCGACTGGTTGCAGGGCCTGCGCGGCGCTCGCCATCCCCGCGTCCCCGAGTTGCCGGCCGGATTTCGCGGCACCCTGCGCGCGTATCAGCGCATCGGCTACGGATGGATGGTGCACCTGCGCGGCCTCGGGCTCGGCGGCGTTTTGGCGGACGACATGGGCCTCGGGAAGACGGTCCAGGTGTTGGCGTATCTGCAACACCTCAAGGAGTCGCGCCAGGCCAGAGGGCCGCATCTGCTGATCTGCCCGACGTCGCTGGTGACCAACTGGCGCCAGGAGGCGGCCCGGTTCACCCCCGGCCTCAGGCTGTACGTGCATCACGGCGCCGGTCGCCACGAGGTTCGTCCGGATGGCCAATCCGCGCTCGAGCACGCGGCCGGGACGTGCGACGTGATCCTCACCACCTATGCCACCGCGGTGCGCGACCTGGATGCGCTTGGGCGGATTGAATGGGACGTCGGAATCGCCGATGAGGCGCAGGCCATCAAAAATCCGGACACCCGCCAGGCGAGGACGCTGCGGCATCTTTCGGTGCACCAGTGGATTGCCCTGACGGGCACGCCGGTGGAAAACCGTCTCGTGGAGCTGTGGTCCATCGTGCAGCTCGTCAATCCCGGATACCTGGGCGGCGCGCGCTGGTTTCGCCGCACCTTCGCCGAGCCCATCGCCCGCCAGCCGGAGGGCCCGCGCGCACGCCAACTGCGCGCGCTGTTGCAACCCATCCTGCTGAGGCGCAGCAAACAGGACCCGGACATCCGGAGAGAGCTGCCGGATAAGTGGGAGATCCAGAGCTACGCCGCCCTGACTCCCGAGCAGGCCGCGCTCTATCAGGGCATCGTGGACGAACTGTTCCGGGGCCTGGATCGGCCTGGGTCGATGACCCGGCGGGGCCAGATCCTCACCGCGCTGACGAGGTTGAAGCAGGTGTGCGATCACCCGGCGCTGGTGGCCGGCGGGCGGACGAGTGCGGATCGGTCCGGGAAGCTGACCGTCCTGTTGGAGCGGATGGAGGAGGTCCTCGGCAAGGGGGAGGCGGCGCTGGTGTTCACACAGTTCCGGGCGATGGGCGAGCTGTTGGTGGCGGCCCTGCGCCAACGGTTTGGATGGACTCCGCCGTTTCTGCACGGCGGGGTGGGGGCCGCGCGGCGTGGCGAGTTGGTCGCCCGTTTTCAACAGGGGGTCGATCCCGCACCCGTGTTCATCCTCTCCCTGAAGGCGGGCGGGGTGGGGCTGAACCTGACCCGCGCCAACCACGTCTTCCACTTCGATCGGTGGTGGAACCCGGCCGTGGAGGATCAGGCGACCGACCGGGTCTTTCGCATCGGCCAATCGCAGCAGGTGCAGGTGCATCGGATCCTGTGTCC
>NZ_JAIMAV010000049.1 GCF_023511815.1 Alicyclobacillus sp.
ACGCGGGGTGGAGCAGTTGGCAGCTCGTCGGGCTCATAACCCGAAGGTCGCAGGTTCAAGTCCTGTCCCCGCAACCACATGACGCCCTCCGCACGTGGAGGGCATTTTTGCATACGCGGCCCGGGCAAGGACGGCGTGTGTCGGGCCGGAGGCGCTTCCCCGCCGGCGGGTGAGGGAGATGTCGCCCACCCTTCTGTGTTTGAAAGTTCACAGGAATCCGTTCGCACGAAGGATCGGACGGCGTTGTCATCACATCACGACGCGGATCCCGCGCGTACCTGCAAAGTTACATTCCGTTGGCGATGCCGAGTCCGATTGCCTTCGGTGGTGGCCTCGAGGCAGGCTCACCTTCATTTACTAAGAGGATTGCCGCCGTCGAGCGCGAAGAAGTACCCCGCAGAGCCTGCGTGTCGGATCGGGGAGGGAATGGTGTCGAATGCTGTTTCGCGTCGGGAAAGTGAAGATCAGCACCGCGGTCCTGGAGAGCCAGATCACGCCGGATGACCTGATCCGCGCCTTTGAACGGTACATCCGCGGCGACTGGGGCGGCCAGGGGGATCAGCATGTCTACAATGACCTGGCGTTGGTGAATGGGGATCGCATCTTGTCCACCTATCGGGCAAATTCAGGGGAAGAGTTTTGCATCACCACCGAGGATGGGGTGACGCAGATCGCCTTCTTGCACGAGCTGACGTTGCCCGCAGGACGCCTGCACTGAGGGAGTGTCCAAATACATAGCGCACCGCCGACAGACGAGGGGCCTCCCGGCGACGTCCGCCGAAGCGTCGCCGGGGGCCCTCCGCGGTTCAAAGGCTCTTGGGGAACACCCCGTGCCGGATGGCCACCAGCTTGATGTCCATCATGTCTTCCATCGCGTAGCGGACGCCTTCCCGGCCGCTTCCGCTCTCCTTCACGCCTCCGTACGGCATCTGATCGACCCGGAACGTCGGTACCTGATTGATCAGCACCCCGCCGGACTCCAGCCGATCCGCCGCATACATGGCCCGTTCGATGTCCTTCGTGAACACCCCCGCGTTGAGGCCGAACTTCGAGGCGTTGGCGAGATGGACCGCCTCCTCCCACGTCGCCACAGGACGCAGGACAACCACCGGGCCAAACGCCTCCTCACAGCTCAGCTCCGCGTCCGCCGGGACCTCGGTCAGGACGGTCGGTTCCATCACCGCCCCGTGGAATTGACCCCCGCAGTGGACGCGGGCACCGCGACGGACGGCGTGATCCAACCACGACTGGAGTCTCCGTACGGCCGCCTCGTTGATGAGTGCCGTGATGTCCGTCGATTCTTCCAACGGATTCCCGATGCGAAGCCGCTTCGCGCCCTCCACCACGCGGGTGAGGAACGGCTCGAACACGGACTCGTGGACGAATACCCGCTGCACGGAGATGCAGACCTGCCCGTTGTAGGAGAACGCCCCGACCACCGTCTCTTGGGCGATCCGATCCAACTCCTCGGCGGTGAATCCTCCGTCAACAAGAAGGGGAGAGTTCGATCCCAGCTCCAGCGTCACCCTCCGCAATCCCGCCTGCTGACGAATCAATTTCCCGACACGAGGGCTGCCGGTGAACGTCACGAACTTCACCTCGGGGTGGGTCGTCAGGACCTCGCTGAGCTCCTGCCCGTCGCCCGGGATGACGTTGAGCACGCCGTCGGGCAGGCCCGCCTCCCGAAACACCTCCGCGATGAACAGGGCGGACAACGGCGTCTGCTCCGCCGGCTTGAGGACCACCGTATTGCCGGCGGCGATGGCCGGCCCCACCTTGTGCGCCACCAGATTGAACGGGAAATTGAAGGGCGTGATGGCGGAGACGACACCCAGGGGCACGCGCTTCGTGTAGGCGGTGTGTCGCTCTCCGCGCGGCGCCGCGTCCATGGGGATCGACTCGCCGTGAATGGCGCGCGCCGCCTCGGCGGCGAACAGATACGTCTGCACGGTTCTGGCCATCTCGCCGCGCGCCGCGGTGATGGGCTTGGCCGCCTCCTGGGCGATGATGCGGGCGGCCTCCTCCTGACGCCGGC
This sequence comes from Alicyclobacillus sp., assembly GCF_023511815.1. GTDB lineage: Bacteria > Bacillota > Bacilli > Alicyclobacillales > Alicyclobacillaceae > Alicyclobacillus_H. The sequence goes on from NZ_JAIMAV010000049.1 coordinate 2,036, forward strand.
GCAGGATCTCCACCACGCGGTACAGGATGTCCGCCCGTTCGTGCGCGGGGACGGATTGAAACGAGCGAAACGCCTGTGCGGCGGTCTCAACGGCCCGTCCCGCCTGTTCGACGGATGCATACCCGACCTCGGCCAGGGTCTCTCCGGTGTGCGGATTGAGCAATGGGACCCGGCGGGCGGGTTCGACCCAACGGCCGCCGATCCACAGGTTTGTCTGTTGCACGGTGAAGCCTCCTTTCTTCCTCTAGGCTGCAATACAGTAAGGCCGCCGTGTGCAGGTTCCTGCACCCGTGCGGCCACCGGATGGGATTCGCCTCAGGCTTTGACAAACTCCGGGTCTTCGTAGGGGTGGGCCACCCAACCGGAGGGGTCGATGAACAGGCGAATCGCGACCACCTTGCGCTCGTCCGTCAGCGTGAAAAAGTGCGGGTTGTTCTCCGGAACGGAGATCACGTCGCCCGCCTGCAGCTCCACATCAAAGTACCCCGTTTCCGGTTTCCCTTTGATGATGAAGATACCGCTGCCGGCGACGATGGCGCGCACCTCGTCCTCGGTGTGGGTGTGCACCTGTTCGAACTTCTTCAGCAGGTCCTCCAGGTTCGGAGTGGCCTCCGACAGGGCGATGACATCCCATTTCACGTACCCGCGGGACTGGGCCAGGTGTTCAATATCCCCGCGATACGCATCCAGGATGGTCTCTTGATCCTCCGGCGAGAGCACGAATTTACCGCGCAGGTGTTCCGGGAGTTTGGCCGGATCCCAGTGATCGTAGTAGACGTTGTTGGCGGAGAGAAACTCGCGCACGGCGGCCTCTCCCTCGATGCGTTCACCGGTGTTGCGGACGCGAATGGTCGCCACGGGCATGACCTCCTTCGGGGTGCGGTGTTCCGGCTCTCCGCGGCGTCGGGCCAGGGGTGCCCGGCGGGCGAATGTGCCATTGGACCCTATGATAGGTTACCCGGATCCGTTTGTCCACCGAGTCGACAGTATCCCGATGGGACAGCGGTGATTTTGAGTCCCGGCGGTTAGAAATGGATCGGGTTATCCTTGGACCATCCGAAATCAGTGTGTTCCATATTGACAGATAAATAGTTAAATATTATTTTATAAATGCCGATGGACGAGAGGAGTTGTGCGTGAGGGTGCGACGGGAGGGGTTCGATGCGGCAGAAAAACCTCAGCACGCAGTTGGCACACGAGATTGGGCGCAGGATTGTCAGCGGACAACTGGCGCCGGGAGAGGTTCTGCCGAAGGCGGAGGTCCTCAGTCAGGCAAGCGGGGTCAGCCGCACCGTCACGCGCGAAGCGCTGAAGGCATTGGAGGCGCTTCGTCTGGTGGAGTCGCACCAAAAGATAGGCACCCTGGTGCGGCCGCGGTCCGATTGGCAGTGGTGGAGCCAGGAAGTCCTACGATGGTCGACAGAGGTGACACCCAATCGAGCCTTTTTGGTGCAGCTGACCGAGGTGCGCATGGCCATCGAACCGGCGGCGGTCGCCCTCGCGGCCAGGAATGCTCTGGACGAAGACATTCTTCGCATTGTGGAGAACTTTCTCCGGTTGGAGGCTGCCCTGCGCGGTGAGGGGGACTGGGCCAAGGCGGACTATGAATTTCATGACAGCATCATGCTGGCCGCGCATAACGAGCTGATGTTGAGCCTGGTCCGGATGTTGCGGGACGCCCTGTTGTACAGCAGGCGCCACACGATGCCTTTGATGCAGCACACTTCGCCGGAGGCGTCGGTGGAATCGCTCGCTCTGCACCGGGCGGTCATGGAAGCCGTCTGTCAGCGTCAGCCATCGCGGGCGTACCGCAGCATGTTCCGGTTGCTTCGCGCGGTCAGCGGGCTGGTCCATCGGCTCACTGAGGAGGAGGGGACGGCGTGGGCGTGAGGTTGTGTCGGTTTTCAGTGGACGGAGAGGCGCGGTGGGGGGTGGTGACGGGGGAGCGCGTGCAGCCGTTGAGGGCGCAATACGAGACCCTCCAGCAGGTTCTTATCGAAGGGGTGGCGGACGTGCGGCGTGCCGCCGAGTCGGCGGGCACATGGTCCCTTCAGGAGATCCGGCTTTTGTCGCCCATCACCAGACCGGCCCGGCTGGTCTGTCAGGGCGCCAATTATGCGAATCATCGGTCCGAGGCGGGGATGGCTCCGGAACGGCCGTTGTTCAACCTCATCTTTTCGAAATCGGACACCGCGTTGTCCGGCCCGGAGGACGACATCATTCGTCCGGAGGGCGTCCGTCTGCTGGACTATGAGGTTGAGTTGGGACTGGTGATTGGGCGCCCACTGACGGAGCCGACGAGGGTGACGCAGGAACGGCTGGGGGAGTTTGTGGCGGGTGCGGTGATCTGCAATGACGTGTCCGCTCGTGACGTGCAGCTTCTGGAGGGGCAATGGTTCAAGGGGAAGAGTTACAGAACCTTCTGTCCTACAGGACCGTACATCTATCTGTTCGATCCCGGTGAGGCAGCCATCGTCCACGACCTTCATCTGCAGCTCTGGGTCAACGGGGATTTGCGGCAATCGGCGCACACATCGCAACTTCTGTACGGGCCCGAGGAGACACTGACCGAACTGTCCGGGATGATGGATCTGGCGCCGGGAGACGTGTTGCTCACCGGAACACCGGGCGGTGTCGCGTTGAATCTGACGGCCGAGGAGTTGGGATTGCTCTCGGATCCCCGCGTGCCCGCGGACGAAAAGCGTCGCCTGCTCGAGACGTCTCAAGTCGGGCACACGCGTTATCTCCAGGACGGGGATGTGGTGACCTGCGAGATCCGAAGCTCGGACGGACGTGTGCATCTGGGCACTCAGCGAAACCGGGTGCGTTTCCACCACGTGGATTGACCGCCGATGTGAACTTCATGCCAACCACAGAGGAGGAACGGGTATGTTGCGTGTGTTTCGCCTGGCGTACGTGCATTTTGGCTGTTCCGACGTGTCCGCCATGGTTCATTACTACACCGAGGTTATGGGATTGACGTTGACGGAGGAAGCGGAGGGGCGTGCGTACCTGAGCACTTCGTTTGACCACCACAACGTCGTCCTGTCGCCGTCGTCTGCTCCGGGCCTGAAGGGATTCGGCTTGCAGTTGGTCCCGGAGATCTCAGTTCGGGATGCGCTTACAGCACTGCGCAACATGGGCATCACGGGAGAAATGAAAGCGGATTCGTTACCCGCCATCCCGGAGATTGTCCGGTTCACCGACCTCGACGGCTTCGAGGTGGATCTGTTCTCCCAGATGGAAGCCACCGCGCCAGGGTTCCGTCAGCAGGGCATCGTACCGAACAAAGTCGGGCACCTGTCCTTGCGCGTGCAGGACGCGAAGCGTTCCGTTGAGTACTACAAACAGTTCGGCTTTGTCAACACGGATTGGATTGAGTCGTTCTTCGGCTTCATGACCTGCAATCGCGACCATCATGTCCTGAATTTTTGCACCTCGGACCGGAAGGGGATGCATCACCTGGCGTTTGAGCTGCGTGATTACAGCCACCTGGTGCGGAGCATGGACTCCCTCAGCAAGCACCAGATCCCCGTCATCTGGGGGCCTTCGCGGCACGGCGCGGGGCACAACATCGCCACCTATCACCGCGATCCGGAGGGCAACATGATTGAACTGTTCACGGACGCGGACGTGTTCATCCCTGAACTCAACATGTTCGAGCCGCGCCCGTGGCATGAGACCATCCCGCAGAGGCCGCGGGTATGGGGCACCGACGAATGCATCACCCGGTGGGGTACCGGTTTTGAAGAGGCCCTGGTTTGAGGCGGGTGAAGGTTCACTGCGATGCGTCCCCGGCTTGGGTGCCCCGTGTGACCACTGCAATCGGAGGCCCAAGGGGGTCCTTTCGCCGCGCTTCCGCTGAGGCGAGTGAAAAAGGAGGAGAAACGATGACGGTGCGGACGTTGTTCAAAGGCGGTTGTGTCCTGACGATGGACCCCGCGCTCGGAAACTTCAAGCGCGCGGACATATTGGTGGAAGACGGACGAATCGTGGAGGTGCGGCCGGAGATCGGCGGGATCGACGGCGAGGTGGTCGACGCGTCGGACATGATTGTGATCCCGGGGTTCGTCGACACCCATCGCCACGTCTGGGAGGCCGTGATCCGAAACGCCGGTGCGGACTGGTCCCTCCCGACCTATCTCAATCACCTGTACTTCGGTGGCCTCGGCGGGACACTCCGCCCGGAGGATGTGTACATCGGGAACCTGTTGGGCGCGCTGGAGGCGTTGGATTCGGGGGTCACCACGCTCCTCGACTGGACGATGATCAACTCCCCCGATCACGCCGACGAGATGATCCGCGCCCTTCGGGAGGCGGGCATCCGGGCCGTGTTCGCCTATGGCACACCGCTTCGCGGTGCCGGCGCGTTCTGGTCTCGGGAGAGTGACCTGAAGCACCCCGAGGATTGTGTGCGGGTGAAGAGGCAGCACTTCTCCTCAGATGATCAACTGCTGACCTTCGGGCTGGCCATCCGCGGGCCGGAATTCTCCTCGTGGGAGGCCACCCTGCATGACATCCGATTGGCCCGGGAGCTGGGGGCCATCTGCTCCATGCACGTGGGCTTCGGGTCGTGGGGATCTGTCGATCGATCCATCGAGAAAATGTACCGGGCGGGACTGCTCGGGCCAGATCTCAACCTGGTTCACGTCAACACCGTCCACGACGAGGAGTTTCGGCTGATTGCGGAGAGCGGGGCGTCCGTCTCGGTGACGCCGGAAATCGAGATGATGATGGGCCACGGGTATCCGCTGACAGGCCGGCTGACGCAGTTCGGGGGGCGGCCGACCATCGGGATCGACGTGGTGACGTCGACGGGCGGTGACATGTTCGCTCAGATGAAGTTTTTGATCCAGGCGGAGCGTTCGCGCATCAACGAGGGGATTCTCGCCAGCGGGAACATGCCGGAGCGGCTCTCCATATCGGCGCGGGAGGTGCTCGAGTTCGCGACCATCGACGGGGCGCGGGCGCTGGGATTGGATTCGAAGGTGGGGTCCCTCACGCCGGGCAAGCAGGCGGACATCGTGCTCATCCGCACGACTGACGTCAACCTGTTCCCGGTTAATGACCCGGTCGGCGCCGTGGTTCAGTGCGCCCACTCGGGCAACGTGGATTCGGTCTATGTCGCGGGCAGGGCGGTCAAGCGCAATGGGCGGCTGGTCGATGTCGATCTCGCTCGTCTGCGAACCCTCGCGGAGCAATCACGAGACTACATCTTCTCGACATACGGCACCCCGGATGGCGCCTGGCCGCTGTGAGATGCCCGACGGTCGGGCGGCGGTCATTCGGTTCGGAACGGCGCGGGGGCGGGCGGAGCGAATCGGGTCGTGAAGCCGATGTTCGGTGACGCCTTTCAGGACGGATTTCAATGTCTCACGACCGGTAGATGATGTGGGCGAGGTAGAGGGCGGAGGCGAGCATCACCACGGCGGAGACGCGGTTGAGAAGGCGAAGCGACGAGCGGCTCGCGAGGCTGCGCCCGGCCAGGTGACCGGCCAGCGACAGGCCGAAGAACCACAGCCAGGACACCAGGGCGCTGGCGACACCGAAGGCAATCCGCTCGGGCCACGCGGAGTACGCGGCGGCGCTGCCGCCGATGACGGCCAGGGTGTCCATGATGGCGTGGGGATTGAGCAATGAAACGGAGGCGGTGAACACCATCTGGCGCCGGACGGTCCAGGCGGTGATCGCCGCCGATTCATTTTGACCGGGATTCTCCCGCCAAGCGGAGATCCCCATGTACAGCAGAAACACAATCCCGATGGCCCCAAAGGTGTACCGCAACCACCGAACCTCCAGGACGATGGCGGAGACTCCCCACACCGCCAGCGCGATGAGCAGGGTGTCGCACACGGCGGCGGTGAGGACGGAGGGAAGGGCCCCGGCCCAGCGCCGATGCAGGGCTCCCTGTGTCAGAATGAACCCGTTCTGCATGCCGATGGGCAGGATGAGCCCGAAAGACAGGAGAAACCCGTGGAGAAACGCGATCACCATCGGAATGCAACACCTCCTCTCCCCTGACGAGCGTCACCATTATACAGCCACGTTGGCGGTGCGAACTCGGGTTTCCCACGAGCACGCCCGTCTCGTCCGGTGACCCATGCTGTACGTCCGCGACCCGCGCTGCACCGGTTCCACGGAGGTTTGACCTTCCCGCAAGCGGCCGATATAGTGAGGGGTAGTTTTCCAAGCCCAGGCCATCTCCGGCGAACCACGCGACGTCTGGACGCGGATGGCGGGGCGAAGGGGGGTTCGGTGCGGCATGGCGGACGAACGGTTCGTGCTGGCCACGTATGAACTGGAGGATGAGGAGAAGGCGCTGAAAAAGCGCGCGGACGGGATTGCGGTCGGGTTGACCGTGGGATCGTGGACGGATCTGCCCGCCGCACAGCAGGAGCGAATGCAGCCCTATTGCGGCCGGGTGGAGGACATCACCGTCCTCGAACGGCTCGGGGAGGGGCGGGTGCGGGCGCGCATCACCATCGGCTACCCGGTGGTCAACTTCCCCGCGCGCATCCCGGCCCTGTTGACGACGGTGTTCGGCAAGCTGTCGATGGACGGCAGGATCCGGCTGGTGCGCCTCGAGTTGCCACCGGCGTTCGTTGGCGCGTTCCCGGGGCCGAAATTCGGCGCCGCCGGGGTGCGGGAGATTTTGGGCGTACAGGGCCGGCCGCTGTTGATGAGCATCTTCAAGTCGTGCATCGGGATGCCGCTCGACGCGCTGGTGGCCGCCTTCACGGAGCAGGCGCTGGGCGGGGCGGATCTGATCAAGGACGACGAGATTTTCTTCAATGAATCGATCGCGCCGCCGGAAGCCCGCGTACAGGCGTATCGGGATGCCGCGAGGCGGACGGAGGAGGAGACCGGCCAGAAGGTGCTGTACGCGGTGAACCTGACCGGACCGGTGACACAACTGCGCGACCGGGCCCGGCGTCTGTCCGAGCTCGGCGCTGGGGCGCTGCTCATCAACGCGTTCGCGTACGGACTCGATGTGGTGCAGGCGCTGGCGGAGGACCCAGAGGTGACGGTGCCGCTGATGGCGCACCCGGCGGTGGCGGGCGCGATGTACGCGGCCCCGGGGTACGGCATTTCGGCCGCCATCCTGTTCGGGCAACTGCTGCGGCTGGCCGGAGCGGACATCGTCATCTACCCGTCGCCGTACGGCACGGTCACCCTGGAGGCCAATGAGGGGCGGGAGGTGCTGGGGCATCTGCGCGAGGACAACGGCCTCAAACCCGCGTTGCCCGCCCCGTCGGCCGGCATCCACCCCGGGCTTGTGCCGCTGCTCGTGCGGGACTACGGCGTGGACGTGATCGTCAACGCCGGCGGGGGCATCCACGGCCATCCGGGCGGGGCCCGCGCCGGCGGCCGGGCGTTTGTGGCCGCCATCCGGGCGGTGATGGACCGGAGGCCGCTGGCGGAGGCCGCGGGGGAGAGTCCGGAGTTGGCCGCCGCGATTGAAAAATGGGGCGTGAAAGAGGCATGACGGGGGTGCGGCGGCCGGACGTGTGGGATGGCGCGTGGGACGTGTTCTGCGATTTCGACGGGACCATCTCCGAGAAGGACATGATCGGGCAGATTGTGAAGCGGTTCGTGCCCGAGGAGGGGTTGGTCTTGGTCGATCGCGTCAATCGCCACGAGCTCACGGTCCAGGAGGGTGTCGAGCGGATGTTCGGGCTCATCCCGTCGGCGAGATTCGACGAGGTGAAGTCGTTCGCAATCTCCCACGTGCGGCTGCGGCAGGGATTCCCGGCCTTCGTCCGGTTGTGCCGCCGGCGGGACTGGCGGCTGACGGTGGTCAGCGGGGGATTCGATTTTTTCGTGGAGCCGGCGCTGGCCCCGTTTCGTGACGAGATCGACATCGTCTGCAATCACATTGACGACCGTGGGCCGACCTTGAAGGTGGTCTGGTCCACGCCGTGCGACGCGGCGTGCGAGGGCGGCTGCGGCCTGTGCAAACCGGCGGTGCTCCGGCAACGGCGGCGGCCGGGCGCGCGGCAGATGCTGATCGGTGACGGGGTGACCGACGCCAAGGCGGCGCGCATCGCCGACTTTGTGTTCGCGCGGGACAGGCTTCGCGGCGAGTGCGATCGAATGGGGATTCCGTACGAGGCGTTCGAGACGTTTGACGACATCGTGGCCCGGCTCGAGGGTGCGCCGGGTGAGCCGGAGGTGGCGCGGTAATGGAAGGACTGGGCGTGGATTTCCGCCGGCAGGCGGAGCAGGTACGGTGGCTGGCGCAGACGGTGGCGGCCAAGGGGTGGTTGCCGGCGACCAGCGGAAACCTGTCAGTCAAGGTGAGCGACGCGCCGCTTCGGTTCGCCATCACGCGCAGCGGGGCGGACAAGCAGCGGCTGGCGCTGGAGGACGTGCTGTTGGTGGGGCCGGACGGCGGGCCGGTCGTCGGGACGCCACACCGGCCGTCGGCCGAGACGGTGGTGCACGTACGCCTGTATCAGACGCGGGAATGCGGCGCCATTGTGCACGTGCACACGATGTTCAACAACCTGGCCTCCGACGTGTTTTTCCCGCAGGGTTACGTGGAGCTCGCCGACCACGAGCTGCTCAAGGCGCTCGGTCACTGGGAAGAGGGTGCGCGCATTCGGGTGCCGATTGTGGAGAACCACCACGACCTGAATGACCTCGCCGCCGCCGTCGCGGACATGAGCCAGGAGGGCGTGCCGGGGGTCCTCGTGCGAAATCACGGCATCTACGCCTGGGGGGAGGACGCGGATGCCGCGCTCCGCCACCTGGAGGCGTTCGAGTTTTTATTCGAGTATGTGCTGCGCCGGCGGGTGTACGGAGGTGGACTGCAGCCGTGACCCCGGTGCGCGCCGCGGCGATTGGCGTGCGGAAGTGACTGCAGCCGGGACGCCCGGACTTCGATACAATGGGGGTGGTAACCCACAGCACGCCGGATGGGGCGGCACGGAGGGATGCGGATGTCGGCGGAGGACTTGACCCGCAGGGTGTCGGAGACGGGTGGGGCGGTGGAGACAGGGGCCATTTCGGCGGAGATGTACGAAGGTTTCAAATCGGACTTTCGGTCGGTGCCGCACCGGCGCGCACTGATGAACGCCGTGCGCAAGAGCGGGATTCAGGCGGCCGCTTGGAATCAGGACGCGATGGCGCGGATGACGTACACCTTTTCGCACGAGGTCGAGACCGGGGAGATCACCAGCCAGAAGCAGAGCGGCCGCTGCTGGATGTTTGCGGGGTTGAACACCCTGCGCGTGCACACGATGCGGCAACTCCATCTCAAGACGTTCGAGTTCTCCCAAGCCTACCTGATGTTCTGGGATAAGCTCGAGAAGGCGAATTACTTCCTGGAGAACATCCTGGAGACGTTGGACGAGGAGACGGGGAGCCGGGTGGTCGCCTGGCTGCTGTCGGCGCCTCTGCAGGATGGCGGTCAGTGGGACATGTTCGTCAACCTGGTCAAAAAGTACGGGGTCGTGCCGAAGTCGGTGATGCCGGAGACGTTTCACAGCAGCAGCTCCGCGATGATGAACCGGCTGTTGACGCTGAAACTGCGGGAGGACGCCGCGGCTCTGCGCCGGCGTTACCGGGAGGGGGCGTCGCCCGCCGAACTGCGTGACGAGAAGCGGGCGATGTTGAACGAGATCCACCGGATGCTCTGCATTTTCCTCGGCGAGCCGCCGGAACGCTTCGACTTCGAGTACCGCGACCAGGACAACCGGTTCCACCGGGACGCGGGTCTGACGCCACATCAATTCCTGGAGCGGTACGTGCCCGTGGATCTGGATGCTTACGTCAGCGTGATCCACGCGCCGACGGCCGACAAGCCGTTCGGGAGGACGTACACCGTGAAGTACCTCGGCAATGTCAAGGGCGGGCGGGATGTCCTGTACGTGAACGTGGAGATCGAGACCCTCAAGCAGGCGGCCCTGCGGCAACTGATGGACGGGGAGCCGGTGTGGTTCGGATGCGACGTGGGCAAAATGTACGATCGCGACACGGGCATCCTCGACACGTCCCTGTACGATTACGCCGCGGCGCTCGACGTGGACTTTCGTCTGTCGAAGGGGGATCGGCTGGACTACGGCGAGAGCCTGATGACGCACGCCATGGTCTTCACCGGGGTGAATGTCGTGGACGGGCGGCCGAACCGGTGGAAGGTGGAGAACAGCTGGGGCGAGGAGCCGGGCAACAAGGGCTACTTCGTGATGAGCGACGCCTGGTTCGACGAGTTCCTGTACCAGGTGGTCGTCAGAAAGACGCATCTGCCTGAAAAGGTCCGGGCGGCGCTGACGGAGGCGCCGACCGTGTTGCCACCGTGGGATCCGATGGGATCGCTCGCGTGTATGCGGTAGACCCGAGACCGGCGGACGGCCGGAGCGCCGGGGGACGCGCCGCCCGGAAGCGCCCGGTCTTCCGCCAACGCAACGGGGCGGGATTGGCTCGTGACATGAGCAGCAGGCAAGGGGAGGACGTGTGGCGAGTTGAACATCCGCAGGACCAAGCGGCTTGTGCCGCGCCGCACCCCGCGGGGACTGGGCGTCCTCGCGGGGATCGTGTTGGTGCTTCTGATTGGGCATGTGTGGTTCCACCGATTGTACGATCTCCGTCTGCACGTCGCGTTGGGCTACGGGGATGTGTACAGCAAAAACATGGTGTTCGAGCTGTGCACCCGCTGGGGCGGTGCGGTGCTGTACGCGTTAATCGGGGCCTGGGCGGTCCGCCCGTTCGCCGAGCACCTGCCCCGCTGGGCGTTCGCACTGGTGCGCTGGCCCGCCATCCTCGCCGGGTTCGTGCTCGGATACGCCTTGTGGTACCTCAATGCGACGGATTGGATGCTGTTCTTCGCGCATCGGCCGTTCGGCAGGGTGGATCCCATCTTTCATCTCGACCTCTCCTTCTTCGTGTACCAACTCCCGCTTCTGGCGGGTCTCGCGGGGCGCTTGGCCGGGACGCTGCTTCTGCTTTCGGCCGTCCGCCTCGTGGCGCTGGTTATGAGCATGGGTCTGCAGCGCCTGACCATCTCGCGGGTGGACCTCCCGCGCCTCATCCGGCGCGAGGCGCGCGTGGTGCTCTGCCTCATCGGCGGAGCGCTTGCGTGCTTCACCGCCCTGTCGTGGCTGGGCCGGTATCTGAGCGCATTGACGGAGGGAAACGGATCGTTTCTCTTTGGTCCGGGCTTTGTCGGCGCCCGCCTGTCGATCCCGGTGTTCTCCGTCCTCCACACGCTGCTCTTGGCGCTCGTGGCGGTCACGGTGCTGCATCTGGCGGTGCGGGTGGACCGCGTGCTTCAGCTTCGCGACGGGATGGTGGTGCTGCGCTGGCGGGGGCTTCGGCCCGTGGGCCTCACGTTCGCCGGGTATGTGGGGAGTCTGGTGGTGACCGGCATCGTGGGTGGACTGGTCAACGCCCTGTATGTGCATCCGAACCAGAACGCTGTCGAGATGCCGTACATCCAGCGGACGATTGATATGACCCGGTGGGCCATCGGGATTGACCAGGGGGACCAGAGGCCGTTCACTCCAGCTCCGTCCCTGACGGCGGACGCCATCCAGCGGGACAAGCCCACCCTCGACAACGCGCGCATCAATGATCAGGGACAGACGACGGACATCTACAACCAACTGCAGAGCTTCAAGAGCTACTTCCACTTCGATCAGGTGTCCGTGGACCGCTACGGCGGCCAGGAGGTGTACGTGGGCGCGCGGCAGATGAACGTCGACAAGGTGCCGGTGCAGACCTGGATCAACCGCACTCTGGTGTACACGCACGGGTACGGACTGGCGGCGAGCCCGGTCAATCAGGTGAACGAGGACGGCCTGCCGGCCATGCTGGCGAAGGACACGCCGCAGCAGACCCAGGCGCCGTTGCCGGCCATCACGCGCCCGGAGATCTACTTCGGGCGGATGGGCACGGACGTCATCGCGCCGAGCCGGGAGCCGGAGTTCGACTATCCGACGGGATCGGCCGATCACACGTCGCATTACCAGGGCGGATACGGGCTGCCGGTGGAGGGCAACCGCTGGATGCTCGCTATCGCGCAGCGAAGCCTGCGCTTTTACACGAGCGATCAGATCACGCCGCAGTCGCTGTACCTGTTCGACCGGGACATCTACCGGCGTGTGCAGGACATCGCGCCCTTTTTGCGCTACGACCAGGACGCGTACCCGTTCATCGACGACAAGGGTCACATCGAGTGGATGCTCGACGCCTACACGGCGACCGACCGCATCCCGTACGCGCAGGCGTTTCTCGGGGCGGCCTACATCCGCAACTCGGTCAAGGTGACCATCGATGCGTACACCGGCAAGGTGACGTACTACGTGATCAACCCGTCTGACCCCATGATCCAAAGCCTGATGCGCCTGTATCCGACGCTCTTCACGACACAGGTGCCACCGGATGTGGCGGCACACTTCCGCTACCCGCAGGATTTGTTTCAGGCGCAGGCCGAGGCGCTGACGCGCTACCACATGACGGACGCCGCCTCGTTCTACAACCAGGAGGACCTGTGGGCGCCTGCGGCGCAGATCTACCATCAGAATGAGAAGCAGGTTCGCCCGCCGGTGTATCAGATGGTGCGCATGCCGGGGGAGACATCGCCGCATTTCGTGTTGAGCATCTACTTCACGCCGACGGGGAAGGACAACCTGAACGGATGGTTTGTCGCGGACAACGAACCGGGCCGGTACGGACACCTGACGGTGTACCAGTTCCCGCAGTCGACATTGGTGTTCGGCCCGATGCAGGCGGAGAATCAGATTGACGCGGATCCGTCCATCTCCAGCCAGCTCTCGCTGTGGAACCAGCAGGGCTCGCACGTGGTGCGGGGGGACCTGCTCCTGTTGCCCATTGGAGACACGGTGCTGTACGTGGAGCCGGTGTATCTGGTCGCGAACCGGCAGGGCTCACTGCCGCAGCTGGCGCGAGTCATCGTGAATTACAACAAGCAGGTGTTCATGGACACCTCGCTCGGCGCGGCGTTGCAGGACCTGCTGCGGGCGCAGGGAGGCGACCAACCGGCACCGAACACGCCGGGGGCCGCGGCGGGCGGCGGCGCGGGCGGGCCGTCCGGAACGGGCGCCGGTGAAGGCGCGGGAGCTGCAGGCGCGGCGCCTGGTGCGGTCGGTGCGGGCGATGCCACGGGAGCGGGTGCGCCGGCGGGATCGACCGCAAAGCTGGCGCAGCAGGCCAATCAGCTGTTGCGGCAGTACGAGGTGGATACGGCCAAGGGAGATTTTGAAGCGGCCGGCAGGGACCTCAAGCAACTGGAATCGGTGTTGGCGAGGTTGGCGGGCCAGGCCCGGTGAGCCCCCCCAACCTCGCGGGCCGATGAATGGGCAAAGCGAAGAATATACAATGATTTCCACTCGATGAAAACGGTTCATGGGCGGAAACTCGTTCCATCCCCTCTAGCCGGACAAGCACTTCCCGTGGTAAGATGGGTGCTGCCTTATTTCGAGGATCGAAATGACACACTCATCCGCAGGGAGGTCGATGTGGTTTGGGGAAGAAGTTTCCGCCCGCCGTGTGGGCGACGGCGTTCGCGACGCTGATCGCCTTCATGGGCATCGGTGTGGTGGACCCGATTCTGTCCACCATCCTCAAGGAAATGCACGCCTCGGCATTCGCGGTCGAGTGGCTGTTCACCAGTTACATCGCCGTGATGGCGTTGGCGATGCTTTTGTCCGGGGTTCTGTCGACGAAGTTTGGTGCCCGCCGCGTCCTGCTCGTCGGTCTGTCCTTGGTCGTCGTCTTCGCCGGGCTGTGCGCTCTCGCGCCGAACATCGGGTTTCTCGCCGTGTTCCGCGGCGGATGGGGCCTCGGCAACGCGTTTTTCACCTCGACGGCGCTGTCCATCATCGTCGGGGCGTCCTCGGGCGGGATGGCCGCCGCGATCACGCTGTACGAAGCGGCCCTCGGCCTCGGCATGGCGTCGGGACCGCTGCTCGGCGGATTTCTCGGCAGCATTCACTGGCGCATGCCGTTCGCCGGGACGTCGACCCTGATGCTCATCGCGCTCATTCTGACGCTCACGCTGGTGCGTGACACGGGGCAGAAGGAGGCGCCGCGCACGGCGGCCGACCTGTTCCGGGCGTTGCGGCACGAGGGCGTGATCTCCAACGCGTTAGTCGGTTTGACGTACAGCTTCGCGTTCTTCACCATTCTGGCGTATTCGCCCATCACCATGACTTCGCTCAGCGCCATGGGATTGGGCCTGGTATTCTTCGCGTGGGGTGTGCTGGTCGGCATCTCCTCCGTGTTCGTCGTCAACTGGCTGCGGCCGTTGATGGGGCCGGTTCGCATGTTGGATCTCAACCTGCTGTGCATGGTCGTCATCCTGGTTGTGGCCGCGCTGGTGCCGGAGCACGCGCTCGCCGTCGTCGTGGTGGTGTCGGGGTTCTTCTGCGGTATCTCCAATGCGCTCTTCACGACGCTCGCGATGGAGGTCTCACCGTTCTCCCGCTCCATCTCCTCCGGCGCGTACAACTTCCTGCGCTGGTCGGGTGCCGCCATCGCGCCGATTCTGGACGGCCTGCTGAAGGACGCGTTCGGGGTGCACGTCCCGTTCTGGGTCGCGGCGGCCGTGATGTTCATCGGTTGGGTGGGTCTGAAATGGCGCGCCGGCGTCCTGGACCGCTGCCTGGCGGAACAGGGCCACGCGGAGGGGCACGGCCACGGCGCGGGGCACGGTCAGGGGCACCGCGCGCATGCGTGAGCCGTTCGCGATGGACGCGCATGCGGCGCGTCTTTAGCACGAGTTGAATGGTCACCGCCACCCATCGCCGGCGTGAATGGGCGGCGGTGAGGCCAAAGAGGGCGCCATCCCCGGATGAAGACTCCGGGGTGGCGCCCTTCGTCATGGTGGCGGAGGTGCGGGGGCGGGGCCGCCCTCGTCACACCAGCCGCACGTGGTACCGGCGCATCCACTCGTCGATTTCCACCAGGTAGTGGAACAGCTGCGGCGTTCCGAGGATCTGACCGAACCACGGCCGATGCTCACCCGGCTGGTGGCTCGCCTCCGCCAGGGCTTGGATGGCGCCGACGTCGACCAGGGGGCGCAGAGGCGACGCGGGATCGTCCAGGACCTCCAGACAGCGGGCGCGCGTCGCCTCGAGGTACTCAGGGTTCGGCGTCCCGGGATACGGACTCTTCTTCCGGTACAGCACGTCGTCCGGCAACATGCCGCGCGCAGCCCTGCGCAACAGGCCCTTGATCTCGCCGTCGCACGCCTTCATGGCCCAGGGCACGTTGAACACGTATTCGACCAGGCGGTGGTCGCAGAACGGCACGCGCGCCTCCAGGCTCGCTCCCATGCTCATCCGGTCCTTGCGGTCGAGGAGCGTCGGCAGGAAGCGGGTGATGCTGAGGTACCCGATCTCACGGACGCGTGCCTCATGCGGGTCCTCGCCGGGCAAGGCCGGAACCTCGTTCAACGCCTCGCGGTAGCGGTCGGCGACGTACTCATACGGGCGAATCCAGCTCTTGAGTTCCTCCGACAGGATGGCGACGCGATCCCGCAGCCGCAACGACCACGGGAAGGTGTCCGCCCGCAGGGACTCCTCCCGGTGGAACCACGGATAACCGCCGAACACCTCGTCGGCCGCCTCGCCCGTCAGGGCCACCGTGTGCGTCCGCTTGATCTCGCGGCAGAACAGGTACATCGACACGTCGATGTCGCACATCCCCGGAACGTCCCGCCAGGCGAGCGGCGTGAGCAGGTGGCTGGTCATCTCCCGCATGCTGAAGACCACCCGGTGATGCACCGTGCCCACGTGCTCTGCGACGCGGATGGCGTAGGGCGCGTCGATGCTCTTTTGGAAGGCGTTCGCCTTGAAGTATTTCTCCATGTCCTCAAACTCAATCGCGAAGGTGTGCAGCGGCTCCCGCCCCGCCGCCCGGTACGCATCCGCGGCGATGGCGGTGACGATGCTCGAATCAATCCCGCCGGACAGAAACGTGCACACGGGCACATCGGACACCAGCTGGCGCTCCACGGTGTCGACGAGCAACTCCCGCACCGTCGCGACGGTGGTGTCGAGATTGTCCGTGTGCTCCCGGCTCGTGAGCCTCCAGTAGGCCCACGTCCGGTCCCCGTCGCGCGTGGCCATCAGGGCGTGCCCGGCGCGCACTTCGAACACATTCTTGAAGATGCCGTGGCCGGGCGTGCGCGCGGGGCCGATGGCAAACACCTCGGCGAGGCCCTCCGCGTCGACGACCGGATCGACCAACGGATGCGCGAGCAGTCCCTTCAACTCCGACGCGAACAGGAAGCTCGATCCCCGCCGGGCGTAGAACAGCGGTTTGACCCCCAGGCGATCGCGGGCCATGAACAGCCGCTGTCTGGCCTCATCCCAGATGGCGAAGGCGAAGATGCCATTCAGCTTATCCACGCACGCCTCACCCCACGCGACGTAGGAGACGAGCAGCACCTCGGTGTCGGAGTAGGATTGAAAGGTGTATCCCAGCGCCTTGAGCTGGGTGCGGAGATCCTCCGTGTTGTACAGCTCGCCGTTGTAGACGAGGGTGTAGCTGCGTTCGCCGAAGCGGCGAGACATCGGTTGGGCGCCGCCGGCGGGATCGACCACCACCAGGCGGCGATGGCCGAAGGCTGCAGATTTTGACAGATAGACCCCGTCCGCGTCCGGGCCGCGGCAGGCCATCGTCGACGCCATGGCGCGCACCACCGCTTCCTCGTGCCGCAAGTCGCGCTCCCAGTCAATCCAGCCAGCAATTCCGCACATTCCGTCAGCGCCTCCTCTGGTTCCGTGCTTCCGGACGCGGCCGCGCCCAGATGACGAATTACCTTATGCGGTCCCTGGGCGGAGGGTGACGAGGCGGGTGATGGCCGGAGAATTCACGGCCCGGCCTGTGGTGGCAGCGCAGGCATCTTCCGCACGTACACGGACTGCGGAACCTGTCCGGTCCGATTGCCGTGTGCGCACTTTTTCGGAGAGCCACCGTGTTGTATCATCATGGAAGGAGAGGAATCCCAGAGGCCTGGCCGCCCGCCGAGCGGTTCGGGCGGATGGACGGAGGCGGGGTTGGATGTCCGTCTACAATGTCACGGAGACGATGGTGCGGTCCTTGCTCGAAGACGCGTATCTGAAACGGGGTTTGGTGCGATGCGGTTGCAGCCGGTGCATCGACGACATCCTCGCCATCGCGTTGAATCACCTGCCGAGCCACTACGTGTCCACGGAGCACGGGATCACCTTCATTAAAGCCAAGTATTTCGAGCCCCAGCTGCAGTCGGATGTCCTGCGGGAATTGGCGATCGCCGTCGACACCGTGGCCCGCAGGCCGCGCCACACCATCCCGGTCGAAGAGGATCCCGGATCACCATCCGGCACGACTCCGGCGTGAACCCGCGTTTGAACGCACCATCGGGGTGGGATCCTGGAGCGTCTTCGGCGGGTGCGCAGGGGACGGGCGTGAGGTCCGGTGACCGCACGGGGCCGCTCCGGGATGAGGACGAACGGTGGATGCGCGAGGCCCTGCGAGAGGCGCGCCGGGCGGCCGCACATGGGGAGGTGCCCATCGGCGCGGTGGTGGTTCGCGAGGGCCGGGTCGTTGCGCGCGCGCACAACTGGCGCGAGACCTGGCGGGATCCGACCGCCCATGCGGAGGTCATCGCGCTGCAGGAGGCGAGCCGGCGCCTTGGCGGCTGGCGCCTGTCGGGATGCGCGTTGTACGTGACCCTCGAGCCCTGCCCGATGTGCGCCGGGGCGGCGATGCTGGCGCGCGTGGACCGCATTGTGTTCGGCGCCCCGGATCCCAAAGGCGGAGCCCTCCTCTCGCGCATCAACGTGCTGGCGCCCGGCCTGTGGAATCACGAACCAGAGATTACCGGTGGCATTCTGGACGACGAGTGTGGTATGATACTCAAGGAATTCTTCCGGTCCCTCCGCCGGAGGCGGCCGGAGGACAAGTGAATCCACCTTAGGGTCGACGCGGAGAGATGTCTGAGTGGTCGAAAGAGCTCGCCTCGAAAGCGAGTAGCCCTTCACGGGGCTCGTGGG
>NZ_JAIMAV010000050.1 GCF_023511815.1 Alicyclobacillus sp.
CCTAGCTACTCGGATGTCTTGGCCCTTTCCGAGGCCGGACTTTCACCGGCTGGACGACGCGTGCTTTCCGGGCACGCCGCAAACAAAAGAGCCGGCGCCGCGGGGCGCCGGCCGGTGCGTTGCGGGTCACGACATCGCGAGGATGCCACCCTGCGGGCGATGCCGGGTCATTGCATGGCGGGCGGGTTGTAGACCGGCATCGGCTGGGTCTGGAACGCCTGCACCATGGTGTTCGCCGTCTGCGGGTTGAACTGAGCCACCTGGTAATAGCCCTTGGCGTTCATGTAGTGCCAGATTTCATATGCCATCTGCTGGCACTCGTTGGCGCCGTGGACGTGGTAGTTGCGGATCTGCGGATCGACACACTCGCCCGCCCACAGCATCCCGACGGCGGCCCCGGTCTTGTGCATGTTCAGCGCCAGGGTCGCGATGGTCTGATCCGAGAGGCGTCCCGGATGCGGATTGGGCGGCGCCATCATCGGCTGGTGCAGACCCAGCTGCGCCCCCTGGTGCATGGGCGAGCTCGTCATGGGCGTTGGCATCGGCGCCTGCATGCCCCGGCCCGAAAGCAGCGCGACCCCCTGTTGATACCCGTTCATCATCCGCCGCTGCTGCCCCTCCAGCAGTGACCGCAGCTGCGGGTCCTGCGCCATCTCCATCAGCACCCCGTACAGTTCGATGTGCGCGGCCTTGGAGCGCAGGGCCTCCTGGGTCTCCAACAACTCGTGTGCGCCAAAGTTCATGTGAAGTCCCTCCCGGCGTCATGGTGGTCCATTCTCGGCCACGAGGTAGGATGTGCCGGCGATGGCAGCCCTATTCCACCTGTCGATCCCGCCGGCCTCCGGGGTTCTCCGCCAGCGGCGGGGTCGTGCCGCGTGAGGGGCGTCGGCTCAACCGAGCGCCGCGACAGGCCGGTGCATGACACACTTTTGCCACAATCGACGCATGCCTAACCCATTTACTTAGCCTATACAAACTGCTACAGTCTGCAGATAGAAACATGATTAAATCAGTCAACTATTGATTGCATGGAAACCGCTCCATCGGCGCGCTTCACGCGGTGCCCCGTTGGGGCGCTGGGAGGGACACGATGACAGACTCCAGCCGGACTCCGTTCATCTCCAGGACGCACGCACGACGCTCGGGGCGATTCGCTGTGATGGCCGCGGCCCTGCTCATCACCGCGGGGTGCGGCACCTCGCCGGCGTCGTCCGGCCCGTCGACGCCCGCCGCGCCGAACTCCACCCCCGCCGCCAATGCCTCCGCCGCACCGGCCGGCGCGGACATTTCGCGGGGCGTGAACGAGATGCTGCAACAGGTGCAGGCCTTCCAGTCCGCCCTGCAACAGGGCGGTGGAGGCTCGCTGAAGGCGGCGGCCAAACAGCTCAACGAAACCTGGGCGTCGTTCGAAGACGCCGTGCGTCCCCGATTTCCGGTGCAGTACGCGGACGTCGAGAAATTCCTGAGCCCGCTGACCGCCGGGGCGAACGCCTCCGTCCCGGATGCGAAGACGCTCGGCCAACTCGCCCAACAGCTCGCCGACGCCCTTCAGCGCCTCGGCCAGGCGGCCAAGGACGGCGGGGGACAGACCTCCGGCAACGCGGCGCTCGATCAGGCGGCGGATCGGTACCACGATTGGACGGTGGAACAGGTTCAGGCGCTCCAGCGGGCGACCAAGCGCTTCACCGACGCCGTGCGGCAGGGGGATGTGGCGAAGGCGAAGGCCCTGTATCCGCAGGCGCGGGTGTACTACGAACGGATTGAACCCATCGCGGAGACGTTCGGAGATCTCGATCCGGACATCGACGCCCGGGAAGGGGATGTCGATCCGACCCAGTGGCGCGGATTCCACCGGATCGAGAAGGCGTTGTGGCAGACCGGATCCACCGAGGGGCTCACCGATGTCGCAAATCGGCTGGACGCCGACGTGGCCCAGCTCGCGAGCCAGATTCAGGCGCGCACCATCCAGCCCGGCGAGGTGGTGGCCGGCGCGGTGGAATTGCTCAACGAAGCCGCGACCACCAAGATCACCGGTGAGGAGGAGCGGTACTCCCACCTGGACCTGGTCGATCTCGCCGCCAACATCGAGGGCTCGAAGCAGGCCTACGAGGCCATCGAGCCCATCGTTCGGGCGCAGGACGCCGGGCTCGACGCCACGGTTCAATCCCGCTTCCGGGCCCTCGACGAGGCGCTCGCGCCCTACCGCAGCGGGGACGGCTTTGTCACGTACACCAAGCTGAAGGACGCCGACACCCGGGCCATCAGCCGGGCCATCCAGGCCGCCGCGGAGCCCTTGGCCCAGGCGGCCAAGATCCTCGGGTGATCCCGCGGCCGAAGGAGGTCTGACCCATGTCCAATCCCACGCCCCCCACGGGGACCAACCCGCCGGGCTGGTGGAACCGCCGCCTCACGCGCCGTGAAATGCTGCGCACCAGCGCCACGGGCGCCCTGGGTCTGGTCGTCGGGGCGGCGGTGTCCCGCGCCCTGTGGCATCCCTCCCCGCCGGCCCCCGCGCCGGTCATGGGGGCGGGGGCGGCCCTGGATCGGGTTCCGTTTTACGGTGACAACCAGGCGGGGATCGCCACACCGCAGCAGGCCCATCTGGTGCTCGCCGCGCTCGACGTCACCACCGAGCGCGTGAGCGACCTGCGGGACCTTTTGCGCACGTGGACGGATCAGGCGGCGCGCATGACCCAGGGGCTCCAACTGACGGACGACGCCTCGCTGGCCGCGCTCCCACCTCAGGACACCGGAGAGGCCGTGGGCCTCCCGGCCTCCCGGCTGACGGTGACCTTCGGGTTCGGCCCATCGCTGTTCGAACTGCACGGCACGGACCGGTTCGGCCTCGCCTCAAAGCGGCCCAAGGCGTTGACCGACATCCCGTCGATGCCGCGGGACGCGCTCGACCCCATGTGGTGCGGAGGCGACCTGGTCGTTCAGGCGTGCGCCGACGACGCGCAGGTGGCGTTTCACGCGGTGCGGAATCTGGTCCGGACCGCCGCCGGGGTGGCCGCGATCCGCTGGCTCCAGCGCGGTTTTCTCGGCATGCCCCAGGTCCCCGGCACGATGTCGGGAGGCGGCCAGAGGACGGCCGCGGGCGGCGCGTCCGATTCGACCTCCGGCCAGACCCCGCGCAACCTGTTCGGCTTCAAGGACGGAACGGCCAATCGCGCGGTGCTCACCGAGGCCGGCCTTCGGCAACACGTGTGGGTGGGACCGAACGACGCACCGGCCTGGATGCGCGGCGGAACGTACCTGGCGATCCGCCAGATCAGGATGCACCTGGAGGTCTGGGACCGCACCTCCCTGACCGAGCAGGAGCGCACCTTCGGACGCCACAAGGCAAGCGGCGCACCGTTCGGCCGGCAGGATGAGTTCGATCCGGTCGACCCCGCGAAGCTCCCGCCGGACTCCCATGTCCGCCTCGCCCGCGGCGACGGAAGTGTGCAGATCCTGCGGCGCGGGTACTCGTACATCGGCGGCCTCGATCCCAAAACCGGCCTCTACGACGCTGGACTCTGTTTTCTGTCGTTTCAGCGCGACCCAGAGCGCCAGTTCATCCCCCTCCTGCGCCGTCTGCAGGAAGGGGACCTGCTCAACGAGTACACCACTCACTTCGGCAGCGCGCTGTTCGCCATTCCGCCGGGGACGCGCCCGGGCGGGTTCATCGGCGACACGCTCCTGTTTGGGCTGTGAAGCGGATCGCCCCGAAATCCCGCCGGGAGCCTCGCGCCCGCCCGGGGCCTCGAGCCGGCCCGGGGCCTCGCGCCCGCCCGTCCACGCCGGTCTGCCGGTGTCCGCACATGCGCCGGTGGCAAGCCCCAGGACCGCTCAGCGACCGGTGAATTCGGGGTTGTTCCGCAGGAATCCGGCCCACATCTGGCGTGCCGCCGCCTCCGCCCCGCGGGCGTCCAGCGCGAGCCGCTCCTCGGTGCCCCCGTACGGGATCACCTGCCGGCCATCCCGCAGCGCGGCGAACACCCCGTCGGCAAACGCGTCCACCGGGACACCGAAGGTGTGCAACCCGGGTCCCCCGAGGTCCGTGTTGACCGCCGGCGGCAGGATTTCAATCACCTCCACTCCGGCAGGCTCCAGCTGGATGCGCAGCGACACGGTGTAGCTGTGCAACGCCGCCTTGGTGGCGCTGTACACAGGCGCCCAGACGGCCGGGGCCAGCGCCAATCCGGACGATACCATGAGAATGGCGGCGTTGGCCCGCCGAGTGAGGTGCGGCAGCAAGAGCTGCGTCAGATGCATCGGAGCCGCGAGGTTGATGGCCAGCTCCTGTTCCATCTGGGCCCACGTCAGCGGACTGTGCAGCACGTGCGCCCGCTGTTGAATGCCGGCGTTGTTGACGACCACATTCAATTCGGGGAACGCCTCGACCACCCATTCGGCGAGCGCCTCCCGCTGTCCCGGTTCCGCCACATCGCAGACGCGGGTGTTCAGCCGCGGGTAACGCCGCCGGGCCTCGTCCAACCGGTCCGCGCGCCGCCCGCAGACAATCACGTCGTTGCCCTCCGCGAGAAACCGCTCCGCGATCGCCAGTCCAATCCCGGTGGCGCCGCCCGTGATGAGCACTGTGTTTCCGGTCATCCGCATCGTGATTCCCCTCCAGCCCCAGGCGTGCCTGGTGGTCTTCCTGTTGTCTTCTTTCCATATACATCATGCCCGATGCGCCGGATGGCGTCCATGTCGGCCTTGCCCGATGCGCCCGGGCCTCATCCATGTGGGCCTTGCCGGTTTACCCTGGCCGCGCCTGCGCCCCGGGGTGAGCTTCGGCATGCGCCCGGGTGTCCTCGAGATACCGTTCATACACTGGCATCGTGACGACACCGGACAGGGTTGGAGGTCGACGGTCATGCGGTTGGACACCCTGATTAAATTCGGTTCCCTGGTCTTCAACGTGGCACAGGACGAACGGGTTCAGGAGATGGTCAAGATGGCGCACAAAGGCGCCAAGCGGCGCGGGTGGATTCCGTCGGGATCGCCCATCTTCCCCGCGCCCGGCCCCATGGGCCCGCCGCCCTTCCCGCCGGCCGGCCCCGTGGTCCATCGCAGGCCCGGTGCCCGCTGACCCCTCCGAAGGAGGCCCCACGCCCTTTGGCCCCATCCTTCGGCGGACGATGCGGCTCCGGCGCGCGTGTCCTCCCGCCGGGGCCGCATTCCCATCCCCCCAAGATGCCCCCGTCTAGCGGCTCTGTCGAATTCTGTGCTAGAATAAACTCCGTTATCATCGGGTGTTCACACGCCCGGCCATGTCGGGAGGATGGAGCATGCGCAAGCTCGTCGCGGGCATCGCGGCAGTTTTGTATATATACGTGTCGTCATCGCTGCTTCTGTTCGTGGGACCGTTCACGGCGCTGCGCAACTTCGTCATCGACTCCCTGGCGACGACGCGCCACCAGTACCTGCTGCGGCCGCTGTCGCTGTTTCTCCTGTCGGACGCCGAGATTGCGCAGCATATGCCGCACATCGGCGATGTGAACGCGCGCGTCGCCAGCGCGGACATGACGGTGACGCAGGATTTTCGCAATGTGACGGACAACTCCATTGAGATCCACGACTACACGGGCCGGACCTTCTCGGCCAAGGTGATGCTGGTCCACAATCCGAACCTGGTCAAGGTCGCGGTGACCAAGGATCTCGGGGTCGCGGGCCAGACGGTCTCCGAGTTGGTGAAGGAAAACGGCGCCATCGCGGGCGTCAACGCCGGCGGTTTCCAGGACGTCGGCTGGCATGGCACCGGAGGGATGCCGCTCGGCATCACGATGCACGACGGCCAGCTGGTCGGCAACGATGAGAGCCAATGGTATCAGCAGCCGGTGATCGGCATCACCGACGAGGGCGTGCTCGTGGCCGGGAATTACTCGGTTCCCCAGCTTCGCAAGCTGCACGTGCAGGAGGCGGTCTCCTTCGGACCGGTGCTGGTGCGCGACGGGAAGGGACAGATCCAGGGCGACGGCGGTTGGGGCCTCGCCCCCCGCACCGCCATCGGACAGACGGCCGATGGGACCATCATCTTCGTGGTGACGGATGGCCGGTTCATTCACGGACCGGACAATCTCGGCGCCTCGCTCAAGGACATTCAGGACATCATGCTCGAGTACGGAGCCACCCTCGCGGTGAACCTCGACGGCGGTTCCTCGTCGACGATGGTGTACAACGGCAAGCTCGTCAATCAGCCGGTGGACATCCTCGGTGAGCGCAAGGTGGCCACCGCGTTCATCGTCATGCCGAGCGAGAACAGGGGGTGAACCGGTGGAAGGAAAGAAGCGCAAAACGGGACGAAGGATTGCGGCGTTCGTGGCGGTCGTGACCGCGCTGCAGGTCGGGGTGTTTTACCACTACAACGCCATCCTGGCGGGTCCGCGCACTCCGGCGTCCGAGTCTCCCCAGGGCGCCCCATCCCCGTCGGCGACGGACCGGGTGAAGCAACAGCTCGCGAACCTGCGGCAGTTGCATCCGACCCTCGCCGTGTCGGATGACGGACGGTACGCCGCCTACACGGATGACGCGAATCAGGTCCACGTGGTGGAACTGGGCAAGGACGGCGACCTGGAGACCATCCAGATGAAGGCGCCCGTCGTCTACCTCAAATGGGTGCAGGACAGCGCGCTGTTCGTCGGGGAAAAGTTCAGCGTCGGCTCCGATCACCGGCTGGCACTGGCCACCATCGACATCGCGACGCAGACGGTGCGGCTGATCCAGACCTTCTCCCGGCTGTACAGCACAACCACGTTCAAGCAGATTGAGTTCAGCGACACGACCAACGACATCTATGTGCTCATCGGCAACAGCCAATCGGACCAGGTGTACCATTTCAACATCATGAGCGAGATGTCCCAGGTCCCCCTGGGCGGGCGCCGGATTGACCGCATCGCGGTCAGCGAGACGACCAACGACCTGTTCATCCAGGACTTCGCCGAGGGAACGCACAACGTGCTGGTGTACAACAAGCACGGCCTGACGCTGATCCAGAGAAACGCGGCCCTGCTGCGCGCCGTCGACAACGACCTGTACTACGCGCTGCTCAACGACCAGGGGGAGGCAACCGCCGTCTACCGGTACGCGCCGCCCGCCGCATCGGCCGGCGTCGGCACCGGCGGCAGCGGCAACAGCGCCGGGGAGACCGGTGGTGCGAACGCCGACGCCAAAGGCTCCTCGAGCCTGGTGAAGACCCTGGATACGCCGGTCGATCCCCTGGCCATCCACATCTCGGACGATGGCGCGGTGACCGTCGGCACCCCGACCCCAGCCACCTGAGAAAGCCATACTCTCACCGTCTGACCACGCCATCGCAACACGCCGCGGGGCCGCACCCGACCGGGGGCGGCCCCGCACACCATCAGCAGCCCCGATAGCTCTTGAGGCTCGAACAGTCGCGCCGGCCGCTCCACCAACCGGGGGCGGCCCCGCACGCCTTTCGGCCTCACGACTCGAAATCCACCGCCGCGGAGCCAATCGCCTCCGCC
Source organism: Alicyclobacillus sp. (assembly GCF_023511815.1). Classification (GTDB taxonomy): domain Bacteria; phylum Bacillota; class Bacilli; order Alicyclobacillales; family Alicyclobacillaceae; genus Alicyclobacillus_H. The sequence continues at coordinate 7,476 of NZ_JAIMAV010000050.1, forward strand.
TTCAGCTCCACCAACAGCGCCTGATGGACCGGATGCACCTGGTACGCCTTCATATCCTCCAGAGAATCGAACCGCGCGATGAGCGCCAGGTCGTACGAACGTGGCTCGCGCACCACGTCGACCCCGGCCTCGATGGACCGGAGCACCGGAATCTGTCCCTGCAGTTCGAGAATCCTGCGGCAGAGCCGCTGCGCGTTCTCCGGATTGGGGTCCCTGAGCTTGAAGAACACCACGTGCGTCAACAACACCCTCAGCCTCCTCGCCGGGACAGCCGGGCGACCCACCAGTCGCCGACGCCCTGCATCACTTGGACGAGCACCATCATCACCACAATCGTAACCAACATCACGTCCGTTTGGAAGCGGTCATATCCGTAGCGAACCGCGAGGTCGCCCAATCCGCCGCCACCGATGACCCCGGCCATCGCCGAGTAACTGACCAGGGCCACCGCGGTGATCACAATCCCCGACAGGATGCCCGCCCTCGCCTCCGGCAGCAGCACGCGCAGGACAATCTGCCAGGTGCTGGCCCCCATCGCCTGGGCCGCCTCGATGACCCCCGGATCGACCTCGCGCAACGCCGTCTCCGCCAGGCGGGCGTAAAACGGCGCGGCCCCCACCACCAAGGGGACGATGGCGGCGTTGGTCCCGATGGACGTCCCCATCACCCACTCGGTGAACGGGATGAGCGCGATCATCAGGATGATGAACGGCACGGACCTCAGCACGTTGACCACCAGGGACAGCACCTGGTACACCGGGCGGTTGGCCAGCAGATGGCGCGGGGAAAACAGGACCAGCAACACCCCGATGGGCAGGCCGATCACCGTCGACAGGGCCGTTCCCACCAGCACCATGTACAGCGTCGCGCCCGTCGCCTGCCAGATCTCGGGCCACACAATATCAGAGAGCACAGCGCCATCCCTCCTCCTGCCAAATGTCAATCCGGCATCCGCGCGTTTGGAGCAGATTCAACGCCTGGTGCACGCGCGGGGGATCCCCGGTCCACTCCACCGTCAGCCGGGCGAACGGCTCGTCCTTGATGCGATCCACCGACCCGTGAAGAATGCTGACCTCCGTCGAGGTCCTGGCCGCCGCCTCCTGCAGAAACGGCCCCTGCGCCGCCGCGCCGGCGCAGACGACGCGGACGACCGTGCCGCCCCGGACCGGACGGACGCGTTGCGCCTCCGGATCGCCCGCCTGCAACAGCGTTCGCGTCACCTCATGCTGGGGCGAGACGAACACCTGCGCCAGCGGCCCCTCCTCGACCAGGCGGCCGTGGTCCATCACGGCGACGCGATCGCACACGCGCTGGACCACCGCCATCTCGTGCGTGACCATCACGACGGTCAGGCCCAGCCGGGCCTGAATGGAGAGCAACAGGTCGAGGATGGACTGGGTGGTGTTCGGATCGAGCGCGCTGGTCGCCTCGTCGCACAGCAGCACCGCCGGGTCATTGGCGAGCGCGCGGGCGATGGCGACGCGCTGCTTCTGCCCCCCGGACAGCTGCGCGGGATACTTCGCCTCATGGCCCTCCAGACCGACCAGCTCCAACAGTTCCGCCACGCGCACCTGCGCCTGGCGCCGCGGCACCCCCGCCAAACGGAGCGGAAACGCCACGTTGTCGGCCACGGTGGCGGACTGCAACAGGTGAAAGTGTTGGAAGATCATCCCGATCCGCGCGCGCTCCCGCTGCAGGGCGCGCGGCGCGAGATCCGTCAGCCGCTTGCCCATGACGGTGACGGTGCCCCGCGTCGGGCGCTCGAGCAGGTTGATGCAGCGCAGCAGCGTGCTCTTGCCGGCGCCGGACTGGCCGATGATCCCGTAGAACTGGCCCTGTTCGATGCGAAGCGTCACGTCCTCCAGGGCCTTCACCGCCTGCTTGCCGCCCGAGTAGATTTTCTCGATGGACTCCAGTTCTATCGCATGCATTCCGCCACACCTCCAAGAAAAAGCCAACATGAAAAAAGCGCCCGAAGGCGCGCGAAAAACAAACGCGCCCGAGAAGGGCGCGAGTGAACGCGGCACTTCTCTCATCTCTCGGACCCCGGGGTCCGCAGGAATTGGCACCGACTCTCGGCCGGTTGCTGGGCGTCATAGGGCCTGTCCCTCAGCCGCTCTGGATGAGATCCCGCCTATCGAGTTTTCTCGCACGTTAGCGTAACGCCGGACGATGCCTTTGTCAACAGCAAAATTCACAACGGAAACGGTCGTTCGCGATTCTCGCTCCTCGCAGGCTGTTTCATCTCCCTCTTGACAAACCGGACAATCCGCATTAGCATGCACACCGTACGCCGTGCGAACTCACGGCGCCCCCGGCCGGGGTCGACATCACAAGCGCATACCGCTGTTTCGCTCTTATCGAGAGAAGGCTGAGGGACTGGCCCGATGAAGCCCGGCAACCGGCGCCGCAGCGCGCACGGTGCTAACTCCTGCGGAACCCAGGTGTTTCCGAGAGATGAGAGGCGCCCGAGAAAACACGCCCTCGTTCATGGAAACGAGGGCTTTTTCGTGGCCCGGACAACACCGGGATCGACCAATGAGGCCGGGAGTCGGCCATCCACAAAGAGAGGGGTCACGACATGCCACGCACATCCATTCTTCGTTGGACCGCCGCCCTGTTCGCTTCCGCCGCGCTCGTCGCGGGCTGCGGAGCTGCCGAAAACACCGCGGGCAACACCGCCGCCTCCACCGCGCCGACGGATGGTGCCGGCAAGGCGACCGTGTTGAAGGTCGGCGCCAGCCCCGTCCCGCACGCCGAGATTCTGAACGCCGTCAAGCCCATCCTCGCCAAGGAGGGCATCGACCTGCAGGTGGTCGAATTCCAGGATTATGTCCAGCCCAACCGCGCGCTCGCCGAGGGCAGCCTGGACGCGAATTTCTTCCAGCACGTCCCGTACCTCGAGGAGTACAACAAGCAGAACCACACCGATCTGGTTCCGACGGTCTCGGTACACTTTGAGCCGCTCGGACTGTACCCGGGCCGCAGCGACTCCCTGGCCCACATTCCGGACGGCGCGAAGATCGCCGTGCCGAACGACACCACCAACGAGGCGCGGGCGCTCCTTTTGCTCCAGTCGGCCGGGGTGATCCAGCTCAAGCAGCCGCTGACCATCGACGAGACGAAGCAGGACATCACCGCGAACCCGCATCACGTCCAGATTGTCGAGCTGGACGCGGCCTCCATTCCGCGCCATCTCAAGGACGTGGATTACGCGGTGATCAACGGCAACTACGCGGTGCAGGCCGGGCTGACCATCGACAAGGCGCTCGCCAAGGAATCGGCCGACTCGCTGGCCGCCAAGACGTACGCCAACGTGGTGGTGGTCCGCAAGGGCGACGAGAATAACCCGGCCATCCAGAAGCTCGACGCGGCCCTGCAATCGGACACCGTGCGCCAGTTCATCGAAGACCACTACCACGGTTCGGTCGTCCCCGTCTTTGGCGCTGTGAAACCCTGACCGCTGGGTGGAGGGTCCCATCGCCCAAGCCCGCTTTTGGCTCTGGCTGAAGTGGTTCACGGCCGCCCGGGGGTGGAGGGTCCCGTGGCCCAAGCCCCCCTTGTGGCCCCATGCGCCCTGTCCCCTGGCACCCCGGGTGCGCCCTGCGCCCGGGGTGCCGCCGTATTCGCTATACTGGAGGCAACCTGTCTGTAAAGGAGGATCCCGGATGGCGCAGGATCCGGCCGCAGCGAAGGACCGCGGGCTCGAGGCAACGCCCCCTCGCCCGCCGGTGCCCGTGGCGGTGTCGCTGTTCGCCGGCGTCATCGCCGTATCGTTTTCGGCCATCTTCATCAAGTGGTGCAGCGCGCCGCCGGCGGTGATCGGCGCCTGGCGGCTGTGGATCACCCTCCTGTTGCTCTTCCCCGCGGCGTGGCGCCAACGCGATGTTCTATGGTCGCTTCGCGTATCCGACTGGGGGCGCCTCATGGGTTCGGGCGCGTTTCTCGGTCTGCACTTTCTCGCTTGGATCGGATCCCTGCACGCCACCTCGGTAGCCAGCTCCATGATCATCACCGCGCTGCAACCCGTGTTCGTCATGCTCGGGGCCCGTCTGTGGTTTGGAGAGCGCACCTCGGCCACCGGCTGGGCGTCCGTGGCGCTGGCGCTGGCCGGCACGGCGGTCATCCCGTGGGGAGACCGCACCTTGGCTCAAGGTGCGCTGTACGGGGATCTGCTCTCCCTTTTGGGCACCCTGGCCATCTCGGGATACCTGCTCATCGGCCAACGGGTCAGGTCCCGCCTGCCCTCCACCGCCTACAATACGGTGGTCTTCGCCGTCGCCGCGGCCGTCCTCACCGCAGCCGCCGTCCTCTCCGGCCAATCCCTGTGGCGCCACCCGGCGCGTGACTGGGCGCTCTTCGCTCTGCTCGCCCTGGTGCCGACACTGTTCGGACACGCCCTGTTCAACTGGCTGTTGCGGTACGTCGACGCGTCCCTCATCTCGGTCACCGTCCTGGGCGAACCGGTCGGGGCCATCGCCCTCGCGGCCTGGCTCCTGGGTGAACCGGTGCGTGCGCCGCAGGCCATCGGCGGCCTGTGCGTCTTGGTGGGCGTGGGGTTGTATCTGCGGACCCGGCGCAGGACGCCATCCGGCCCGCCGCGGGCGGTGGCGGGCGAGGCGCCCGCAGTCGACGGGCAGGCGGAATGACGGGCGCGCGGGCTCGCCAAGGCGTGGCCGCTGGTGTAAGATGATCGGTGGAGAAAGGAGACATCCCGATGGCTTGTGCATGTGGGAAGGACTCGTGCGGCTGCGCCGCACCGCAGGAGATCTGGTTGCAGGACGAGCAGGGGCAGCTGCACGCCTTCTACGTGTCGGACCGATTGACGCTGGGGGACCGCACATACGTGTTGGCGGTCAGCCTCGAGGCGGAGGAGCAGTACGCCCTGCTCAAAGTCGTCCCGGGTCCGGACGGGCAGGAGCGCCTGACCAACATCCCGGATGAGGCGGAGTGGAACGAGCTGCAGCAGGCCCTGTTGCAGATGAGCCGCTAGGAGGTCCAACTTGCGCATCTTTGTCGATCTCGCTTGGTTTTTCCGCCGGGAGTGGTGGCGTTACCTGCTCGGGGTGCTGATCCTCCTCGGGGTGGCGGTGCTGAATCTCATCCCGCCCCGGTTGGTCGGCCGGATGGTCGACGCCATCGGCCGGCATCAGGTCGGCGCCCCGCTCCTGGCGCAAACCCTCGCGTCGCTCTTGACCATCGCCCTCGTCGTCTACGTCCTGCGCCAGGTGTGGCGGCGGATGCTCTACGGGTCCGCGGCCCGGTTGGCGAGAATGCTTCGCGACCAACTCTATGAACACTACTCCAATCTGTCACCTCGCTTTTACCAACAACACCGGATCGGCGATATGATGGCGCACGCGACGAACGATGTGCAGGCGGTGGAACAGACGGCGGGCGACGGAATCCTCACCCTGGTCGACTCTCTGACCACGGGGGCGCTGGTGGTCGGCACCATGGCGGTGACCATCAGCTGGAAATTGACACTGGTCGTGCTTTTGCCGATGCCGTTCATGGCCTTTGCGACCAGCCGCTATGGTCAGCTTCTGCACCGCCGCTTCGCCGCGGCGCAAGCGGCCTTCTCCAATCTGAACGACAAGGTGCAGGAGAACATCGCCGGCGTCCGCGTCGTCAAGGCGTTCGGCCAGGAGGACAGCGAACGCCGGGCGTTCACCGCCATCTCCTCGGACGTCGTGGCCAAAAACATCGCCGTGGCGCGCATCGACGCCCTGTTCGATCCGACCATTCAGTTGATTGTGGGCATCTCGTACTTTCTGGCGGTCGCCGTCGGCGCGGTGTGGGTGGTGCAGGGCTCGCTGACGCTGGGCGGTCTGACCTCGTTCACGATGTACCTGGGGCAACTGATCTGGCCGATGCTCGCCTTCGGGTTTCTGGTCAACACGGTGGAGCGCGGCAGCGCTTCGTACGAACGGATCCGGCGGCTGCTCGGCGAGCCGGTCGAGATCCGGGATCACCCTGGAGCGTTGGACATCCCGCCCACGGGCGACCTGGACGTGGACATTGAACGGTTCGTGTACCCCGGTTCCGACCGGGCCGCCCTCTCCGAGATTCGCTTTCACCTGCCGCGCGGGGCCACCCTTGGCGTGGTCGGCCGCACGGGCAGCGGCAAGACCACCCTGCTGCGGCTGATGCTCCGCGCTTTCGACCTCGAGCAGGGCGACATCCGGATCGGCGGGCGGTCCATCGACCACGTCACCCTTCGCGCCCTGCGGCACAGCATCGCGTACGTCCCGCAGGAGCCGTTTCTGTTCTCGGCCACCATCGCGGACAACATCGCCTTTGGCCGACCCGGTGCCGATGAAAAAAGCATTCGCGAGGCGGCCGCCATGGCGGATGTGGATGAGGACATCCGCCGTTTCCCGGAAGGGTATCGCACACTCGTCGGGGAGCGCGGCGTCACGCTCTCGGGCGGGCAGCGCCAGCGGATCGCCATCGCCCGCGCGCTCCTGATGGATGCGGAGGTGCTCCTTTTGGACGATGCCCTATCGGCGGTGGACGGCCGGACGGAGGCGCGGATCCTGGCAGCCCTGCGGGAGAATCGATCCGGGCGGACGACCATCATCACCGCGCACCGGCTGAGCGCCGTGCAGCACGCCGATCTCATCCTCGTCCTCGAAGACGGCCTCATCCGCGAGGCGGGGACCCATGAGGAACTGATGGCAAACGGCGGCTGGTACGCCGAGACCTTCGCCCGGCAGCAACTGGAAGCACTCGTCGAGGAGGGACCATCCGGGTGAACGCAACCCCCGCGGCCATGACGGCCGCCCGCCGCACCGAGGACGCACCGCCATCCCTGCGCCGCTCCATCGGCGTGCTGAGGCGGCTCTTGCGCTACACCCGGCCGCACGCCCGCTTGCTGACGGGAGCGTTCACGCTGCTGGTGCTGGCCACGGCGGCCGATGTGGTCAACCCCATTTTGACCAAGGTGTTCATCGATGACTACCTGACACCGCGCCGGTTCCCGACCTGGCCGCTGGCGGGCCTGGCCGGCGCGTACCTCGGATTGCTCGTCGCCACGGTCACGCTCAACTATCTGCAGCTGCTGCTGTTTCAGACCGTCGCCCTGCGCATCGTGCAGCGGCTGCGAGTCGACGTGTTCAGCCATGTGCAGCGGTTGGGGCTGGCCTTCTTCGATCGCACCCCGGCCGGCGCCGTGGTCTCGCGCGTGACCAACGACACGGAGGCGGTCAAGGACCTGTTCGTCAGCGTGCTGTCGGCCTTCGTCCAGAACGGCGTCCTCCTCATCGGCATCTTCGTCTCGATGTTCGCACTGGATGCGCGCCTGGCCGCCTTCTGCCTGGCGCTGGCACCGCTCATCCTGGCGGCCATGGCGCTGTACGGCCGCCTGGCCGGGCCGGCGGTGCGCCGGACCCGTGAATGGCTCGGGCAGATGAACACGCGGCTCAGCGAATCGCTGCAGGGGATGCACATCATTCAGGCCCTCGGGCAGGAGGACCGCATGCGCCGGCAGTTCGCCGAGGTCAACCGGCAGCACTTCCTGGCGCGCATGCAAACCATCCGCCTCAACGGGTGGCTGCTGCGGCCCCTGGTCGATTTCATCTACACCCTGGCCCTGATGATGGTTCTGGCGTGGTTCGGCCTCACCTCCAGAACCGGGCCGGTCGAGGTGGGCGTCCTGTACGCCTTCGTGAACTACCTGGACCGCTTCTTTGAGCCGGTCAATCAAATGATGATGCGCCTGAATCTGTTTCAACAGGCCGTCGTGTCCGCCGGACGAGTCTTCGAGCTCTTGGACGACACCACGCTGGCGCCACAGCCGGCGGAATCGGCCAAAGGGGGGCCGACGCCCCGCGTGACGCGCGGCCACATTCGCTTCGAAGGGGTGTCATTCTCGTACGACGGTCACCACGACGTCCTGCGGGACATCTCCTTCGAGGTCCTGCCCGGACAGACCGTGGCGCTGGTCGGACACACCGGATCCGGCAAAAGCAGCATCATGAATCTGCTGATGCGCTTCTATCCGGTGACGAGGGGACGCATCACCATCGACGGCTGGCCGCTCGAGACGTTCTCCGAGGAGGAGCTGCGCCAACAGATTGGTCTTGTGCTGCAGGACCCGTTCCTGTTCAGCGGGGACGTGATGACCAACATCCGTCTGGACCGGCCCGGCGTGACGGAGACGGACGCCGTGGACGCCGCCCGCTTTGTCCAGGCTCACCGGTTCATCGAACGGCTCCCGGAAGGATACCGAGCCCAGGTCGGCGAACGCGGCGCAACCTTTTCCGCCGGGCAGCGCCAGCTCCTCTCCTTCGCCAGAGCCATGGCGGGTCACCCCGCCATCCTGGTGCTCGATGAGGCGACGGCGAGCATCGACACCGAGACGGAGGCGCTGATCCAAACCGCGCTGCGGCAGATGCGCCAGGGTCGCACGACCATCGCCATCGCGCATCGGTTGTCGACCATTCAGGACGCGGATCAGATCCTCGTCCTTCATCGGGGCCGCATCGTGGAATCGGGGACCCACCAGGAGCTCCTGGCGCGGGGCGGGCTCTACCACCGAATGTACCGGTTGCAACAGGGAGGCCATCCTTCGTTCGCTCCCACGACGGTTGGCACCGGGCCGCACACGGACGCGTGATGCGGCCATCCGGGCGCAGGACGGCAATGGTGACCCTTTCGTGGCCTTTGGCATGAACTGTATCCGGGAGGGGTGGTCATGCCACGGGACGTGTACCTGGCACTCGGCGATTCCATCACCTTCGGCTACAACGCGACACGTCCGGAAAACGCGTACGCGGTGCTGGTTCACCGCCATCTGCAGCGCCTTACGGGCGGGAGCCGGGCCCGCCCCGTCGGCCGCGTGGTGCTGGCCCAGCACCTGTGGACGGCCTCGCGCCTGCTGTGGGCCGCGCGAATGTTGCCGCAGACGGTGTGGCGGCGGGCCGGGTGGGCGACCGTGATGATCGGCGGGAATGACCTGCGCAAGCTCCTGCGCCGACAGTACCTTCCGCCGCCATTGTCGACGATCACGGAGGAACACGTCCACCGCCGCATTGCCGCGTTTGAACAGGCGTACCGCCCGCTCTGCCGGCTGCTTCGGGATGCGGACATCCCGCGGGTGGTGGTCTGCACCATGTACAATCCGGCGCCGAACGAGCCGCTGGCGGTGGATGGGATTGGGCGCCTGAACCAGGTGATCCGCGGGTGCGCGGAAGAATTCGGGTTCGAGGTCGCGGACATCCACACCGCCTTCGAGGGCCGCGAAGCCGACTGGATTGACCATTACCGATCCGGACGGCTCGAGGACCTGATCTCGCCCATCCGCCGCCCCATTCACCCGAATGACGCCGGACACGCGGCCATCGCCCGGTGCATCGTGGAGCGCCTGGAGCCCGAGGCGCGGCGCCGGCGCAACGCGACCCCGCCCGGGGCGCCCCGGCGCCGGCGGGCGCTGCATAACAACCCCCGCTGAGGAAGACACTACCGACTGAGCATAAATCCCACCATTCCGTGAGGAGGTCCGTTATGCCGAACAACCGCAATCAGAAGCTGATCCCGCACGCCAAGGACGCCCTGGAACAGATGAAGTACGAGATCGCCGCGGAATTCGGGGTGCAACTGGGTGCGGACACGTCTTCCCGCGAGAACGGGTCCGTGGGGGGAGAGATCACCAAGCGGTTGGTAGCGTTCGCGGAGCAGCACCTGTCGGGCACCCTGCCGCGGGTCTGAGCGCGCGGGCGAATGGAAGGAGGTTGTGGGGGGCCGGTGCATGGCGCACCGGTCCCCCGGCTGTCACGCCTTCAATAGACCGGCGTGGTGGTGCACACCGTGGTGTAACCCGGGACCAACAGGAAGAACAGCACGAAGATGATCAGGAACACCACGGCCCAACAGGTGTAGCAGCCAAACGTTCCGGCGTACATGGACGCGACCCCCCTCCTGCCCCGGCTGGCACCGCACGGTGGTGCGGCTGGTTTCACGGTATGACGCCGGGGACGGACTGGTAGCGGTGTTCGCCCGGCCGGGCGCCTGGCTGGAACTGGCGCACGACCGACCGCATACCGCCTGCGGTCGAATCGCATAATCAACATCGTACTTCGGCGGCGGTGATTGGCCGCGGCCGGGAGACCCTTTGTAAGGAGGAATTCCGCGTGACAGTTGCCAGCCAGGTCAAGCAGACCCTCGCCGGTTTGAAGAGCGCCCAGGCCAGCTTTGAGCAGTTCGCCCTGCAGACGCAGAATCAGCAGGCCAAACAGCTGTACACCGATGCCGCGAACCAGACCAAGACCCTCGTCAACACGCTGGAACAACGCGTGCAGCAGCTGGAGCAGGAGGAGCCGCAGTACAAAGGATTCTGACGTCGTGCAGAAGAAGCGGGCGAGGGGCCGCCGTGCCCCTCACCCTTCTTTGCCTGAGCGGCCGACGACCCTCCGAATTGCGTGCAGCGATCGTTGAAACGCCCAATCCTTTCCGAGCAACACGTACAGGTCTTTTTCCGTCTCCGCCTCGGTCCGGCGGACGTCCTCCCACTCCCGTTCAATCCAGTGCTTCACCACAAACAGCTGAAGCTGTCCCGCCTGTTGCTCCGCCAACCTGCGGTCCGCCTCCGCCTGCTCCTCACCGACCCGTTCCTCCACGTATTTCGGGATGTCCTCTTCCATGAAACGACGGTACGTGTTCAAGACCCGATAGTACTGATCGCCATCGCTTCCGATCACCCGCACCGGGTGCTCCCGATGCGCCAGCAGGAATCGGGCCAAGAAGAACTGGTCCCGGGTGTGCCGGTTGTGCAACAGCGAGTACTCGCCCTCGAACCGGTTTTCTTTCGGAAGAAAGCGGCCCAGCCCGGTGAATGTGCGGTGTCGGTCGCAGACCAACAGATACGACGTGGCGGCGCCTGGCATCCGTCCTCCCGCCCTTTCCGCGTCAGGGTGGATTTGCGCACGATTATACCGACTTCTTCCCCGCGGTCAATGCGGCTCATCCACCGCCCTGCGATCCGCTCGGCCACCGTCCACCTCGTGCGAACCGCCTCGCCGAATCCAAATCATTCCCATTCACGGCCCGCATTGGCCGTTTTCGCCAAATTCATCGAACCTTCTTCTTCCCATTTCTCATTGCTGGCCGGGAAACCCGCGGGCGTGAAATCTCTCAACTTGCAAGCCGCCTCCGCCATGACTATGATGGGAATCGGATATTAGCACTCGGCATTGGTGAGTGCTAACAATCTGTTGAGGAGGTCAGAACATGGCGACGGTGGGGACCAAGACGACGCTCAAACCCCTGGCGGACCGCGTGGTCGTGCGCGCGGTGGAACGGGAGGAGAAGACGGCCAGCGGCATCGTGCTGCCGGACACGGCGAAGGAAAAGCCGCAGGAGGGCGAGGTCATCGCGGTTGGACCGGGCCGCTTCGAGGACGGCAAGCGGGTCCCGCTCGACATCAAGGTCGGCGACCGGGTGATCTACTCGAAGTACGCCGGCACCGAGGTCAAGGTGGACGGCGAGGAGTTGCTGATCCTGCGCGAGAGCGACGTGCTCGCCATCGTGGAGAAGTGACGGACGAGACACTCCCCATTTGATTCGTGACCCCTTCAAACACCTTTCCGCAGGGAGGCGACGGACAGATGGCCAAGCAGATCAAGTTCAGCGAGGAAGCGCGCCGGGCGATGCTGCGCGGTGTCGACGCGCTCGCCGACGCGGTGAAAGTGACGCTCGGCCCGAAGGGCCGCAACGTGGTGTTGGAGAAGAAGTTTGGCTCTCCGCTCATCACCAACGACGGTGTGACCATCGCCAAGGAGATTGAGCTGGAGGATCCGTACGAGAAGATGGGGGCGCAGTTGGTCAAGGAGGTCGCGACGAAGACCAACGACGTCGCGGGCGACGGCACCACCACCGCGACCGTGCTGGCCCAGGCGATGATCCGCGAGGGTCTGAAGAACGTGGCGGCCGGCGCCAACCCGATGATCCTGCGCAAGGGCATCGAGAAGGCGGTGAACGCCGCGGTCGAGGAGATCAAGCGCATCTCCAAACCGGTCGAGGGCCGCGAGAACATCGCGCAGGTGGCCGCCATCTCCGCCGGAGACGAGGCCATCGGTGTGCTCATCGCGGACGCCATGGAGAAGGTCGGCAAGGACGGGGTCATCACCGTCGAGGAATCCAAGGGCTTCTCGACCGAACTCGAGGTCGTCGAGGGCATGCAGTTTGACCGCGGCTACATCTCGCCGTACATGGTCACCGACACCGACAAGATGGAGGCCGTCCTGGAGGATCCGTACCTGCTCATCACCGATAAGAAGATCAGCAGCATCAACGACCTTCTGCCGGTCCTCGAGCGGGTGGTCAAGACGGGACGTCCGCTGCTGGTCATCGCAGAGGATATGGAGGGCGAGGCGCTGGCGACCCTGGTGGTCAACAAGCTGCGCGGCACGTTCACCGCGGTGGCCGTGAAGGCGCCGGGCTTCGGCGACCGCCGCAAGGCCATGCTGCAGGACATCGCCATCCTGACGGGCGGCCAGGTGATCTCCGAAGA
>NZ_JAIMAV010000051.1 GCF_023511815.1 Alicyclobacillus sp.
GGGTGCTCCGTCTCGTCGAGCCGTCCGGCGCTGAAATCGTAGCCCATGTTGCGCAACAGCTCGATGGACAGCGCCCGCTGCTTGTCCTTCGGATAATGGCCTTGGAAACGGCGAAGGTCCGGACGCCGCCCGGAGTCGACAATCGCCTGCACCAACTTCACCGTCTCCGCGCGCAACGGGCCGAAGATGCCGTCGACCTGTTCCACCGTCAGGCCCGGCTCATACTGGTCGAGCAGGGTGTTGTACCGGTTTCCGGTGAACCCCCAGTACCCGATGAACTCGATTTTCATTGCCACAATCTTTTCCAGGTACGGCCGGAACAGGGCGAAGTCGGCCTTGCGCTTGGCCTCCTCCCAGACGGATTCCGCCTGCGAGGTCAGCACCACGTAGGCCTTGAATCGATCCGCCGGGATCTTCCGGTTGCGGTCAAACTCCCGTTTCACCTCGCGGACCGTCGCCTGCGTCACCGGATCGAGCGACGCGAACGCCGACGGCTCACCCAGGACATTCAGATACTCCTCCAACTGCGGCGAGGTCTGCATCGCGAACGCCTCGGACGCCAGCGTGCCGATGGCCTCCGAGCGCAGCTCCACGCCCTTCTTGGGCGCGCCGGTGCGCAGATCCCAGTACATCAGCGCGATGGCCTCTTCAAAGTGAAGCATCTTCCGGACGTACTCGCGAAACTCCGCCGCCCACTCGGTTGCGGTCTTTGCCAACGCAACCCCACCTTTCCGGTTTCGTGTGACCAGACCTTATTATACCGAACTTGGCGGCGGCGCTTGGATGGGCGAGGCAACCGCCCGCCGAGAACCGGGGACCCGGAGAACAAAAGCCCCGGGCCCGGCGGGCAGGCCGTATCCCGCCGGTGCCGCGCCCGCAGGCCACCCGTTACGGCCTAGTCCTGCAACCCGGCGCCCTCCGCGTGCATCCGGTTGGCCGCCTCCTCGCTCGGGAACACCAGCCAGGCGTCCGGGAGGTGGCGTTGGCCGTTGGGATCGAGCGTGGACGGGGTGTTGACCACCTTGCCGTCGGACGCGAGCACGCTGGACGATCCCCCGTCCATCGCGCAGGCGTTGACCGCGCCGTACTGCAGCATCAGGTCCATGACCTGGCGTTGGCTCGCGCCCATGCCCGAGCCGCCGTGAAACCGCCCGTTGATCACGACGAAGATCACGGTCCCGTCCTTCGCCTGCCCGATGGCGGTGCGCGGCCCGTAGCCCCAACCGCCATCCCCCGAGGTGATCATCGGTTTGCCGTCGACGACCAGCTCCGGGTGAAACTGCATCGCGTCGCGCACGCCGAGCCGCTTCAGGTCCGCCACCGTGTAATCGCCCATGACGAGGACCCCGTCCTTCGTGAATCCGACCGTCGTCCACCCCGGTTGCGACGGATGAAGGACCCGTCCATCCACGTATTCGAGGCCCACCGGCACTCCGCCCCACCCTTCGCCATTCGGATCCTCAAATCCGCTGGCGTTGGTGCCGGCGATGGCGCCGGTGCGGCGGAGCATGTCCGTGATGTACTCGCCCATGTTCCCGACCACGCGCGCCGGGACGAGGCGCACCAACCGCGGGTCGCGCACCAGCATCACATATCCGGTGTAGCCGTCGCCGGCCACCGGCCGAATGTCCACCGCCGGTTGCGACGAGCTCTCGTGGACGGGCTGCACCGGCACCTGGACCAGGTTGGGGTGCTGGGTGTTGACCACGGCCGGATTCAATTGCTGCATCAGCCGCCGATACTCCGCGTCGGTGGTCAGATAATGCGCCAGATACGCGTGCCGCGTCGAGATGATGGTCTCGGCCAACAGCAGGCGTTCCCGATTGCCCCACGGCGTGCCGAAACCCACGCCGACCAGTCCTGCCCCCGCCGCCATCATCACCCCGGTCGCGGCGAAAAGCCGGTTCCGCCATCGTCGGCGCCGCCGCCGCCGGGCCTGTTCGCGGCGCGCGCGCCGCGACGGCGGCGTCTCCACAGGCGATATTCCGGTTCGCATCCCGCCACCTCCTCTCGTTCCAGCTCACACGACCCCGCGAAGGCCTGCACCGCTGTGTTCCATAGACGGAGCGGCCCGGGATCCTGTGACAGCGTCCAGCATGCCTCGTCGATTTTCTCACAGACACGCCAGACGCGGGACCGGGAGTGGGTGGTCCGGACGCCTCGCCTCAGGCATCGCCGGTGGCGACCGGGTTGTCCGGATACGAGATCCAGTCGCTCCAGGAACCCGGGTACAGCCGGGCCCCCTCCAAGCCCGCCAGGGCCATCGCGAACAGGTTGGCGCAGGCCGTCACGCCCGACCCGCAGTAGCAGATGACCTCCGCCGGGTTCTGCACGAACCGGAATCGATCCCGCTGCGCCTCCGCCGCCTTCCACCGCCCGTCGGGGCCCACGCCCTCCTCCCACGGCGCGTTCCTGGCCCCCGGAATGTGGCCCGCCACCCGGTCAATCGGCTCCACCTCGCCGCGAAAGCGCGCCCCCGCCCGGGCGTCGATGAGAACGCCCGGCCGCTCGCCTTTGGACACGGCGGCAACCTCCTCCACCGAGGCGATCCACTCCCGCCGCAGCCGCGGCGTGAACGCGGCCGGGCGCGCCTCCGGGAGGGCGTCCGTCACCGATCCGCCGGCGGCGACCCAGGCCGGATAGCCACCGTCGAGCACCGACACCGCGTCGTGGCCGAGGTAGCGGATCAACCACCACGCCCGTTGGGCCATGCCGCCGCCCGCGTCATACACCACCACCCGCACCCCGTCGGTGACGCCGGCGGCCGCGAGCTTCTCCGCGAGCTCCTCCGGATCCGGCAGGGGATGCCGGCCGCCGTGCGCCCGCCGCGGCCCGGACAGGTCCTGCTCCAGATCCAGGTAGTAGGCCCCCGGGATGTGCCCTTCCAGATACGCCCGGCGGCCTGCGTCCGGTTGGTTCAAGGTGAACCGGCAGTCCAACACCACCCAGTGTTCGTCGTTGAGCCGGGATTTCAATTCATCCACCGTAATTAACATCCGCATCCCTCCGCTCCCGGCACGCGCCCCTGGGCGCATGCCCGACTTTTCAGCCAAGCCCGAACACATACACTGTAGCACAAACCCAGGGCCCTGCGGCGAAAGGAGAGGTTTCATGCCGTGTCCAGAGGTGGTGACCGGCCGTGTCGAGATCCCGGGAGAGGACTATGAACGCATTCAGCGGGCGGCGGACGCCGGACAGAATCTGTGGCGCCTCAGCCCCGTCCGAACCGCGCAGATGGTCGGCACAAGACATCTCGGCCTGCGTCCCCAGGACGTGTACACCTTCGTCGAACAGTACCGCGATCCCGGCGACGGCCTCATGCACGCCGTCGTCCGCGTCCGCCACCGGGATTGCGTCTACCTGGTGGAGTTGTACCAACCGCAGCGGCAGGGGCCGCGCGGCATCTGGATTGTCCAGGAGGTGACGGAACTGTAGCGGAAAGTGAAGATCTTCCTGGTGGCGCACCGGACATGCGGGTAGAATAAGAAAGCGTGTGCCAGCACGGACGCATTCTTGGACACAAAGGATGACAGCCCCATGTCCGCAGATTTCCAGGTGCCGGTGCTTGACCCGGGCGGTCAGGCACCCCCGCACACCCTGTTTCTGTTCGGCGCCACGGGGGATCTCGCCCGGCGCAAACTGTTGCCCGCGCTCTACAGCCTGTTTTTGGACAGGCGCCTGCCGGACGCGTTCGCCATCATCGGCGTCGCGCGCACGAACCTCAACGACGACCGGTTCCGGGACCAGGTGTGCGACGCCATCCGCACCTTCGGCCGCCATCCGGCGGCACGAGACGACACCCTGGCCGCTTTCCTGCGGCGCATCCGCTACGCGCCCGTCGACGTGCGCAACCCGGAGGACTTCTCGCGCCTGAACGACCTGGCCGCGGCCTTGGAACGGGAGCAGGACCTGCCGGGCAACCGCCTGTTTTACCTGGCGCTCGCCCCGGATTTCTTCGCCCCCGTCGCGCGGCAGCTCGGACAAAGCGGGCTCGCAAAGACCCGCGGGTGGCGGCGGTTGGTCATCGAGAAGCCGTTCGGCCACGACCAGGCGTCGGCCGCCGCGCTCAACGACGCCCTGCGCGAGGTGTTCGAAGAAGAGGAGATCTATCGGATTGATCACTACCTCGGCAAGGAGATGGTCCAGAACATCGAGGTGCTGCGCTTCGCCAACTCGGTGTTCGAACCGCTGTGGAACAACCGGGCCATCGCCAACGTCCAGATCACCTCGAGCGAGACAGTCGGCGTCGAGAATCGCGCGGGCTACTACGAGACGGCCGGGGCCCTGCGCGACATGGTGCAGAATCACATGTTGCAGATGGTGATGATGGTCGCGATGGAACCCCCGAGCCGGCTGAAGATGGAGGCCATCCGCGACGAGAAGGTCAAGGTCCTGCGCTCGCTGCGCCGCTACACGCCTGAGGAAGCGGTGCATCACGTCGTGCGCGGGCAGTACACCGCCGGGCGCGTGCTGGGCCAGGAGGTCGCCGGGTACCGGGAGGAGCCCGGCGTGCCGGCGGGATCGATCACGGAGACGTTCGTCGCCGCCCGTCTGTACATCGACAACTTCCGTTGGGCGGGGGTGCCCTTCTACCTGCGCACCGGCAAGCGAATGGCGGCCAAGGCCACAGAGATTGTCATCCAGTTTCGGGACATGCCCAAGGACGTGTACTTCAACACGGAGGGGCGGCTCGGCCCGAATCTGCTGGTCATTCGGGTGAACCCGCAGGAGGGGGTGTACATCCAGCTCAACGCCAAACACCCCGGCACCGATGAACGCATCGTGCCGATTGCGATGGAGTTCAGCCAGGAACCGGACCGTTCACCGGAGGCCTACGAGCGGCTGTTGTGGGACGCGATGCAGGGGGATTCGACCTTCTTCACCCGCTGGGACGAGGTCTCGCTCGCCTGGAAATTCGTCGATCCCGTCGCCGAAGCCTTCCACCGCGCCAACATGCCGCTGCACCTGTACCAGGCGGGCTCGTGGGGGCCCTCGGCCAGCGACCGCCTGCTGGCGGAGGACGGATTTCGCTGGTGGCCCGTTCAGGGGCAGGAAAACCCGGCGGACACGCCGGAACCGGAACACCACCCGGCGCACCCGGTCCGGGCGCGTTGACGCCGCCGACCGGACCTTGGACCGGACCCCCAGGAGAAGGAGGAGATGAAATGCCGCGCGTGATCGACATCTCCGCGCCGATTTACGAAGGCATGCCGGTGTACAAAAATAAGCCGGAGAAGCAACCGCGCTTTCAGGTGACGTCCGATTTCACCACAGGCAGCGCGCATGAGACGCGGGTCAGCCTCGACGCGCACACGGGGACGCATGTGGACGCCCCCCTGCACATGATCCCGGGCGGTCCGACCCTCGAGACCATCCCCGTGACGCGGTGGCTGGGGCCGTGCCGCGTGATCCACCTGCCGGCCGTCGAGGGGGGCATCACCCAGGCGGACCTGGAACCGCACGGGATTCGGGCGGGAGAGTTCATCCTGCTCAAGACCCGCAATTCCGATGTTGAGGGGTTTGATCCGGCGTTCGTGTACCTGGCGGAGGACGGGGCGCGCCATATGGCGGAGACGGGGGTGCGGGGCGTGGGCATCGACGCGCTCGGCATCGAGCGGGCGCAGCCCGGCCACGAGACGCACAGATTGCTGTTTGAACAGGGTATCGTGATCCTCGAAGGCCTGCGCTTGGCCGGTGTCGAGCCGAAATCGTACTGGTTGGTGGCGGCGCCCCTGCGTCTTGTCGGATCCGACGCCGGTCCGGCGCGCGCGTTGCTGTTGGACCTGGGCCCGGGCGAATCGCTCGGCGATCCGGTGTGACCGGGCGGGAGACTACCGCCCCCGCCGGAGCTCCTCGTCAATCCTGCGCTCAATCTCCTCGTCGCTGATGTCGTACTCCTGCGCCATGCGGCGGGCCAATTGCCGCTGCTCGAGGTAGTAGCGGCGCAACTGTTCCCGCCGCTCGTCGGGATCGCGCGGCGGCCGGTTGCCGGAGATGAGCCGCCACAACCCGTAGCTGAGAAGGCTCGTCGCGACGAGCATCAGCAGGGCGGTCAACGGATTGCCAAACCCAAATCCGATGATCACGGCGCATCCCCCCTTCCCCTTACCGGATGCCGGCCACGCGGCCCTACGCCCGTTCGACCGCGTGCCCGCCGAACTCGTTGCGCAGCGCCGCGACCACCTTGCCGGTGAAGGTGTCGTCCTCCAGCGACCGGTAGCGCATCAGAAGCGACAGGGCAATGACGGGAGCCGCCGCCTCCAGCTCGAGCGCCTCCTGCACGGTCCACTTGCCCTCCCCGGAGGAGTGCATCACCCCGCGGATGCCGGCGAGCTTCGGGTCCTTCTCAAACGCCCGCTGCGTCAACTCCATCAACCACCCGCGGATGACCGATCCGTTCGACCACACCCGCGCCAGCGCCGCAAAATCGTAGTCGAACCGGCTTTTCTCGAGGATCTCAAAACCCTCGCCGATGGCGGCCATCATGCCGTACTCAATCCCGTTGTGCACCATCTTCGCGTAGTGTCCGCTGCCCGACGGACCCGTGTACAGGTACCCGCCCGGCACCGCGGTGTCGCGGAAAAGCGCCTCGACGCGCGCGAAGGCGTCGCGCGGACCCCCGATCATATAGCACGCGCCGTGCCGCGCGCCCTCGATGCCGCCGGAGGTCCCGACGTCCAGGTAATGAATCCCCCGTTCTTGCAGCGCGGCCGCACGCCGCAACGAGTCCTGATAGTGAGAATTGCCCGCCTCAATCACGATGTCGTCCGCCGCAAGCCGCGGCGTGATGGCGCCAAGGAGGTCGTCCACCGGTTTCCCCTGCGGCACCATCAGCCAGATCACCCGCGGCGCGGGCAGCAGGTCCACCAGGTCGTCCACCGAAGCCGCCGCGCGGCCGCCCGCTTCGGCGAACCGGCGGACGGCGTCCGACGACAGATCGTACGCCACCACCTCATGACCGTGTTCCATCAGATTCAGACCCAGGTTGAAGCCCATCTTGCCAAGGCCAATCAGTCCCAGTCGCATCACGCCATCTCCATTTCATCCCATCGTCGCCGGAACGCCCGTCCCGGCCGCGACCGTTGCGCGCCGTCCGCGGCCCCCGGCCGCGTCCGCTTCGATTATACTGTAACCATGGCGATCCTCATATTCGACCTGGATGGAACTCTGATTGACACCTCCGGCCTCGTGTTGCCGGCGTTTCGGCGCACCCTGGCGCAATTTTCCGGGACCCAGATCCCGAGCGACGACCAAATGCGAAAGACCTTCGGCATGCCGGATGCGGAGATCTGGCGCATGCTCATGCCGCACGCCAGCGAGGCGGAGCGCAAACGGGCGTTTTCTCTGAGTGAACGGTTCATCTGCGAGGCGATGGCGCACACGGATGTGCTTTTGCCCCACGCCCGCGAGGTGCTGGAGGGCCTGCGCGCGGCCGGCCACACGCTGACGGTGGCGAGCAACTGCGGGCAGGCCTACCTGGACGCCGTTCTCACGACGCAGGACATCCGCCGGTACTTTGTGCATCCGCTGTGCCTGGGCGGCATCGGCGGGCGCACCAAAGCGGACATCCTGGCGCGGCACGTGGCGCGATTCGGGCGTGAGGCGATGTGGATGGTGGGTGATCGAAAATCGGACATCGAGGCGGCACAGCAAACGGGGATCCCGGCCATCGGGTGCCAGTTCGGCTTCGGCGATCCGCTGGAACTCCGGGGCGCCCGCGCGGTGATTCACGACCTGCGCGAGCTGTTGTCGCGGTTCTCCTGAGGCCGCGCCCGGCGGCGCGCGGCCTCGACGAGGTCATCGAGCCGCGACGCGATGGCCTCGTCCCGCAGCAGCTTGCCGAGCTCCGGCTCCGGAGCCGAACCGGTCTCGGGCGCGGGCGCGCCGTTCGGTTCATGAGAAGGCTTGCGCAGCACGTCCATCGTCCTCCCCCCTCCACGCCCCGTCCATCGCGTCCGGTCGCCCTGCTACGCCCCGGGACACGGCTTGCGCCGCCAGCTCGTGCATCCACGCCGGATCGAGGCCGAGATCGGCGGCGGCGGCGCACAGCCCGGAGACGATGGCATCGGTGAGATCCGCTGCGGCCTCCCGCTCCGCCTCCGAAACCGCCGCCATGGCGCCGGTCGCCACGGCCGAAGCCATCTCCGCCGGAGCTCCGCCGAGGTTGATCAGCGCGTGGTAGGCGCCGCGCACCGCTTCGTGCACCGCGAAGCGGTGGCCTCCGACGCCCCTGTGCGCGCAGCGGACCGCCAGCTCGGCGGCACGCTGTCCCACCTGTGGCAGCGCGATCGATCCCGCCCACCCATGCAACGAGTACACCAACGAATCCTGGACCACCGCCGCGAGATAGTACTCTCCGGCGCGGCGTTCCTCGTTCACCATCTCCATCAGGTGTTGCTCCGCTTCATGAAGGTGTCCGGACAACACGACATCCCGGTCCATCTCCATCCCCCCAGGTTCGGTTTGACGCTCAAACGACCACCGCGGCCCAGCAAAAAACCCCGTCAGGCCTGCGCCTGCGGGGGATGGATTGACACACGAACTCGGTGCACCATCGGGTACACGCTCCTCTCTCACGCTTACGAGGTTAGCTGACGGGTTCGGGCCAGAGATTAGCCCTACCGGCGGACGCCGGATTCACCCCGAAAGATTGGGTCCCCCGCTTCCTTGCGGAACTCAGCGGCAATGGATTCAGTTTCAGACTATTATAGCCGAATCGCCGGAATCTGTGAACCCCCCGCGATCACTCACCTAAAATCTTACCGAGAGGAGGCGCGATCACCCCGCGCCCTCGGCCGGGGCGAGGTGCGGCCGGGGCCCGCGGGGTGACCCGCCGCCCCGCCCCGCGCCACTCCCCGAACCTCACTCGTACAGCCGATACAGCGCCTGAGTGCCTTCCTCCGCGCCGCCCTGATCCGCCAGCTTCTCATACAGCGACTTCGCCAACGCCAGTCCGGGCGTGTCCAGGCCGATGCGGCGGGATTCCTCCAACGCGATGGTGATGTCCTTGATCATGTGCTTGACGTAGAACCCGGGCGCAAAGTCCCCCTTCAGCATGCGCGGGCCGAGATTGCTCAGCGACCAGCTGCCGGCCGCGCCCGCCTCGATGCTCTGGAGGACACGAAACGGGTCGAGCCCCGCCTTGACCGCGTACGCGAGCGCCTCGCTGACGCCGATCATGTTCGCCGCGATGGTGATCTGGTTGCACATTTTCGTGTGCTGTCCGGCGCCGGGCCCTCCCTGCCGGATGATGTTCTTCCCCATGGCCGCGAGAATGGGCTGCACGGCCTGGAACGCCTCCTCGTCCCCGCCGACCATGATGGTCAGCGTGCCGTTTCGCGCACCCGTGTCACCGCCCGAGACCGGGGCGTCCAGGGCGTGCAGGCCGCGCGCCTTGGCCTCCTGGTAAATGCGCTCGGCCAGCGACGGGGTGGACGTGGTCATATCGATGAGGTACGTCCCCGGATTCGCGTGCAAAACGAGGCCCCGCTCTCCCAGATACACTTCCTCGACGTCCTTCGGATACCCCACGATGGTGATGGCCACCTGCACCTGACCCGCCAGCTCCGGAATGCTCTCCGCCCAGCGGGCGCCCTCCTGCAACAACTCCTCCGCCTTCTCCCGGCTGCGGTTGTACACCACCACCCGGTAACCCGCCTTCATCAGATTGCGCACCATGCTCTTGCCCATCACACCCGTGCCGATAAAGCCAACCACCGTGTTCTCCGGCGTCAACGCCATGATCTCCACTCCTTCCCGCCAACCGTCAACCCCGGCCCTCCGCCCCGCGGTGCGCCCGCCGGCGCCCGCGCCAACGCGGGGCCTCAGCCCGCAACCGCGGGCGGCACCGGGCCTGGTCATTCGTGTTTTCATCGTCTCCATTCTCCACAAGGAGGCCCGGCACCTGCCGCAGGCGGGAAGATTGCGGCGGCGATCGGTTCCCGATGTATATACACCGACCGCAAACGAAAGACTGGAGATCATACACCCTTCTCGGCGGCGCGGCCGCCGGTGCATCACGCACCATCTGCGGGTGACTTCGCCTTGGCGTATCTGTTCATCGCCCTGTCCGCCGTCGTCGGCTACGGGATCGTGTGGAGGATCCCAAAACGCCTGACACTCCTCGAGATGTACACCACCTCGCTGTTCGCGGTGCTCGTCAACACGCTGTTCGACGTGTACCTGGACCTCGAGATGGGTTTGTACGGCTATTTCGACAAAGGAGCCGATTGGGGGATGCTGCTGGCCATTCCGGCCATCTTCCCGCCGGCGAACATTCTATATCTGAATTTTTACCCATTTGGTCAACCCGTGCTGCGCCACATCCTCTACATCGCCGCTTGGACCGGCTTCGCGCTGGGTTACGAAGCGCTCGCCCTCTCCGCTGGCCTTCTTTATTACCACGGATGGCGCCTGGCCTTCTCCCTTTTCGTGTATCCGCCCGCCATGGCGGCGGCCGCCTTGCACCTGAAGTTCCTGCGCTGGCTCAGGCACCGGCCCGCCAACCCCTGAGCGGCTGGGCGCGTGCGACGGGTACGGGTGCGGTTGGCGCAGTGCGGCGGGCGCGCGGGTAACGCCGGGCCGGACAATCGCCAGGCCCTTCAAACGTCAGGCAGGACAAGCGGCACCCCGCTGGCCGGCGCGCCGTTTCACTTCGCGGACCACCGGTCAGTCCATGGCCCGGATGCGCGCCTCCAACACCTGCTTGGGCAGAATGAATTGGACCACCTCCCCTTCCCCCACCAGCGCCCGGTCGTGCTCCGCCCAGACACGGCAGTCCACCCGGCGCTCCGACACGAACGCGGCCTCCGCCCGAAACCGGACCGTCTTTCCGACCGGCGCCGGCGCCAGATGGCGCACGGACACCCCGCCCCCGATGCCTTCCTCTCCCTCCTCCAGATAGGGCAGAATGACGCGGCGCGCCACCCACTCCATGTGGTGGATCATCGCCACCGTGGACAGCGCCCGGTGGATGACCCGGCCCTCCCCTTCAAAGGAAGGACACTGGTCTTCCGTCACCGTGATGACCCACTCCGCGGCCGCTCCCGGGCGAAGTCCCGGTCTCACGCCGTCGTCACCACGTCGCCGACCATCATGTGGACGAGGTCACCCGCGAAGCGCATCACGTCCTTCGCCGCCGCCCGATTCTCCGGAGAAGCCATCGCCTGCCGGTACGCCTCCTCGTCCCGGAAGTACAGCTCCGCCAGCAGGTAATACGGCGCTTCGCCACCTGCGGCGTCGCCGCGGATGCGCGTCACCTCCAGCCGTTCCAATCCCGGAATGCGTTGTGCGAGCGGCAGATGGACAGTCTCGTAATGATGGTCGAACGCCGCCCGATCCGCCGGTTGCCGATACAACACCACCAGTTTCACCATTACGTTCACGCTCCCATCGGCTCTCGCCAGAGGTTATGGCTTGAATCCTTCGAACGGCTGCCGGCACCGACGGCAGTAGAAGACGGCCCGGCACGGGGTGGGCCCGAACAGGTTTTCTACCTGCGCGCCCTCCGCCCCACAGTAGGGACAATGCGGCGCAATGCGCGGATCCTCCCCCACGGGCATCGCGATGCCAAGCCCTCTCAATTTCTCGATCCCGGCCGGCGTGATGCGCTGAGGTGTCCATGGCACCTCGTGGACAAAGACCACCTCGGCGGCCACCCCCGCCGCCCGCAGCGCTCGGGCCACCTCTCGGCGGATCCAATCCAACGCGGGACAGCCGACATACGTCGGAAGAAGCTCCACCCGCGTGATCCCGTCCCGATCCTCCACCCGGTGAACCATCCCCAATTC
Organism: Alicyclobacillus sp.; assembly: GCF_023511815.1. Taxonomy (GTDB): domain Bacteria; phylum Bacillota; class Bacilli; order Alicyclobacillales; family Alicyclobacillaceae; genus Alicyclobacillus_H. The sequence continues at coordinate 11,790 of NZ_JAIMAV010000051.1, forward strand.
GCAAATGCTCACCGCCGGGATCTCCGGGTCCTTGACCTGATCCAAAACCTGTCGCACCGAGATCGTTCGATCCGTCCCGCCGCCCGCCTCACCACGGGCCGGGTTATCACGACCTGGTTCACCACGGACCGCCTCGCCACGGATCGCCCCGGCATGCGCCCCCACGTCGGTCGGTTTGACGCCCGGCTCCTCCCGGACCGGCTCCCCCCGCTGTGCTGTCATCGCCATGCCTCCTCTCCGGCCCCCGGCCCCGTCACCAGCGCGCCGAGGGATGCGGGCCGGACACCTGCGTCATCTCACCCAGGAGCTCATCGAGCGCCTCGGTGTGAACGCCGCGCCTGCCGCCGAACACCACCGGCCTTCCGCCGGACACCACAACCCCGTCTGGCACCACTCCCGTGCCGGGCACCACGGCCCCGCCGGGCACAACTGCCCCGCCTGGCACCACCACCTCGGTCGACGCTGGCGCCGGATCGGGCAGACCGGGCCAGGGGATTCCGGAGGCCTCAAACACCGGTCGCACCTCGGCCACCCAGGCGCGGACCAGGGCATCGGCCGGTTGCGGGAGGACGCCCGCGGACAGAAGGGTGTCGGCGTGGGCGCCGAGATCGAAGAGATCTCCCAGGTCCGGCCACACCGCCCGCACCGCCGCCGTGAGCCGGTCGAGCGCCTCACCGCCCGCCTGGCCGAGCGCCCTCACCCACGTCTCCATGTGCAAAAGGTGGTACCGCTCCTCCCGCAGCATCCGCACCGCACCCTGCGCCAACGCCGGCACGCGGGACGCCGTCAACGCCCGCAGGCGCACGGCGTCCCAGGCGTCGTACACGAAGTGGCGGAGGACGGTGTACGCCCAGTCGCTGTTCGAACGCTCCACCAAGAGCGCGTTTCGGCGGGCGGCCGGCGGCCGGTCGAACGCGAGCGCATCCGGATGGTCCTCGCCGAGTTGACGCAGCGCCTCAAAGAAGTAGACGGCGTGGCCGACCTCGTCCTGCGCGATGGAGGAAAAGGCGACATCCTCCTCCACGTCCGGGGCAAGGCCGAGCCACTGCGAATCCCGGTGCCCCATCGTCAGCTCGTCGTCCGCCAACTGGCACAGGAGATCCACAAGCGCGGCGCGGACCTCCGGCGCCATCCCACGCGCCTCGGGCGCCACCGCCGGTTGCGGTGCCGCCGCAGACACCTCCGGCGCCATCCCGCGCGCCTCGGGTGCCGCCGCAGACACCTCCGGCGCCATCCCACGCGCCCCGGGTGCCGCCGACTTCCCCTCACCCCCCGCGCACATCGTCCATCACCTCGTCCATGGTCATCGCCCGCGCCTTGAACCGTTTCCACCGTCGCGCGTTGTCGGAATACCCGGACACCTCGCGGTACGTCCGGTCGAACTCCCGTACAAAGAAATCGCCGTCGTCGGCCGGGGTTGCCGCGATATCCCGCCGGCGCACGACCCACAGGTTCACGGCGGTCCCGCGGCGCGCGAAGTTCTCTCGCGCGACCTGGAGCGCCCATTCCGCGGAGGGCGCGAGGACGCTCCCGACATGCGTGTGCGGCTCCAGCGCCGAGGATTGGACGAACACCTCATACACCTCATGGCCGGGCCGGGAAGCCGCGGCCCCCGCCCCGTTCGCTACACCACCCGACCGCATGGCAAGACCTCCTCAGACCATCGCCGCATGCCCCGCCCGCACCAGGGCGTCGCGGACCCACGCCTGCTCCTCGTGAGCCCGGCGCCGCAACCCGATGCGCTCCCGCGATTTCGGTCCGTCGTTCTCCCGCACCATCCGGCCCAGGCGTTCCCAATCCGGTTCCGTGTACGTCCAGCGCCCCGTCTCCTCGTCGAAGCGCAGCCGGGAATCGGGAATGCGAAGCCCTACGGCACGGATGCGCGGGACGTAGCGGCTGAGGAATTTCTGGCGGAGCTCTTCGTTCGTGCGGGATCGAATGCGGTATTCCATCATCTTTCGCGCGGACGCCGTCACCTCCGGCGGCCCAAAGAAGAAGAGCAGCGCCTCCCACCAACGTTCGAGGGCCTCCTGGAGCATCTCCCGCTGCGCCGGGGTGCCCTCGGCCAGGGTGAGAATGATGGACTCGCCGTGCTGCATGTGAAAGCTCTCCTCCGCGCAGATGCGCCGGAGCACCCGGGCGTAGGGCCCGTATGAGCAGTCCAACAGCGCCGTCTGGGTGATGATGGCCGCCCCGTCCACCAGCCACCCGATGATCCCGGCGTCGGCCCAGGTCGGCGCCTCCAGATGAAACACGTTGTGAAACTTGACCCGCCCGGTCATCACGTCGCGCATCAGATCGTCCCGGGTGCGTCCCAGCGGTTCGGCCAGGTCCTCGGCCACGCGCAACAACAGCTGGCCGTGGCCGATCTCGTCCTGCACCTTGGCCATCAGCGACAGCTTGCGCCGCAGCGTCGGGGCCCGCGGCACCCACTCCTTCTCCGGGTACGCCCCCATGATCTCACTGACGGCATGCATGTGGATGAGGCGCAGCAGCAGCTGCCGGTAGTCGTCCGGCATCCAATCCGCGGCCTCAATCTTCTCGCCCCGCTCAATGCGCGCCATGAAGCGTGTGTAAAGCGTCTGTGTCACAGGTCTTCCCTTCCTTCTCCCGAACGCCCGCCCCTGGGGCCGCCAACCCGTTGAGGAGAAGACGCCAGAGATGATCCGCAATCTCCTCGGGCGACAGCGCTCCGTCGGGCCGGTACCACTGATACACCCAGTTGGCCGCGGACAAAAGGAGCAAGCGGGCAAACCGCGCGTCCGCCACGGAGAGGGCCCCCTCGGCCACCCCCGCCTCCAGCAGGCGCGCCCAAAAGGCCTCGTACTCGTCCCGCTTGGCCTGAATCCAGGCGCGCCGCTCCCCGGAGAGCGACCGCCACTCATGAAAGAACACCGTGGCCGCGTCGAGATGATCCGCAATCACGCGGATGTGCGAGCGCAACCCGTGCCGCATGCGCTCCACGGCGGGACCGGGGCGGCGCTCGGTGTCGGCGGCGGCCGCCAGGAAGGCGCGCGCGCCCTCATCGGCAATTTCAAACAACAGGTCTTCCTTGGACTGAATGTGCGCGTACAGGCTGCCGGAGAGCACCCCGGCCTCCTCGGCGATCTCCCGGATGGTCGTCCCGTGATACCCCTTCTCGCGGAACAGCCGCCGGGCGGCCGCGAGGATCTGTTCGCGCTGGCTTGGTCTTGGCATCGGCGCCACACTCCCACAAAAAGCAAGCGATTGCTTGTTTTCATCATACGGCCGCCTCCCCATCCTGACAATCCGGACGGTTCAGAACTGCATCGTTTCCTCAATGCCCCGGCAGATCCGCTCCTCCGTGGGCAGGTAGTCGTCCTCCACCGCGAACATCGGCACAGGGACGTCGTATCCGGCGATCCGCCGGATGGGTGCCTGCAGGTACAACAACGCCTCCTCGTTGATGAGCGAGACGATCTCGGCGCCAAGCCCCGCGGTCCGGTGCGCCTCGTGCACCACCAGCGCCCGCCCCGTCTTCTGCACGGAGGCGAGGATGGCGTCGCGATCGACGGGGTGCAGCGTCCGCAGGTCCACCACCTCGCATCGCCACCCCCGCTCCTGTTCCATCCGCTGTGCGGCGCGAAGCGCCGTCCGCACCATGGCGCCCCAGGTGATGACGCTGAGATCCTCCCCTTCCCGGACGACCTTCGCCTTCCCGATGGGCACGCGGTACAACCCTTCCGGCACCGCCTCGCGGAAGGCGCGGTAGATGCGCGTGGGCTCCAGAAACACCACCGGGTCCGGGTCCTCGATGGCCGAGATGAGGAGGCCCTTGGCGTCGTGCGGATCGCCCGGGACCACGACCTTGAGCCCCGGGGTGTGAGCGAAGAGGGCCTCGACGCTCTCCGAGTGCAGCTCCGGTCCGCGGATTCCGGCGCCGTACGGCGCCCGGATGACCATCGGCACGCCGAACTGCCCGCGCGTTCGATGGCGCATGCGGGCGGCGTGCGAGAACAGCTGCTCGAGTCCGGGGAAGATGAAGGCAAGAAACTGGATCTCCACCACCGGGATGAGACCGCCCAGAGCCAGGCCGATGGCCGTCCCAATGATCCCGGACTCCGCGAGCGGCGTGTCGATCACCCGGTGCTCCCCATACTTGGCGATGAGGCCGTCGGTGGCGCGAAACACGCTCCCGTTGACCCCGATGTCCTCCCCCAATAGGACGACACGCTCATCGTCCGCCAGCTTCAGGTCGAGCGCCTCCCGAACCGCCTGCACCAGATGGAGCGCCCGGCTCACGCCGACGCACCTCCCCGCGACTCGAGCATCTCCCGCCGCTGCTTTGCGAGATGCCACGGTTCGTCGGCGTACACGTGCTGGAACATGGCAAGCGGATCCGCGGCTCCGGCGGCCATGGCCTCCTGCATCGCCTCCTCCACAAGGGCCGCGGCCTCCGCCTGCCACGCCTCCTCCTCCCGCGCGCTCCACAGGTCCCGGCGTTCCAGGTACAGGCGCAGACGGGCGATGGGATCGCGCTGGGTGCGCCACTCCTCCGACAGCCGCCTCTGGTCGCGGTAGCGGGTGGGATCGTCGGCGGTGGTGTGGGCACCGTACCGAAACGTCACCGCCTCAATCAGGGTGGGCCCGAGCCCGGCCACCGCCCGCTCCCGGGCCTGCGTCACGGCGCGGTGGACCGCGAACACGTCGTTTCCGTCGACACGCACCCCCGGGATGTCGTACGCGACGGCCCGTTGGGCGATGGTGCGCGACGCGGACTGGCGCGAGAACGGTACGCTGATGGCGTAGCCGTTGTTCTGGCACAGGAAGATCACCGGAAGGCGAAACACGCCCGCGAAGTTCAGGGCCTCGTGGAAGTCTCCCTCGGAGGTGGCGCCGTCGCCGAAGTAGGCGATGGCCACCGCCCGCTCGCCGCGCAGGGTCATCGCAAAGGCCAGCCCCACGGCGTGCAGCAGATGCGTCGCGATGGGCACGCACGGCGGCAGGACGCGCACGCCGGGCGGGCTGACGCACCCCTCCATGCGGCCCATCCAGTACAGGAGGACGTTGGCCATGGTTTGGCCGTGAACCATGGCGGCGGCGTGATCGCGATAGGTCGGGAACATCCAATCGCTGTTGGAGAGCGCCAGCGCGCTGCCCACCTGGGCCGCCTCCTGCCCCTCGAAGGGGGCGTACGTGCCGATGCGGCCCTGCCGTTGCCAGGTCACGCATTTTTTATCAAACCCGCGCATCAACACCATCCACCGGTACATCTCGCGCATCCGTTCCGGCGGGATGTCGTCGATGGGTCCGGTCACCTCCCCATCGCTTCGCAACACCTGAAGTTCTTCATACAACCTTGGTGAATGCGCTTTCATTTGCGTCTGAAGCTGCGCCCGGCCATGCTCGGTCAACACGGGCCATCTCCTCCTTTGCAATTCACCGCATGCTCCGGCCAGCAGGAGGGTGTTTGCGGCGGCGGTCCCCCGATTCCGGCGAATTCACCCAAAGCAAGCGCTTGCTCAGTTTCAGGATAACAATTCGCGGAATTTTGTCAAATAGCGGACAGCCAGCGGTGTCATGCGCCAAGCGGGCTAGTGACGGCCGTCACAACGAATGGACCGGCGCGGGCGCATGATGTACGCGAAGGTGGTTCCACCCTTGTTCAAATTCTTTCGGGGGAGGCGGTTGATGTGTTTCAACCGGAAGACCGCGTCGGCGACGTGGTCACCCGTTTTCCCGGCGCGGCGGACGTGTTTCGGGCGCACGGCATTGACTTCTGCTGCGGCGGCCAGCGATCCGTGCTGGACGCGGCATCCCAGCAGGGCGTGCCCGTCCAACCTCTGCTCGACGAACTGAATCAACGTTACACCGAGGCCCGGGCTCGGTCGGAGCAGGAGGTCGACTGGTCGCAGCAACCGATTTCGGATCTGGTCGATCACATCGTCAACCATCACCACGCCTACCTGCACACCACCCTGCCGGTGATGGGCGAGCTGGTGACGAAGATCCTGCGCGTGCATGGCCAGCATCATCCCGAGCTGGCGCAGGTCCACCGTCTGTTCCACGAACTCAAGACGGACCTCGAACAGCACCTCATCGAGGAGGAGACCAGGATTTTCCCCCGCGTGACGGCCTGGGCCAAGCGGGCCGAATCCGCCGCAGGCTCCGAACTGGCGCAGACGACATCGCCACACGCGTCCACGCCGGCGCAGGGGTCGGAACAAACTAGCGAACCGGTGGATCTGGACGCGCTCGTCCGCGACCTCGAGGAGCTCGAGTCGGACCACGACCGCGCCGGCGACCTGCTGAAGGAACTTCGCCGCGTGACGGGGGATTACGCCGTGCCGGAGGACGGGTGCGGCACGTACCACTACGTGTTCCAGAAACTCGAGGAGATTGAAGGCAAGACGTTCCTGCACGTACACCTGGAGAACAACGTCCTGTTCCCGCGACTGCGCGCGAACCAGGCACAACCCGCGCGTTGAGATCCGCGGTTCAGACAGAAGGCGGGCCCCCGGGCCCGCCTTTTTTATGACACCGATTGTCCACCCTCAGGCCGGAATCACTTCACCGGTTCGCGCCGCACCCGCAGCGCCGCCGACGGAGACGCCTCCTCGGCCGTTGCGCGCCGCCGGTCCGCCTTCAGCTCGCGAACCAACCGCCGGTAGCGCAGGAACATCGCAATTCGCCAGGGCAGGATCATCCCGAACGCCAGGATGAAAAAGAGCGATCCCGTCTGGATGATGGTCACATATTCTTCCACGTACTGGTGAAGCGCAATGCGCAACGCGAGCAATCCCAGGAGGATCAACGGGAACCCCTTGGACCGCCTCAGCCGGATCTCGCCGTCGACGATGTGCATCTTCGACGTGAGGATGAGCGGGTACGACAGCACCACACCCGCCGCAAACGCCAGGCCGGCATACAACCAGGGGTCCCGCGTCTCCGGCGCCAGGAACATGAGGAACCCCGTGCTCATGCCCAGCGGCGGGATCAAAATCTTTTTCGCGTTCACCGGCTTGTTGGAACCCCGCGTGCGCACGACAATCACGGTCAAGGCAAACAACACGGTGATGAGCGTGCTGATGATCTGCCCCAGATGGTTGGACATGGTCAACACCTTCCTCTGGCCATTATACCGCTTGTCGAGGCCATCGCCTCAACCAGGGAAGGCGAGTTTGCGAACGTTTTATGTGAAGTGTTGCCCTGCCCGTCTCAGGCCTCTCATTTCACCGCCGGGGCAGCCCCGGCCGGGATGTATCGCGCAAACCAGTCCACAATCGCGCGCAGACGATGCACGCGGTGCCAGGGTTTCCCGTTGCGGCTCATGCCGTGCGACTCGTCCGGGTACAGCAGCAATTCCACCGTCCGCCCCAGGTACTTGAGGGCGCTGTACAACTGCTCCGCCTGTTCGATGGGCAGGCGGAAGTCCTTCTCCTGGTGTTCAATCAAAAGCGGCGTGCGGATGTTCGACGCGTACCGCAGCGGCGACTGCTGCCAATACGGCTCCGGCTCCTCCCACCAGGGGCGGGTGCCGTATTGCGGGACGCGCAGCCATCCCATATCGCTCGATCCCATCGCGCTGAACCGATTCACCACAGACCGCATCGTCACCGCGGCTTTGAAGCGATCGCTGTGCGACACCACCCAGTTCACCATGAAACCCCCGTAACTGCCGCCCGCGACCCCCAGCCGCTCCCCATCCAGGTCCGGCCACGCCGCCAGCGCCGCGTCGAGGCCCGCCATCACGTCGCGGTAATCCTTGTCACCCCACTGCCCGACGATGGCGTCGCAGAACGACTTGCCGTACCCCTGCGATCCGCGCGGATTCGTGTACACCACCGCATACCCGGCCGCCGCCAGACACTGAAACTCGTGAAAGTACCGATACCCGTACATCGCCATCGGTCCGCCGTGGATCTCGAGGATGACCGGGTGCCTCCCCGCCGGGTTCGGCCGCCGCGGCCGCAGGCACCACACGTGCACCCGCGTGCCGTCGGACTCCGTCGCCCACATCTCCTCCGGCGCCACCGG